>NZ_JUQO01000156.1 GCF_001074635.1 Streptococcus mitis
CGCAGGCTGTACTTGAGTACGGCAAGGCGAAGCTGACGTGGTTTGAATTTGATTTTCGAAGAGTATAAGCACAAGAAAACTCAGACCGATCTGTCTGAGTTTTTTATGATCTTAAGTTTTCTAGATAACGCTGGGCTGTCTCTAGGTTAAAGGTTTTATCTGCGATGAGGCGCTCGACTAGGAGAGCTACCTCGGATTCACTAGCACCTGCTAGAAGAGCTAAGGATTTAGCCTGCAATTTCATGTGACCTTGCTGGATTCCTATGCTCACCAAGGCTTTGAGGGCCGCAAAATTTTGGGCAAGCCCGATAGATACGATAATCTGAGCTAATTCTTTGGCAGAAGGATTTCCCGGCAATTCATGACTGAGAGCTACACGAGGGTTAAGGCCGATAGAGCCACCCTTGGTCGCTACAGGCATGGGTAGTGTCATCTCACCAACTAATTCTTCTGTCTCCAAGTCTAGACGCCAAGAGCTGAGACCTTGATAGCACCCGTCTCGACTGGCAAAGGCATGGGCCCCAGCTTCGATGGCACGCCAGTCATTACCAGTGGCTATTAAAATAGCATCAATGCCGTTAAAAATACCTTTATTGTGGGTAGCTGCACGATAAGGATCAGCCTGCGCAAACTGACTAGCCAACGCAATTTTCTCCGCAATTTCTCGTCCTTGATCCTTTTGGCGGCTCAAGTAGCGAAAGGCGATGCGACAGCTTGCCGTCACCAAAGAATCCGTCGCGTAGTTTGATAAAATCCCCATGAGACTCTGTCCCTGACTGAGTTCTTCTAAGACTGGTTTCAAGGCTTCCAGCATGGTGTTGAGCATATTGGCACCCATGGCTTCCTGGGTATCGACATGAATATAAACAACGAGAAAGTCTGTTTCGCCTTTTATCTGCTCGACATGCAGATCACGCGCCCCACCTCCACGTTTGACGATAGAAGGATAAGATTGATTGGCAAGCTCCAAGAGCTCAGTCTTTTTGTTTGCAATCTTCTCTTGCGCTTGTTCAGGTTCAGCAACTTGATAAAGAGCTACCTGCCCAATCATCCGGCGCTCATGAACCTGAGCAGTAAAACCACCTGCACGCTTGATGATTTTACTGGCATAGCTGGCCGCAGCAACCACAGATGGTTCTTCTGTCACATAGGGAACGGTGTATTCCTGTCCATTGACAAGAACCTCTGGGACCAGCGAATAAGGCAGAGAAAAAGTTCCCACTACATTCTCACTCAGCTGGTCTGCCACAGTCACACTCATCTGTTCATCCTGCTCCAGACTGGTTTGTTTTTCAGGACTAAGGAGCGCCTGAGCTTTTAACAGCTCGAGGCGCTCATGGTATGATTTTTTAGAAAATCCATTCCAACTTATCTTCATTATTTTTCAACCTTGCTATAACGGCGTTGGTGGTCAACAATTTCAACCAAGGCAAAATCTTGATTTTCATAGCCAGCAAACTGGGCAGAATTTGTTTCATCTAAGTCTACTTCCTCAAAGAAGACTTTTTCATAGTCTGCAACGGATAGGGCAGTTCGTTGATTGAGCTTGTTCAAGCGCTCTTTATCCAAATAAGCTTCATATCCTTCAACCAATTCACCACTAAAGAACTCAGCCACAGCCCCACTTCCGTAACTATAAAGGGCAATTTTATCCCCAGCCTTCAAGCTATCTGTATTTTCCAAGAGAGACAAAAGTCCAAGGAAAAGCGAACCTGTGTAGATATTCCCCACCTTTTGACTGTAGAGAATAGACTGGTCAAAATGCTTTTGCAAGAGGTCTTTTTTCTCTTGAGGCAAGCTCTTATCCATAATTTTTTTTAAGCCTTTTAACGCTAATTTAGGATAAGGCAAGTGGAAGCAAACAGCTGCAAAATCATCCAAAGTAAGCTGGTAACGTTTTTGGTATTCAAGCCAAGTCGTTTTCAAACTATCTAGATATTGTTGGGTAGAATAGACACCATTTACATAAGGCGTTGTCGAGTAATTTGGACGCCAGAAATCCATGATGTCACGAGTCTGAGCCACATTGTCATTATTAAAGGCCATAATGCGTGGATTCTGTGTAATCAACATGGCCACACTTCCAGCACCCTGAGTGGGTTCTCCTGGAGTTTCAATACCATATTTGGCAATATCACTGGCAATGACCAAGACCTTGGACTCTGGAGAATTTTCCACATGCAGTTTTGCATAATGAAGGGCCGCTGTCGCTCCATAGCAAGCTTCTTTAATCTCGAAACTACGAGCAAAGGGCTGAATGCCCAGCAAACCATGCACAAAGACGGCCGCAGCCTTACTCTGGTCAATTCCTGACTCGGTAGCCACAATGACCATACCAATTTCTGCTCTTTCTTGCTCAGTTAAAATAGAGTCACTTGCACTGGCCGCCAAGGTCACGATGTCCTCAGTTAGGGGCGCAATACTCAATTCCTTGAGTAAGAGTCCTTTGCTTAATTTTTCAGGGTCAATTCCCCTCGCTTCTGCTAAGTCTTGTAATTTCAAGACATATTGACTGGTCGCAAAACCAATCTTATCAATACCGATTGTCATATTTACCTCTGTTTTATCATTCATGTAAAAAATCGTTCTATACTATTTTATCACAAATGGCAGTAAAAGAGAGAAAAAAGACTTGATTCACCAAATCAAGTCTCTTATTGGTCATAGTTTTAAAGAATGATTAGTTGCTATAGAGTTCACCAACATAAGTAGCTTTATAAGCCCCATTCTCAGTTATCAGTTCCTGGAGGATCAAATCTCCTGAGTAAGTCCTTCCCATCTCATCTACAAATTCTTGATAAAACTGACTGGTCGGAATTTCTCTGATATCCTTATCAAATGTCTTGTCAAGTGTTTTACTAACCTTCTCAGCAATCAACTGATGCTCTTGCAATCCACTTTGAAACTCTGAGCCTGAACTAGAAACCATGACTGGGGTAGCTAAAAGAAAAAGAGTTAAAAAAGATACATAAAAGAACATACGCTTCCTCTGCATTGGATGCACCTCTTTTCATTTAATGTATAGCTGTAACTAGTTGTCCAGAATAAGTTGCGTACCAGCCCCCATTATCAGTTCTAGTGGTTGATGTTAAAGTTAAAGTCCCTCTGTACCATTTCCCCTCCACATTTTCTTTATAATCAAACGTTGTGGGAATAGCAGAAGCCGTTCCATAATAGTGTCTTATAGTTTTATTACGCTTAATATAGAATACACTTCTAAAAGAGGTGTAGCCTTTATCAACCTCATTTGAACTAGATGATGCACTCACCGGACTGGCACTGACCAACAAAGTCAGTAGACTTACAGACAATAAGGAAAATAGTGATTTTTTCATGATTTTTCCTCCTTTCTATATATAGAATAGCACATATAGAAAGCGTTGTCAATTTATTTGTCTTATTTTTCAGAAAATTCTTTTGTTTCTGAAAACTCTACTATACTCAATGTGTTTTTATATAATGATACAGTCTGAGAATCACTGTTCCGCTAGCCATTCCAATGGAAATTACCAAAGCCAACATGACAACCAAGGTTGCACTAGCAATGGCATGACTGTAATCTCCCGTCACAAAAAAGGCAGTTGTCCGATAGGAGAGATAACCCGGAACCAGAGGTGCCAAAATGGCTAAGATAAAGACCACAGCAGGTGTCTTATAAAGAATACTTAAAATCTGGCTGACACAAGAACCGATAATGGCTGCAATAAAAGTAGCCACAATAACATTGGTCGGTTCCTTGAGCAAAAGATAAATTAGCCAGACAGCCATGCCCAAAATCCCACCAGGTAAGAGCATAGAGCGTTGAACATTGAGTACGATTAAAAAAGTGATAATTGCAAGAAGACTTGCTACTGCTTGTAATAAAAAGGTTGTTAGTGTCATATTAATTCATCAATACCAAGGCGACAGAAGTTCCCGCCCCTAAAGCAAGGGTAATGAGTAGAGATTCAAACATCTTACTCATACCAGAGTTTATGTGATTAGTCATAATATCACGAACCGCATTAGTCAAGGCAATACCTGGTACAAACGGCATGACCGCACCAGCTATAATCAAATCTGCCGTTGAAGGAAAACCTGTGTAGCGAGCCCAAAACTGGGCAATCATCCCAAAGACAAAGGCTCCAGCAAAGGCCGTCACAAAGGGAATTCGGATAAACTTTTCCACATAGAGGGAAAAGGCAAAACCAAATAAGGTCGCCACTCCTGCCCCAAGTGCGTCGTAGATGTTTCCACTAAACATAACTGAAAAGAAAGGGGCACTAAAGGTCGCAGCCAAAGTTACCTGCAACTTAGTATAAGGAAGCGGCTGGGCTTGCAAGGCCTTCAATTGCTTGAAGGCTGTCTCTAAATCAAGATTTCCTCCTACCAACTGACGAGAAATCTGGTTCACATCACAGACTTTTTCAATATTATAAGAAGATGAGGTCACGCGTTTCATTCGCGAAATATTGGTATTTTCAATGGAGAAAAAGATGGCAGCAGGCATGGCAAGAACATTGCAATCCATAATCCCCTGCGAATGCGCAATACGAATCATGGTATCTTCTACGCGATGAATCTCTGAACCACTTTTGAGGAGAATGGTTCCAGCTAACATAATCACATCAATAACGGCATTTAATTCTTTTGATTCTTCCATGCTTTCCTCCTTTTATCAACTTCCTCTATTCTATCACAAATCTGGAGTCAAAAAAAATCTTTGCCATGAAATCATGACAAAGATTCGTTTAATCACGAGAATTTTCGTGGTTGCCTTCACTACTTGATTGAGTAGTAGCAGGTGCATTCCCTCGTTGATTTCCTTGTTGGTTCCCCTGACTTGGTGTCGTAGTAGAACCTTGGTTTCCACGTTGGGATGGTGCTGATGATGACGTTGACGGTGGTGTTTTTGGTTTGTAGATTGAAATCTTGACACGCGTCTTAGTCAAATCAACCTTTTCACCCGCTTTTGGACTCTGTTCAACGACTGTACCCTCAGCAGTTCCATCAGGAGCTGTCGACACTTCTACAACTTCAATATTGGCTTCCTTAATCCCAACAATTTGAATAAGATTATTTTTAGTAAATTCAAGACTAGATCCTTTATAACTTGGCATAGAAACGCTGGTTACTTTCTTAGCAACGGTTAAGGTAATCGTTGAGGCCTTGCTCAAATCATAGGTTGTTCCAGCAGCTGGACTCTGTCTGAGAACAGTTCCTGCTTCGCTCTCACTTGATTCTTCTTCCTCAATCTTGATGAGATTTTCAGGAACCTTCTTCTGCTTGAGTTCTGCTATAACATCTGTCGATTTACGGCCGATATAGTTACTCAATTGGAAAGATTGCTTGCCTGATGAGACAACCAAATTGATTTTCGAACCTTCTTTTCGAGTCTTTCCAGCTTCAGGATCTGTACGGATAATCCGCCCTTCTTCCACCTTTTCACTAGCCTCTGATTTCTCCTCGCCAATCTCAAAATTGGCTTTCTTGAGCGTTTCCTTGGCCTCCGCAACTGTCTGACCTGCCACATCTGGAATGGCAATGGTTGCAGGAGTTCTGGATAGTATCCAAATAAGAGAAGCTGCCACCAATACAATGCTGGCCAACAAAATCATATAACGTACTCTAAATTTCCGTTTCTTAACAGGCTTGGTTGCGTAATTGTCTTCTGAAACCTGCTGACTCGGCTTCGCAGCCTGTGGCTTTGGACTTTGTGTTTGCACCTTAGGAATCGAAGTCAAGGTACTCTGAGATACTTTTGGTAAAGTCTTGGTGTCCGCCTTAGTAGTATCATTAAATACCAGTTTAGGCTCATTGCGACGATTGTAAGACAAGCTACTAGACAAGTCCACATACATCTCTGCAACTGACTGATAACGATCTGTCAATTTCTTGGCAGTTGCCTTGATAACAACATTCTCCAAAGCCTGAGGCACAGATGGATTTTCAGCTATAACCGATGGCAGTGGTTTCTGGAAATGCTGAAGGGCGATGGTCACCGCACTATCCCCGTCATAAGGGATATGGCCTGTCAGCATCTCATAGAAAATAATCCCCATGGCATAGATATCACTCTGTACAGTCGCCTTAGAACCACGCGCCTGCTCTGGTGACAAGTAATGAACCGAACCCAGCATAGAGTTAGTCTGAGTCAGACTCGTCTCTGCAAAGGCTACTGCAATCCCAAAGTCTGTGACCTTGGCAGTCCCATCTGGTGTCAAAAGGATATTTTGAGGTTTCAAGTCCCTATGGACAATTCCTCTAGTATGGGCCAAACGCATAGCCAAGAGAATTTGTCCCATGATACGGACTGCTTCTTCATTAGAAAGAGGATAGTGTTCCTTGATATAGCGTTTGAGGTCTAGTCCAGCAACATACTCCATTGCAAGATACTGTTGACCGTCTTCCTCACCAATATCTGTTATCCGAACGATATGAGGATGGTCTAGATCTGCCATAGCTCTCGCTTCACGCTGAAAACGAGCTACAGCTATCGGGTCCGTCTGGTAGTTGGTCCTCAGGACCTTCACTGCCACTTCTTCTCCGTCTAGAATTAAATCCTTGGCCAAATAGACATCTGCCATGCCTCCTCGGCCAATCTGTTTCACAATCCGATAGCGTCCGGCAAAAATCTTGCCGATTTGGATCATTCTGCATCCTCCTCGTTCATAGAAACAAGGGCAACCGTAATGTTGTCTAAACCTCCTGCATTGTTAGCAAAACGCACAAGCGTCGCTGTTTTATCTGCCAAAGGAATATCACTGGTTACAATATCACAAATCTCACTGCCTGAAATCATGTTAGTCAAACCATCACTATTGAGTAAGAGATAGTCTCCTGGCTCAAGGGTAATCATTCCAAAATCAGGTTGAACTTCATCTTTTTGACCGATTGACTGGGTAATAATATTTTTCTGTGGATGGCTAGCTGCTTCTTCTGGTGTCAATTGACCAGCCTTAAGCAATTCATTGACCAAAGAATGGTCGCTCGTCAACTGGTGGTACTCTTCTCCACGAATCAAACCGATACGAGAATCTCCAATATGAGCATAGATAGCCTGATTGCCAATAATAGCAACAGCTTCTAGAGTTGTTCCCATTCCTTTATAGGCATCATCTTGTCCAAGTTGATGAATCTTTTGATTTTCAATTTCTAGGTAATTGGCGAACCATTCACGCACTTCATTGACTGTATCGATCTGGGTGTCAACCCAAGCTATACCTAGGTCTGTTACCGCCATTTCACTAGCGATATTCCCTGCGCGATGACCTCCCATCCCATCAGCTAAAATAATCATAGTACGTCCAGCTCTATTGACATAGTGGTTGACATAGTCTTGGTTATTTGTTCGTTTCTGACCAACATCTGTTAATAATGAAATTTCCATGTGTCAGTTCCTTCCTAATCCGATATCTTGCGAAATTGACTGATGAAGAATCCATCACTTCCATACAATTCAGGGGTGATGAGGATACAGCCGTCTTTCATGATATCCTTACATTCATGTTCTAGTTTTACCTGCTCGAACTCAGAATGACTTTCTAAAAACGCCTCAACGACTTGAAAATTCTCCTCTGAGACAATAGTACAGGTACTATAAGTTATTATACCACCTTTGCGTAGTGTTTGACAAACACTACCTAATATTTCTAGCTGAATTTCCTGTAAGGACGCGAAATCTGCCGTTTCTTTATTGTATTTGATGTCTGGTTTTCGACGCAAAAGACCAATTCCTGAACAGGGAGCATCCACCAAAATCTTATCAAATGAATCCTGACCAAAAAACTCATGCACCTTTCTGGCATCTAATTTTTGCCTTTGAACCCGATCTGCAACTCCCAGACGTTGAGCATTTTCTTGGATCAAGTCCAACTTGTGATCGTAAAGGTCCAAAGCCGTAACCTGACCTGTCGTGAGATAAGAAGCTATATGGGCTGTTTTTCCACCTGGAGCCGCACAAGCATCTAGAACCTTCTCATCACCTTGTAAATCAAGAGTTGGCGCAACCAATTGACTGGACTCGTCTTGAATGGTAATGGCTCCATCCGAAAACAAATTATGCCCTGCAAAGTGTCCCTGTTCCTTAACCAGACCAGAGGGAGACAAGGATGAGTCACTAGCCTCCAACAAGGCTTGAATTTCCTCTTTTCGGCTTAAATCAGTCACACGAATACTGGCCTTGTTACGCACCAAGAGACTTTCAAAAATAGCTTGCGCTCGCTCCTCTCCGTATTCTTCCTTGAGTTTGGCAACTAGCCAAACCGGAAGGGAATAGGCAATGGAGTCACGCTTATTTTTTCGTTTGATGCTGGTGATATCTGGCCAGCCTTCACGCAAGATACGGCGAAGGACAGCGTTGACCAATTTTTCACTGCCTTTTTTACGGACTTTGGCTAATTCTACTGCTTCATTGACTACAGCATGATCTGGAATCTTGTTCAAATAGCGGAGCTGGTAGGCACTCATGAGAAGAAGGACATAAAGCCAACTGTCTAACTGGTCTCTGTCTTCGATAAAGTGGGATAGGTACCATTCCAGAGTCAGTTTACGGGCTACCGTTCCATAGACCAGCTCGGTTACCAAACCCTTGTCTGCTGCCGAAAGTTGACTTCCCTTGAGATGCTTATTTAAGGCAATATTTGAGTATGCTTGATTGATAAAGACATCTTCTAATACTGCTAGGGCTAAACTTCTAGCCGTTTCTACTTTAGTCACCAAATCGTTCTCCTACAGTCAATGTCCGTCCAACACCGTTGAGGAAGGAAGCAATATCCATCTTAGGTTTACCAGCTGGCTGCACTTGTTTGAGGGATAGAGCCCCTTCTGCCGTTGCGACAATCAATTCTTTCTTGCCGATAGAGAGAATCTCACCTGGATTTCCCTGACCTTCTACAGCTAGAGCTTCATAAATCTTAAAGCGGTCGCCCTTAAGGAAAGTATGGGCAACAGGCCACGGGTTCATCCCACGGATTTGGTTGAAAAGTTGACGATTGCTTTTATTCCAATCCAACTTTTCTTCCTCGGGTTTGATATTTGGCGAGAAAGTAACCTGACTTGTATCCTGCGGTTCAGGTTTGATATCACCAGCAATATAGGCAGGCAAAGTATCCAAAAGCAAATCACGACCAACTAGCGCCAATTTCTCAAACAAGGTGCCGACATTGTCCTCATCTGTGATAGGAATACTGCGACGAGAAATCATATCCCCCGCATCCATTTCCTTCACCATTTCCATAATGGTCACACCAGCCTCCTCATCCCCTTGAATCAAGGCATAATGGATAGGCGCACCACCACGATGTTTAGGAAGGAGGGAGGCGTGGACATTGACCGCAAAGGCCATGCTATCAAGGAGTTTACTTGGGAGAAACTGGCCAAAAGCAGCAGTCACAATTCCATCTGCTCCTAGATTCATAATCGCTTCCATTTCTGGACTTCCAGATAATTTTTCAGGTTGGTAAATTGGAAGACCTGCTTCCTTGGCAGCCTGCTTGACTGGGGTTTCTTGGATAACTTTTTTACGACCAACAGCGCGGTCCGGCTGTGTCACAACGGCTAGAATTTCGTAACGGTCATCTGTCAAAAGTCCTTTTAAGACTGTTGCTGAAAAGTCGGGTGTCCCCATAAAGATTAGTTTTGTCATATCTTCTCCTTCTTATAAAAATTGCTGTGGCTCATGGTCAATGCTGAGACGGAGATCACTATTTTCCCGTTCTTGAGTCAGGGCCAGAACCTGATTTAGAGTCGGCCCCAGCTCATCTTCTAAACGGTATTTAATCAAAATCTGGTAATGATAGAGGTTGTGGGTACGGGCGATGGGTTTGGGCGTTGGCCCAAGAATGTTACTGGTCTCTGACAAGCCTGACCGCAAAATGTTCATAACTTCATAGGCACGTTTGACAACCTCTTCTTCTTTCTTGTGAGAAAGGGTAATGCCAATCGTGAAATAGTAAGGTGGATAACCAAGTTGTCGTCTGATTCCCATTTCATAAGCGTAAAAGCCTTCGTAGTCCTGATCCTTGGCAAATCGAATAGCGTAGTGCTGAGGATTGTAAGACTGAATCAGGACCTGACCAGCTTTTTCAGCCCGACCTGCTCGACCTGCCACCTGAGTCAAGAGCTGGAAGGTTCTCTCAGAAGAACGGAAATCAGGCAGATTTAAGGCCGTATCCGCATTGAGAACTCCGACTAGTGTCACATTGGGAAAATCCAAACCTTTGGCAATCATCTGAGTACCAAGCAAAATATCTGCTTCTCCTCGTCCAAACTGGTCAAGTAGAGCTTGGTGACTGCCTTTCTTGCGAGTCGTATCCACATCCATCCGCAAAATGCGGGCCTGCGGAAAGAGTTCTGCCAGCTCGTCATAAGCCTTCTGAGTTCCCGTCCCATAGTAACGAATACTTCGACTCTTACAGTTAGGACAGACCTGAGGAATGTCCTTCGAAAAACCACAATAATGGCAGTTCATGGTCTTAGTATCCATGTGCAGAGTGAGAGAAATGTCACAGTTGGGACAAGTATCAACGGTCCCACACTCCCGACACATAACAAAGCTAGAATAACCACGACGATTGAGCATGAGAACCACCTGCTCTTTTTTAGCCAGACGGTCCTGAATAGCTTCTAACAAAGGTGGCGTAAAGTTTGACGTCTCATTATGCCCGATATAGTCTCGAAAGTCAATCACTTGAACCTCAGGGATCCTAGCTAAAGGATTAGCTCGTTGGGTTAGACGTAAATGTTGATAGACACCTTTGCCAGCGCGAGCACGGCTTTCCAGACTAGGAGTTGCTGAACCAAGTACCAATGCTGCTTGATTATACTGAGCCCGTAAAACAGCAACCTCTCTAGCATGGTAACGGGGATTGCTGTCTTGCTTGTAACTGGCTTCATGCTCCTCATCGATAATCATGACACCTAGATTTTTCAGCGGAGCAAAGATGGCTGATCTGGCTCCAACCACAACTTGAGCATCTCCTCGTTCCACTTTGCGCCATTCATCATACTTTTCACCATTGGACAAGCCTGAGTGAAGAATGGCCACTTTCTCACCAAAACGAGCAATAAAACGCTCCGTCATCTGTGGAGTCAAGGAAATCTCAGGCACCAGTAAAATGGCTGTTTTCCCCTTATCCAAAGCTCCTTGGATTATTTGTAAGTAAACCTCGGTCTTCCCACTTCCTGTAATCCCTTGAAGGAGGAAGGGAGACTGATGACTGCCAATCGCACTGACAACCGCATCACGCGCCTGCCTTTGCTCTGGATTCAACTCCAAAGGCTGACTTGCTTCAATTCCTTCAAAATAAGCAGCCGAGCGTTGGACTTCCTTTTGAACTATAGTAACAGCACCTTGTTCCACAAAGAAGTTGACTTGCTCCCGCGAGTAGGACTCTAGCAAACTAGCCAAGGAAGCACTCTCAGGATGAGACAGCAAATAGTCTCTCAATTCCAACTTTTTCTTAGCACGCGTAGAGATCTCAATTTTCTCTAACTGAGTAGCATCTACCTCATACCAAGACTGGGTCTTGACCTTCTTTTGATCAACTGCCTGATACTCCAGACCAAGCAGGCCTTTTCTAGTCAGTCGCATCATTTCAGCTTGCTTAGCTAAATCCAGAGAAGAAAAAGCAAGCGAATCTTCTGAACCAAACAAGCGCTCTCTGTCTTCCTGACTCAGACCTGCCAGAGGATAGAGAATCTTGTCATAGCTGGAGTTCAGAAATCCTGGTAACATAGCCTTGAGGATAGAGATTTTGTAGGAGAAGACAGATTTGCGTAACTCCTCAGCCAGCCAGAGTTGTTCTTGCGTGAGAACAGGAGAAAAATCCAGCACCTCCGCAATATCTTTTAAATCTTGATTAACCTCTTCTTCATCTGGTTGGGACTCCAAACCAAGAACAATCCCTTGAATCAGGCGATTGCCCTTACCAAAAGGTACATGGACCCGCATCCCAACTTCCAGCATTCCCTCGAATTCCTCCGGAATCCTATAACTATAGGGTTGATCCGTCTGCATCAAAGGCACATCCACGATAATTTTAGCTATAGCCATCTTCTCACCTCCTCCTTGTCAGTATATTCTTGCAATAGAAAAAATAAGATTGAGTCCCCCCAACCTTAAATTTTTTCACCATCTTCTTTTTCTTTAGCGATTTGCTCTTTGATTTTCTTTTCTTCTTCTTCTTTGCGACGTTTTTCTTCTTCGATACGGCGACGCACAGCTTCACGTTTTCCTTCTGGATCTGGGTGAATTGTTACATTTCCTGATTCGATTTCTTCTAAAGCGCGAAGAGTTGATTTTTCAGACTTGAAACCTTGAGTTGCTGGCGCACCTGCTTCCAATTCGTGGGCACGTTTTGCTTCCAAGATTACGAGTGAATATTTTGAAGGAACCTTGTCTAGCAAGGTATCAATAGAGGGTTTTAACATCATTTGCTTGTACCTATTTTCTAAATTTTATCGAGTAGTTGGAGACTTTGGTAACATCTCCTGATAGTGACCAATGACACGATCCACACGAAAGTGTTCTGCTTCGATCACACGTTTGACACGCTCAGCAGCTAGGGGCACCTGATCGTTGACAATCGCATAATCATACTCACGCATGAGAGCAATTTCTTCCTTGGCCTTTTCGATTCGTTGGGCAATCACTTCTGCACTGTCTGTTCCACGTCCTACCAAACGATCTTGCAATTCATCCAAATCTGGTGGTGTCAGGAAGATAAAGACAGCATCTGGAACCTTTTTCTTGACCTGAAGAGCGCCCTGAACCTCAATTTCAAGGAAAACATCGATTCCCTTGTCCAAGGTTTCATTGACATAGGTCAGAGGAGTGCCATAGTAGTTGCCGACGTATTCTGCGTATTCCAACATCTGTCCTTGACGAATCAGCTCTTCAAACTCTTCGCGAGTACGGAAGAAATAGTCAACACCGTCCACTTCTCCAGGACGTTGTGCGCGTGTCGTCATCGATACAGAGTATTGAAATTGGTTTTCAGAATTCTCAAAAATCTCTCTTCTAACCGTTCCTTTTCCAACTCCTGAAGGACCAGAAAAAACGATTAGTAAGCCTCGGTCTGCCATTGTGTCTCCTTTTAGTCAGTCTGTGAAATAACATTTCTCTAGAATAATGGCAAAAAGCCAGATTATCCTTTACAGTCTTTCTATCTAGTGTAACAAAAAAGCAGTAATTTTTCAACTGCTCTTTCTTATTTATTTAGCATAATCTACTGCACGAAGTTCACGAATCACGGTTACCTTGATATTTCCTGGGTAATCGAGATTGTTTTCAATTTTCTCACGAACTTTGTGAGCCAAGATTGTGACTTTGTCGTCCTTGATTTGTCCTGGATTTACCATGATACGAATTTCACGTCCTGCTTGAAGGGCAAAGCTAGTTTGTACTCCTTCAAAGCCGTTCGCAATTTCTTCCAAATCATGGAGACGCTTGATATAGCTTTCAAGAGACTCACTACGAGCACCTGGACGGGCTGCACTCAAGGCATCTGCTGCAGCGACAATCACTGCAATGACACTTTCGGCTTCGACATCGCCGTGGTGACTAGCGATCGTATTCACCACAACTGGGTGTTCCTTGTACTTACGAGCCAATTCCATACCAATTTCAACGTGGCTACCTTCAACCTCGCGGTCAATGGCTTTTCCGATATCGTGAAGGAATCCAGCACGACGGGCAAGAGCCGCATTTTCACCAAGTTCGCTCGCCATGATACCAGCCAACTTAGCCACCTCAATCGAATGACGCAAGACATTTTGTCCATATGAAGTACGGAACTGCAAACGTCCCATGATTTTCATCAAGTCAGGGTGAAGGTTTGGCGCACCAATCTCATAGGCCGCTGCCTCACCGTATTCACGGATCTTATTGTCAATCTCTTGACGGTTTTTCTCAACCAACTCTTCGATACGAGCTGGGTGGATGCGACCATCTTTGAGCAACATTTCCATAGTCATACGGGCAATCTCACGACGAATCGGATCAAATCCTGACAAGGTCACCACTTCTGGTGTATCGTCGATAATCACATCGACCCCTGTCAAACTTTCAAAGGTACGAATGTTACGACCTTCACGACCAATAATGCGTCCCTTCATAGTATCGTCTGGCAGATGAACCGTTGAGTTCGTTGACTCCGCCACATATTCACCAGCGATACGTTGCATAGCTTGAACAAGGATATCCTTGGCCATTTTGTCAGAACGTTCCTTGACCTCTTGCTCTGCTTCACGAATACGGCTAGCAATCTCCTTGGTCAAGTTCTCCTCTGTCTGAGCCAAGATAATATCTCGTGCTTCTGCCTGAGACAGGGCACCAATACGCTCTAGCTCTGCTTCTTTTTGTCTTTCGACTTCCTCTAATTGCTCTTCACGCGCATCAAGGTTTTTCGCTCTATCAGAAATACTTTGTTCTTTTTGTTCAAGTGTTTGTTCTTTACTCGTCAAATTGTCGTCCTTACGGTCGAGGCTAGTAGCTCTCTCTGTCAGACGACTTTCGATTTGTTTGAGTTCTTGACGTTCTGATTTGAATTCAGCGTCCACTTCTTCACGGTATTTTCTGGCTTCTTCTTTGGCCTCCAATAGTGCTTCTTTTTTAAGAGACTTGCTTTCACGTTTGGCTTCATTAACAAGTAAATCTGCTTCACGCTCAGCTTGTCCACGTAAATTAGTTGCTTCTTGTTCAGCATTTAAAAGCATCAACTCCGCAGCTTCCTGAGATGATTTCATCTTGGCTGAGATGCTGACATATCCAATGACTAAACCAATGATGACGGCAAAAACAGCAATCGCAAGCGACATGATTTCCATGTTTTTACCTCATTTTATTGTTATTCCGAATGACATACATTCTTTTACATTCTACCATAAAAAAGTGATTTTCACAAACCTAAAATAGAATATGTTTTGAGGAAATTGGAGTTTAAATACCTATAATTTATTAGCGCAATCTCTATTTCTTAGAAATCCTAGTTTTAGTAGAGATTTAAGAAAAGCCTACTTCGCAGTAGACTTAGTTTGTTTCTATTCTTATCGGCACTCTTCCAAAATTCTGCTCTGCTATACTTGGATTTCCAAGTTGATAAATCTGGTCTGCCTTTTGTGTCATAGCATCCCAAGGTTCTTTGCCAATTCGGCTGACTAGATTGACCTGCCCTTTCAGAGACTTGAGATGTTGTCTGCCTTTTTCGGTAAAACCAAGAACATGAATGGCTTCTGGCAAATCACTTTCTCTAGCCTGCACCAAGATATAGGTTAAGAGACGTCTAACACGCGCCTTGGTGTAGCGTTTGGTGGCAACCGCCTCGACCATTTCTTCTACAGACTGTGCTGTTTTAATAGCTTCATTAATGCGCACAGCCATTTCTCGATTGACCTGATAAATGGTGGTTAGGTCTGGATTTGATAAGATTTGATAGCGGAGCAAAGGAAAATAGTCTTCCCAGCTCACCTTACTGGCCTGCTCAAATAAGGCAATAGATGGCATAAAGCGTTCTAAGAAATCTTTGTCCCTTTGGTGCTGACGAAGGGCTGTCGCCGAAGCAAAGTCCACATCCTTGTCCACAGAATGATAACCCGCCCCCTGACGCTGAATCGGATGCAACTTGATGTTTCGTCCAGCAACTGCTTTGACATATGCAAGAGCAAGAACATGGTTGGGCGTATTGCCTGAAAAATCAAGACCGGCAAATTCCTTCCACATAGCTTGGGTTTTCTGGGGATAGGAAAGGGAATCAGGCAGATTTTCTACAAATTGCTCCATCTCAGCCCCCTGCTCTGTGTATAAGTCAGCGATTTTCTGGTAATCTAGAACTTCCTCCGTCCCAAAAGCTAGAGTATCAATGCCCAAACGAGTCAAGATATCCATAGCTCCTTGGCCGAAGAAATCTGCTGCCTGAACACTGACTAAAAAGGGCAATTCCACTACCAAATCTGCTCCATTTTCCAGCGCCATCTGGGCCCGAGTCCACTTGTCTACGATAGCAGGTTCTCCTCGTTGCATGAAATTCCCAGACATGGCTACGATTTTCAACCCCTCTGCCTGATCCAGCAGGTATTTATGCCCATTGTGAAAAGGATTAAACTCCGCGATAATACACGTGATGGTCATAGTAATCTCCTACTTCTTTAGTATCAAATTGAGTCAATTATATTCTGTAGGCTCCGTTTTTGAGTAGTTGTTTCCTCAATAAATTTAATTGACCATTCTTTTAAGTAATTGTGTCTACTAAAATACCAGCCATTTATCCACTTATTTATTAAAGTTTTTTCACCATCACTCAACATGTTATAATATTTTCTTTCATTTATCTTCCAATTTGATACTATATCAGCCTCTAATTTTTCTATATTTTCATAATCACTTATTGATAATATATCAATACCTAGATTAGCAAATATTAAAAATTGCAAGCTAAAATAAAAGTGAACTTCCTTTGTTAGTAAAAAGTGCAATTCTAATTTGTTTTCTCTACTATCTTTTCTACAGATAAAGTAATTGAAACACGTAACAATTTTCTCTGTGATATCCTCCATTCTGCTATACTTTTCATCCATTCTTTCTATGATTGGAATACATAAATTTTTGTAAGTCCTTTCTTTCTGTATTTTAAAAAGTGCATTCATAAAAGTTTTATGTGCTACAATATTATTCCTGTCTGCTTCAGACCACTTAATTAGTATCTGTTTTTGGAGTTTATCATCTAGCTGATTAACACCTACTGCAGCAAAGTATTCCTGGAATGAACGGTGAGAGAATTTTAAACTAACGCCTTCTTGAAGCATCATGCAAGCACTATGAGTCGCATCATAAACTATATCATTCGTCTTTAATTCAAGGTTATTTTTAAAACAATATTTAGTAATTATTTCATCAAGTGTAGTTCTATCGAAATCTACTTTGCCTTCAAAGAATGTTTTTAAACCAATGTAGGCTAATATATTTCGAAATTCTTCAGGAGTTAATTTTGCTTTTAGTTCTCTTTTGTATCCTGATTTAGATGCATCATGTCTTTGGTACAATGTATAAAAGGCCTGATTATAAAAATCAGTTAAATTATTTGGAATAGAAGCACCAGCTTCGTAAGTCATTAACATAATTGTTAATAGGAGTGGGATAGAAGCAAAAGATTCATGAGTATCATATAAATGATCCTTTAATTCTCTGTAGAAACGCCTTTTTACTTTCTCATCATAATTCAACTTATCAATTAAGGCTAACGCTTGCTCTCTATTTAATTTTTTTATCTCATACTCAGCAAACTGATTCCAACCAATAAATTCCTCAGACGGTCTTGACGACAAAACATATCTATTGCTATTGTATAACGTTACAAATTCTTTAATTTCTTTGTCCAACCAAGAACGTTTTGAAGGATTAACCTCATCTAAACCATCAAAAATTATTGTATATCTTCCAGCCTCTAATGTCGCTTTAAAATATTTCTTTTCTAAATTTAAATGATGATTTTGAACCTCTTGGTAAATAAAATCAACTAATTCATTTTCTGAGAAATCAGATTCATTAAGTGATTTTAATTCAATAAAAATTGGAATTGATGTAGCTTGTTGTACTTGATTGATAAAAATATGCTTTACAAGCATTGATTTACCAATCCCACCCGTTCCTGTCAAAATAACGTTAGATGTTTTTTCAAAAATCAATTCTGTGTTAGAGGTTTCTATTAAATCTGAATTATTATCATCTAAATAAACATGCTCATAAAAATCATATAAAAATTTCCCTTCATTTTTATACAACAATGTTTTTACAGTGGAATATTTTTTATAAGTAAATTGTAAATATTCTTGATAAACAACACCTAACTCTTCTTCTGTTTTAAACTGTAAGTCGTTATAAATTTGCTTTAACTTTTGATAAATTTTGGGTATATTGGTAATTACTTCTTTTTCAAGAATATCACCAAATGGTACTGGTATATTCATTTTCCCTTACCTCCTAAGCATAAGATTAACAATATTTGATTTACTTCTGCGCGACAAAAAACCAACGGGTGCTAGTTTCTGTAGGCTCTTTGTCCTCAAAGTCTGCATAGAGTTTGAAAGACTTGAAACCAGCCTGTTCCAGCAAGATATCATAGGTCAAGACCTCATAGGTCCTCTCCTCATGTACTTCATCGTGGCGACTAAAGGAGCCGTCAGCCTCCTTGATAAAGAAAGTCAGTTCATGGACGATGGAGTGAGGTGCTGCATCCTCATAAGTATCCCAGAGCATTGCAAAATCTTCTGCATTTTCATGATAAGAATAGCCTGGAAAAACTTCGTCTGTCTGGTAGGTCGAATGCACATCAAAGATGAAGATGCCATCTTCGTTGAGAGCATTATAGACTTCCTTAAAGACGTCCCCTACTTCCACCTCATCCTGCATATAGCAGATAGAGTCCGAATAACACGTGACAAAATCATATTGACCTGACTTGGATAAATCCAGCATATTGCCTTCAATAAATTCAATCTTTTGCTTGGCTGAAGTCGCTCTCTTTTCGGCAATCTTCAACATATCTGCACTCAAGTCCAGTCCAGTCACATCAAAACCAGCCTGAGAGAAGCGCACAGATTGAATTCCTGTCCCACAAGCCAGTTCCAAGAGTTTCTTTCTCTCCTTGGTCTTAGGCAAATGACGTAGCGAAAAATCCGTCCATTTGTCATATAAACTATCGTCCATGACCGCATCATAGACCGCCGCAAAGGTTTCATAAGTTGCCATAATCATGATACCAAGAGCCTCCATGGCAAACACCACTCGCCCTATACCTTTCTATCTTTTTTTCTAAAATAAGCAAAGAAACCCAGTTGACTACAACTGAGTTCATCTTCTAAGCAAGAGCTTCTGAAATATCTACTGAATTCGCCTCATGCCATAGCTTCTCTAGGTTATAGTGGGCACGCATTTCTTCTGAGAAGATATGCACAACGACAGCACCGAGGTCTAGTAGAACCCAGCCTCCAGCTGCATCACCTTCGATATGACTGCCTTTAAAGCCTGCTTGGGCTACTTTTTCACGGATATTGTCAGCGATAGCATCCAACTGACGGCTATTCATAGAGCTAGTGATAACAAAGTAGTCCGTCACACTAGTCAAATCTTGTACATCAAGTGCGAGGATATCCTCTGCACGTTTCTCATCAGCCGCTTTCACGACTAGTTCTAGTAATTCTTTTTCGTTCATTTAGTCCTCTTTCAAATAGTGCACAAAGGCGTTATAGGTTTCAAGGGTTTGGGGATAGATGGGGAATCCCTGATGAGCTAGATGCTCCACGGTACGAGCTGTTTCGTAGGCCACTGCCTTATTGAGCGATAGACTTGCAATCTCACGCGCCACATCTACTCCAGGAAAGGCACGATTGTGCTCGATATAGTCTGCGACATAGATGACTTTGTCTAGGTCGGTCATCTGACCAGCCCCAACTGTATGGATTTCAATAGCTCGCAGGATTTCCGGATCATGCAAATCCAAGTCTTCTTGAATCTTGTAAATTCCAACCATGCCATGCCAAACATTATTGCCCCAGTTTTTGAGGTCAGGGTCTAGCTGATAACGGTCAATCAAGCCCAAAAATTCCTGATCTGACAGCTTTTTAGCATAGTCATGAAGAAGGCCTGCTAGTCCTGCTTTCTCGGTATCGACTCCAAATCGCTGGGCCAGTTCTATGGCTGCACGCTCCACACCTAGACAATGGGTTAAACGTTTTTCAGGTAGAAGCTCTGCCATTTTTTCCAACAAAGCCTCGCGAGAGCAGTTAATATAGTCTTGATAGGTCATCAGTAGAGCCCCTCCTTCTCGATGTAATCTAGCACAGGCTGAGGTAGGAGAAAGTTCGGTTTCCGACCTTGGGCAAGGAAGTCACGCACCATGCTGGACGAGATATCCATGAGAGGCACATCCACCCAGATAACTGGATAGGAAGTTCCAGCCTTGTAGCGTGGACGCTGAACCCCCACAAACTGAACCATGTCAACCAGTTCATCAATTCGGTACCACTTAGGCAGATAGTCCACCATATCGGCACCGATGATAAAGTAATAATCCGTATCAGGATGTTGCTCTGTCAAAATCTTCATGGTGTCGTAGGTGTAGGAAATGCCCTTGCGCTCCAACTCAATGGTTTCAATGGCTAGGCCTTCGATCCCCTCAATCGCCAACTCAAGCATTTTGAAACGATGGTGTTCAGGGATGGTTTCTTTTTTGTCCACATGAGGAGGTTGGTATTCAGGCATGAGCAAGACCTGGTCCAGTCCCAACTGCTGACGTACTTGGTCCGCAACAATCAGATGGGCATTGTGAACAGGGTTAAAATTCCCCCCTAAAATCCCGACTTGTTTGCGTTTTTTCTCCTTGATTTCTGGCTCCAACTCTACCTTGGTAAAGGGAGTCAATAGTTCGATTGCCATGGGCTAGTCTCCTTTATTTCTCTGTAAAAACAGTTATTTGGAGTATAGTTTTTAGATTTCTTTGACTTTTTTCGAAATCTTACGATTTTCTTTCTTGCTAGATTGTTTAAACAAAATCAAGATGCGTCCGATTTTTTGGACTGTATCCACACCGATTTCTTCTTCCAAGATTTCAGCTACTTCGTGGATATTTTCATCGGTATTTTGCAAAAGAGTAACCTTGATCAATTCACGGGCGTCAAGAGCTTGACGGACGCTGGTTTTGATTTGGTCGTTGAGACCATTTTTTCCAATTTGGATGATGGGTTTGAGGGTGTGTGCCTGGCTGTTGAGGAAGGCACGTTGTTTTGATGTTAATGACATAATTTCTTTAAAAGAGTTTCTTTTTATACTTTTCTGAAGTGGTGGCGGACGTCAGCAAAGTCCTTCGGACTTTCATGACTAAAATTTGAGCCTAAGGTCTCAAATTTTCCGCAGTTGGTACAATTACTTGTACCAACTGACACCACCGCGAAAAGTATTCGCTATGGGCTCGCACGAATTTAGACAACCCTTTCCTTTCTATGTTTAAATAATTGCTTTTCGTGTGACGACTGCGACGCCTTCTGGTGCCCAGACGGCGACTTTGGCGGTGCCTGTTACTCGGATCCAGCCGAGTCCAGAGATGACTAGGTCTGTCTTTTCCTTAATATTAAAGACATGCTGGACTAATTTTGGAAAATCTTCTTTTTCCTTACTATTTGGTGGTGTCAGAAGAGTTCCGACGTGCTTATCGTAAAAGGCACTAGCGCCTTCAAGCTTGGTACGGTGGAGTTTGAGTTCATTGTCAAAGAAGGCAGTGAAACCTTGCTTTTCACCTGCAATGAAGTCAAAGCGTCCGAGACCTCCTAAAAACAGGGTTTGTTCAGGATTAAGCTGATAGGTTTTAGGCTTGATTTCCTTTTTGGGGCTGACATACTTGAGGTTTTTAGCCGTCAAGTAGTGGGCCATCTGGTGACGGTGGATAATTCCCGGCGTATCGTAGATATAAGATCCGTCATCAAGCGGAATCTCAATCTTATCCAAGGTTGTCCCTGGGAAGCGTGAAGTCGTGATGACATTCTGATCACCTGTGATTTCTTGTATAATGGCATTGATAAGGGTTGATTTTCCAACGTTGGTCACCCCAACCACATAGACATCACGGCCCTTACGGTAGTGTTCAATCTTGTCAATGACTTCCTTGATGGCATGTTTGTTTTGTGCCGAAGTTAGGACGACATCAACTGGACGAAGACCTTCCTCGTGGGCACGCTCCATGAGCCACTGGCTAATCTTGCCTGGTTTAACAGACTTGGGCAAGATATCTTTTTTATTTCCCACCAAGAGGACATCATTGCCCGATACAAAGCGTGGCAAACCTGGAATGACAGAGCCATTAAAATCAAAAATGTCAATGACATTGACTACCAAGGCATCACTGTCTCCCACCTCGTGCAAGAGTTTGAGGAAATCATCGTCCGTCAACTGGACATCCGTGATTTCATTGTAGTGGCGGAGACGGAAACAGCGTTGGCAATAGACTTCGCCAGTATCCAAACCTTTTTCAAGTGCCGACTGGGGAGTAAATCCAAGACCAGCCTTGTCTGTCGTCTGAATGGTTGCTCCACAACCAATACAGAGAATTTCTTCCATAGTTAAATTCCTTTTTTATATGTAATCGGCCCGTACTTTTCAGTGATTTTTCGCATCACACGACGCTCACGAGCTCGGTTAATCTGTGTTTTAATCGAGTCATGTTGGACCAAGGGTTTGACTAAAATCGAGCGAATGCCAGCACGGTGGGCTGCTCGTATATCTGTCATGAGCTGGTCGCCAACCATGACCACTTCACTTTTCTCATAGTGAAATTCTTTCATGGCACGGTCAATCCCAAATGTGAAGGGCTTCAGAGCCCAATAAACGTAGTCAATCCCAAATTTCTCAACTGCTCGTTGGACGCGTTTTTTGGTATTATTTGAGACCACGATAATGCGAATGCCCGCGTCCCGAAGGTCATGTAGCCATTGTTTCATTTCTGGCGTCCCGTCAGGGTTGTTCCAAGCAATGAGGGTATTATCCAAATCGACCAAAACAGCCTTGATTCCCTGCGCCTGCAGGCTTGGGACTGTCAGATCATAAACTGCTTCCACAGCAAAATCTGGCATATAATTTTCAATCGCCATTCTGGCTCCTTTTCTTTTATTTTCTAGTAATTTTCTTCATCCATTGAGATAAGGCTGCCCATAAAATCAAGCTAGCCATTAAGATATAAATCCAAGCATTTGGCTCTTCTGTAAATGGTAGAGGAACATTCATTCCGAAGAAACCTGTAATAACCGCAAGTACTGCTAGTAAGACGGAGATAATAGTCAAAATTGACAAACTATCATTCAAGTTATTGTTTAGGATGTTGTTGTAAGAAGCTGAGAGTTGTTGCAAGACTTGAGAAATCAAGTCTGTCATAGACACCAACTGATGGGCTTCAATCATGGCATCATCAAACTGCTCTCGTTCGACATCATTAAATCTCCGATAAAGAGCATGGCCCTGGATATGTTCCAAGAGGAGTCGATTTTGTTTTGCTGCTGCTGTCAAGTAAACCATACCTGTCTCCAAGTCAGAGAGGGCGAAGAGATTTTTCTTTGTTGTAGTTTGACGTAGCAAGGCACTAATTTCGTCCTTACTTTTATCCATCTCTTCAATGACAGGATAATAAGCGTTACTGATAATCTCTAAACCAGCAAAGAGAAACTTGTAAATAGAAAGCGACTCATGGCTATCCAGATAAGCTGACATCTGATCAATGACATAAGCATTCTTATGGTTGCTGATGGTAATCATTCGTTGTCTTTCGACGATAAAGGTCATGGGAATCGCTTCATAATATTCTTTGTCTTTTTCTAAATCAAGAACATTATAAATAAAGGTTACCGTCTCCGTTTCACGGTTATAATCCATATGAGCTCGTTCATTTCTATCCAGAGCATACTCAATGATTTCCTTGTCCAATCCATAGATGTCAGAAAGATCTTCCATATTTTTAATCTTATCCACATCAAGGTCTATCCAGGTACAACCATTGCCCAACTGCTTTTCTAAAACCATCTTTTCTCCTTTATTAAACTCTTTCTATTGTACCATAAATCTGCTAAAATTTCAGGCCTGGTCTGTACGAGAGAAATTGCTGACAACGGTGATATTCCGATTGGGAACGAAGTGCAGAACCTGGTCTTCTCCTCTGAGTTGCGTTGTTCGAATGCCGACACTAACGACCTTGCCCGATACAGTAATGGGACCATTTGTCAGAACGACCTCATCTCCCACATCCAGTTGACGTTCAAAGAGGATGAAAAAGCCATTGATGACATCAGACAGAAAACCTTGGGCTCCCATCCCAATAGCCACCCCAGCAATCCCAGCACCTGCCAGCAAACTAGAAACTGGCAAACCTAAAATCGACAAAATGCAGTAAAGTAAAAAGAAATAAAGGGTATAATTAAACACATTTTCTAACAGACGTGAGATGGTTTTCTGACGCCCGACATCGTGGCGAGACATTTTTAGAGAAGGTTTAACAATTCTCTGCACCATGGTATGGAGCAATTTCTTGGCTATATAAAAGAGTAAAAATAAGAATAAAAGAGAAAGTAACTTGGTTAAGATATTTTCAATAATCGTTGTTATATCAAGCTTATTGAGATAGGTTTGAATAAATTCTTGCATAGAAAACTCCTTTCATTTATTATACCATACTTTCACAAGTGATGAATCTCCATAAATATTCAAAAATAATTTCAAAAATAGACAGAAAATTCTTGATTTTAGTTCATATTTATACTATAATCATAAACATTACACAACAAAGGAGATTGTTATGAAAAAATTTATTCATGCTTGGAATAAGGCAAGCCTAATCAAACGAATTTTGATTGGTATGCTTATTGGAGGAACCCTAGGACTGACACTTCCTAACATTTCAGGAATTGGCCTGCTCGGAGATCTCTTTGTTGGTGGCCTCAAAGCCATCGCACCGATTCTGGTCTTTGCCCTCGTTGCCAATGCCCTTTCCCAACATCAAAAGGGACAAGATAGCAATATGAAAACCGTTATCTTCCTTTACTTGGTGGGAACCTTTGCGGCTGCCCTTATCGCTGTACTAGCAAGTTTCATCGTCCCTGTTGAAATTACCCTAAATAGCGCTAATACCGATATTGCTCCACCAGATGGGATTGGACAAGTCCTCAGCAACCTCTTGCTCAAACTGGTTGACAATCCAGTTAATGCCCTCATTACTGCCAACTACATCGGTATCCTATCTTGGGCAGTTGTTTTCGGGATTGCTATGAGAGAGGCCAGCAAAAATAGTAAAGAATTGCTGAAAACCATGGCTGATGTGACTTCTAAGATTGTCGAATGGATCATTAACCTAGCTCCATTTGGTATCCTTGGTCTTGTCTTCAAAACTATTTCTGATAAGGGAATCGGAAGCCTAGCCAACTACGGAATCTTGCTTGCCCTCTTGGTGACAACTATGTTCTTTGTGGCCTTAGTAGTCAATCCATTGATTGCTTTCCTCTTTATGAAGAGAAACCCTTATCCCCTCGTTTGGAAATGTTTGCGTGTCAGTGGTGTGACAGCCTTCTTTACTCGTAGTTCTGCGGCTAATATCCCTGTCAATATGAAACTTTGCCACGACCTCGGTCTGGATCCAGATACCTATTCTGTTTCTATCCCACTTGGTTCTACTATCAACATGGCCGGAGCAGCGATTACTATTAACGTTTTGACTCTTGCTGCAGTTAACACTCTTGGAATTCCTGTTGACTTTGCGACAGCCTTTGTCCTTAGTGTAG
Organism: Streptococcus mitis; assembly: GCF_001074635.1. Lineage (GTDB taxonomy): Bacteria > Bacillota > Bacilli > Lactobacillales > Streptococcaceae > Streptococcus > Streptococcus mitis_E. Next base: position 25,285 of record NZ_JUQO01000156.1, read on the forward strand.
TTGCCGCAATCTCAGCCTGTGGTGCTTCTGGTATTGCCGGTGGTTCCCTCCTTCTTATCCCAGTTGCTTGTAGCCTTTTCGGTATTTCTAACGATATTGCCATGCAAGTTGTTGGGGTTGGATTTGTGATTGGTGTCATCCAAGACTCATGTGAAACAGCCCTTAACTCTTCTACAGATGTCCTCTTTACCGCCGTTGCCGAATACGCAGCAGCCCGTAAAAAATAACTCATAAAGGCAAGCCTCTCAGGTCTTGTCTTTTACGCTTTTATTCTAACTTACTAGGAAATCCTTATGTCTATTAGCCAACGTACGGCCAAGCTCATCTTAGCTACCTGTCTTGCCTGCCTTCTTGCTTATTTTCTCAATCTCTCCTCAGCAGTTTCGGCCGGAATCATCGCCCTCTTAAGCCTATCTGATACGCGTAGAAGTACCTTAAAACTGGCTCACAATCGGCTCTTTTCCATGCTTCTGGCTCTGGTTATCGGGGTTTTGGCTTTTCACTTGAGCGGATTTCATATCTGGAGCCTTGGCCTCTATCTTGCCTTCTACGTTCCTTTAGCCTACAAGATGGGCTGGGAAATTGGCATCACACCAAGCACTGTTTTGGTTAGCCATCTCTTGATTCAAGAGTCAACCTCTCCAGACCTCCTAGTCAACGAATTCCTTCTCTTTGCAATCGGTACAGGATTTGCTTTGCTGGTCAATCTCTACATGCCTTCACGAGAAGAAGAAATCCAGCACTACCACACACTGGTAGAAGAAAAGTTAAAAGATATCCTCCAACGCTTCAAATATTATTTATCCAGAGGGGATGGACGCAACCGAGCACAGCTGGTGGAAGAATTAGACACTCTTTTGGAAGAAGCCCTCAAACTGGTCTATTTGGATCACTCAGACCACCTCTTTCACCAGACCGATTACCATATTCACTACTTTGAGATGAGACAGCGACAAAGTCGTATCCTGCGAAATATGGCCCAGCAAATCAACACCTGTCACCTAGCTGCCAGTGAGAGCCTGATTTTGGCCCAACTCTTTTCAAAAATTGCTAGTCAACTGAGCCAGACCAATCCTGCTTCTGATTTGCTAGATGAAATTGAACGCTATCTGGAAGTCTTCCGTAACCGCAGTCTGCCCAAGACAAGAGAGGAATTTGAAACTCGCGCCACCCTTCTTCAACTCCTACGTGAAGCCAAAATCTTCATCCAAGTCAAAGTTGATTTTTACCAAAAATATGGACAGTAAAGGGAAATCAGTCATACTAAACCAGACAGGAAAGTGAAAATATTTAAGAAGTTCAATTACCATAGATCGAATCAATACAAACAAAGTGCAAATAAGAAATCTCCAGATTAGGAACTATCGTTGAGTTCTCTAGTCTGGAGATTTTTAAATATACCTTGTTATAACACTGTTACTATGCATTTCTCTAATTCCCCAAAAAACTGATGAATCAAATGATTCATCAGTTTTAAGGATTTCTTGTTCACTACAAACAATGAACATCAATGCTATTGATTAGTCCTCTTTCTTCTTACTAGCAAGAAGTCCAAATCCACTCAAGGCACCAAGAAGTCCAAGTGCTGCAAGGCTAGCATGATCTTCTGTACCAGTATTTGGCAATTCACGTTTAGCTTCAACTTCTTTCACTTCTGTTGGTTGAACTGGTTGCGCTGGACTAGTTGGCACTTCTGGTTGTGCTGGTTGTTCAGGCATAGTTGGAGCAGTTGGTTGAACTGGCTCAACTGGAATTGTAGACTGAATCTTGCGATATAGATGACGTACATTGCCATTTGCATCTGTTTCTGTACGAACAAATTCATAGCCTGGAATCTTATCTTGCGGATGTTGACCCTTCTTAGCTGGTTGAAGAGGCTTACCGTTTGCATCTACGTATAACGTTTCTTTTTCCGTACTTGGAGTTGATGGTGTTGGAGTTGGTGTAACAGGTGTTGAAGAAGATTTCTTAGTATATACATGTACTGTATTACCATTTACGTCTTTCTTCGTTTCTTTGAAAGTATATTCCGGAATATCTTTCTTATCTGTTCTTCCTTTTTCTGGTGATTTAATTTCTTTACCATTTTCGTCAACAAATTTTGTCACTACTTTATGGTAAATGTAATTAACATTTGTTGCACCTTCTGTAAGTTTACCTTTTTCAACTGATGATTCTGATACTTTTAAAAGTTCATATACATCACCGTTTTCAACAATAATAGTTGACACTTTATGATCAGTTGTATCGTAGTCTTTACCTACTAAATCTGCTTCAGTGTCTACTACCATATTTGGTACAATTTTACCTTCTGGTGTTTTTCCAGAAATTGGGTTACCTTCTTCATCTAAATAGTTTACCAAAACTAATCCGATATGTGCTTCTGGATATTCCGCTGTATTATCTAACATTTCATAAACATACGTAATCACTGAAGTTCTAGCTTTAACCCCTGATTTTTCTGCATCAGATGTTTTCAATACTTTAATTAGTTTATATTTCTTACCATCTTTAGTAGTAATCGTTTGAGGCTTATGATCAGTCGTATCATATTCAGTATTGATTGGTGAGCTTGGTGTATCAATTTCTGTACTTGCAACTTCTTTACCAGATTCAGTAGTACCTGAAATTGGACGTCCAAATTTGTCTTTATAGACAACCACTACATTACCATATTTCTGATTTGAAGCTGGTTCTTTTACTTCTTCGTATACATAAGTAACAGTTTGTTCTTGATCACTTAGTTTACCATTTTCAGAAGCTGAATCAGCTTTTCTTTCTTTCAATAGATATACTTTGCCATCTTTTTCGATACGTTCAAGTTTCAACGCTTCAATTGATGCATCGTAGTCTGTTCCAATAAACTTATCTTTTGTTTCTACTGTTTGTGAATCACTTAATGTCTCACCAGTAGTTGATACATAAGTTACTTTAACTGATTTACCTTCAGCTTGTTCATAAATATGTTTTGTATTGCCTTTATTATCTGTTTCTGTACGAACAAATTTATATCCATAGATATCTTTCGTTGGTTGTTTAGAGCCATCTACTTCAGATTGAACTGGTTTATTGTTCTTATCAACTGTAATTGGGTTACCTGAAGGATCTACAAACGTTGTAACAGCACGAACAGTAGGTGTATAAGTTTTCTCAATAGATGTACCATTAATATCTTTAACTTGCACCGTTACTCCAGTAGCTTTACCAGCAAAGTCTTTTTCTGGTGTGAATGTAATAACATTATTGGCTAATGTATAGGTTCCTTCACCTGGGACTTTCACTTCCGTAGATGGATTTCCATTTTTATCAACTAATGTTAATGTTGATGGATTTAATGCTACTGTTTCATCACCTTTATTGAAGTTTACTGTTGATTTATCTTCATCCTTCTTATCGAAGATAACTGCTGATGTTTGTGTTTTTCCTTTTGCACCTTCTGTTTCTGAACTTTCACCAGTTGGTAATACTTTAGCCACTATAGGTTTGTACTTAGCTGTTACAGCTGTTCCATTCTTATCTACACGTTTAACCGTTACTTCTGGGGCTTCGCCAACAAATTCTTTATCCGGTGTAAATGTCACTGTTCCATCTTTTGCTACTGTATATGTTCCGACTTTATCAACTTTCTTACTGATTTGACCATTATCGAATGTTGCTGCTACTTCATCATCCATTGGTACTTCTGGATTTCCTGGTGTGAACACTGGTGTTCCTGTTTGTACTTTTCCTTGAAGTCCTGTGGATGTTGTATCTTTTCCTGTTGGTGTTACTTTTTCAACTGTTGGTTTATACTTCGCTGTTACAGATGTTCCATTCTTATCTACACGTTTAACCGTTACTTCTGGCGCTTCGCCACTGAAGGCTTTGTCTGGTGTGAATGTTACTGTTCCATCTTTTGCTACTGTATATGTTCCGACTTTGTCTACAGTCTTCGTGATGTTTCCATCTTCGAATGTTGCTGGTGACTCATCATCCATTGGTACTTCTGGAGAACCTGGTGTGAACACTGGTGTTCCTGTCTGTACTTTTCCTTGAAGTCCTGTTGATGTTGTATCTTTTCCTGTTGGTGTTACTTTTGTAACTGTAGGTTTGTACTTC
>NZ_JUQO01000157.1 GCF_001074635.1 Streptococcus mitis
TGGAGGATTACCCAAGTCCGGCTGAAGGGAACGGTCTTGAAAACCGTCAGGCGTGTAAAAGCGTGCGTGGGTTCGAATCCCACATCCTCCTTTTGTATTAACGCGGGATGGAGCAGCTCGGTAGCTCGTCGGGCTCATAACCCGAAGGTCGTAGGTTCAAATCCTGCTCCCGCAATAAGGCTCGGTAGCTCAGTTGGTAGAGCAATGGATTGAAGCTCCATGTGTCGGCGGTTCGATTCCGTCTCGCGCCATTT
>NZ_JUQO01000158.1 GCF_001074635.1 Streptococcus mitis
AGCTTCAACAAGCAACTCAGTAAGTGAATCTGCATCTAAGCAAGCATCAGAATCAGCTTCAGCAAGCAACTCAGCAAGTGAATCTGCCTCTAAGCAAACTTCAGAATCAGCTTCAACAAGCAACTCAGCAAGTGAATCTGCATCTAAGCAAGCTTCAGAATCGGCTTCAACAAGCAACTCAGTAAGCGAGTCAGCTTCTAAACAGACA
>NZ_JUQO01000159.1 GCF_001074635.1 Streptococcus mitis
GTTAAATCCATAAGCGATGGCTACGTTACCGATACCACCAGCTCCAACCGCACCGGCCATAGCTGTTTCACCAACAAGTGAAATCAAGGTCACAGTCGTCACACGGATCAAATCTGGAAGACCTTCGGATAGGTAAACCCCTACGATATCCCAGAATGTCGCTCCGCTCGCTTGAGCTGCCTCAATAACACCACCATCTAGCTCAGCCAAGACAACCTGCACCTGACGGGCAAAGAAGGCAAAGACCGCAAAAGATAGGGGTACAATAGCCGCATTTGGCCCGATACTTGTCCCTACGATTAGGTGTGAGAAGGGTGACAAGACTGCCAAGAGAATGATAAATGGCACCGCACGGAAAATAGAGGTAATCTTATCCAAAATCCAGAAAACGACCTTATTTTCCAAGACACCACCTGGCGCTGTCAAGACAAGGAAGAGCCCTGCCACTAGCCCCAAGAAACCTCCGATAATGAAGGAAAGAACTGTCATATAAAGAGTTAGGTAGATGGCTGTTCCCCAGCCTGCTTGACCAGCCCAGCCCATTTTATAAACATTTGGCAAATAGGTTTGAATCAATGATTCCATCTTACTGTCCTCCCTTCAATACTTTTAACTGTACGCCTGCTTGACGAATGGCTTCTTGGGCACCTGCCAACGCTACTTTTTCACCTGACAAGACCACCACCAATTCTCCAACAGGAGTACCGTCAAGGATTTCGATATTCCCATAGAGGATATTAGCTGTTACTTGGTAATGCTTGTACAATTCATTCAAAAGTGGCTCGTCTGTTGAAGCTCCAGCGTACTTGAGTTGCACTAAAAGACTGTTTTCAGACAGATGTTGCACAATTTCTTGCTTCTCGATTTTGACCATGGCTTCGTCAATACCTGTAGCTGTGGAGATAAAGTCTTGAGTCAAAGGTTGTTTAGGATCTGAGAAGATTTCAAGGACGCTGCCCTCTTCAATCAAATGTCCATCCTGCATAACTGCTACACGATTGGCAATGTCTTTGACAATCTGCATTTCATGCGTAATCAAGACAACAGTCAAGCCTAATTTTTGGTTCAAATCTTGCAACAAGGCCAAAATCTGCTTGGTTGTCTTAGGATCAAGGGCAGAAGTTGACTCGTCTGAAATCAAGATTTTTGGATCATTTGCCAAGGCACGCGCAATGGCCACACGCTGTTTTTGCCCTCCAGATAATTGTGAAGGGTAGTTTTCAGCACGATCCGCCAAACCAACCAAGTCCAACAACTTGGCTACTTTAGCCTTCTTTTCTTCCTTGCTGAGTCCAGAGTGTTTAAGGGCAAAGGCTACATTCTCCTCTGCTGTCTTTTGGCTCATCAGGTTAAAATGCTGGAAAATCATTCCGATATCTTGACGTTTACGACGCAACTGCTCTGCCGTCAAGGTCACCTTGCCATCAAAAATCACATCGTCATCAATGGTAATTTTGCCTGCAGATGGTTTCTGCAAGAGGTTAATCACCCGTACAAGGGTTGATTTCCCTGCTCCAGAATATCCAACGATTCCGTAGATATCCCCTTCTTGGATGTGAATGGTCACATCCTTGACCGCTGTGATGGTTCTCTTCTTTTGATGAAAAGTCACATCGATCTGATCTAACTTGATAATATCTCTACTCATAGCTTCTAATCAGCTCCTCTACTAATTCAATATGGGTGTAATAATCGGCGATTCGCACATTTTCATCCCCACCGTGGTCTCGACTATTGGCATTTCCTAGACCGAGGGCCACCATTGGCACCTCTAGGGCATCAAAGACCGTATGCATAGGCCCTGTCCCAGCTGTAGTCGGCAAGACTGAAACGCCCTGTGGATAGAATTTCTTGGCCAACTCGATCACATTAAGAATGGCTGGCGCGCTCATATCGCTGCGATAGCTCATCTCTCCCAAGGTATAGTATAATTCTACCTTATCAAAGCCATTTTTGTCTAGCTGTTTCCGAATTTTTTCCAGAACATCATGCGGTTCTAGGCCAGGAACCAAACGAACTTCTAGCTTAGCGCTGGCTTCTGCTGGCAAAATCGTTTTGACTCCTTGTCCCTGATAACCTGACTGGATTCCTTCGATATTAAGGGCTGGTTCAAAAAAGAAACGTTTTAGGAAGGCTGCACGATCCTCTTGTAAGAGAGGTAATTCCAAACCATAAATCTGGCTGATTTCCCCTGGATTGCGTTGAGCGTAGGTGTCCACCAAGGCCAATTCTCGTTCATTTGGTTCTTGAACTTCTTCGTACAAACCTTCAACCAAGATACGGCCATCTGCGGCACGAAGAGACTGTAGGGCTTGAAGGAGGTACCAAGGAGCTGATTCCACAACTCCTCCATAACTAGAGTGGATATCCACATCCGCACTTTTAACCTTGGCATCAAAGGTCACAATTCCTTTATTTCCACCAGAAATTTCTAACTGCTCCAAGGCATTCTTGGTCCCTTGTTCCCAAACTAACAAATCTGCGCCACGGAGTTTATCAGCGTGCTTTTCCAGATACTTATCTAGGTCTGTCGAAGCGGATTCCTCCGCTCCCTCCATGATAAAACTGATATTGACAGGCAGGTCATCGTGGTGCTGCATGTATTTTCTCAAAGCACTCAAACGAGCTGTGATATGACCCTTGTCGTCATCAACCCCACGCCCATACATGAAGCCATTGCGCACTGAAAGAGTAAAGGGATCCTCTGTCCACACCTGATCCCCATCCGCTGGCACAGTGTCATAGTGGTTATAGAAAATTAGGGTCTTGGCATCTGGACGCGAACTCTTGAAATGCGCCATGACAAAGGGAGCCGTATAAGTCTCATCAATCTCCACTTCAGCCCCAACACGCTTGAAAATCTCACCCAGATAGTTGGCAACTTCTTTGAGCCCCACCTGTTGGGCAAAGACCGACTTCTTAGAAATCAAGGTACGCAAAACCTCAAAATAATGCTGGGCCACATGATCCTTTTCAAATTTTTCAATCTGTTCTTGTTCGCTAGGAAAAACCATATTCTCTCTACCTTTCTATGAACTACTCTTCCTGACAATCCATGCTCTATACAAAAGCAAGAGGTGGAATTTTCTCTCCCACCTCCCTGTTTCTTATTACCAAACTGGTTGATCCAAACCGTCTGATGTTTCTTCGATAACTTTTTTCACGTCATCTGTGTGGTAAGCTGCGATCACTTTCTTGATAGCATCAGCCTTAGGTGATGTTTCCCAATCTTTTTTCGCAACGATGATGTTGTACCATTGTTTTGAATTTTCATCAGCTTGTTCTTTGAAAAGTGCTTTCTTGTAGTCCAATTTTGCTTCTGTAACGAAGGTATTGTTTACAACGGCAGCGTCAACTGATGACAATGAACGAGCTGTTTGGCTAGCGTCCAATTCAGTGATTTTCAAGTTCTTTGGATTTTCTTTAATGTTAGCAACTGTTGCAAGAGCAGTTCCTGAAACGTCCAATTTAATCAAGCCGGCTGATTGAAGCAAGTAAAGCGCACGGCTTTCGTTTGTAGCATCGTTTGGTACAGCGATTTCTCCGTTTGCTGGGATGTCTTCTACTTTAGTGTACTTGTTGTCGCTTCCATTCAAACCTGAGTAAAGGCGAATTGGAGAGATGTAAGTATCAGCAATCGCTACAAGGTCTTTTCCGTTTTCTTTGTTCCAGTTGTTCAAGAAGTTATAGTGTTGGAAAGCGTTCAAGTCTACTTCGCCATCAGCAGTTGCCTTGTTTGGTTGTGAGTAGTCTGTGAACTCTGTAAATTCCAAGGTAATGCCGTCTTTTTTAACTAATTCTTGAACTTTATCCCAACGAGCTTCTTCAGAACCGCTACGGTTAACAGTTGCGATTTTGATAGTTGTTGCATTGTCTGCTTTCTTTTCTGAGTTTCCGCAAGCTGCAAGAGCCAAACCTGCGACTGTAGCAAGAGCTGCTACACCAAGCCATTTTTTAATTTTCATGATTCTTTCTCCTTAAAAATAATACCGTACTAGTATCTCACAATTTGTTTGATTTCACAAATTGTTATTAGATAGCCAGATATATAGTTTAAAACTATATCCCTAAAAACTGAGAAATCATCCACCTTACTCAGAATGGATGATTTCAAGAAATTATTTAATATCAGCTTCTGCTGGTAGATAAGTGTCTCCGAAGAATTGTTTAGACAATTTTTCAAGGGTTCCGTCTTTGTAGAGTTCTTGGATGCGTTTGTCTACAAATGTTTTCAACTCATCTTGACCTTTGGCAAGAAGTGGGTAAACGTAAGGTTGTTGGTCGCTTGGAAGTTCGATAACTTTCAAGTTGTCCAAACCTTGGTTCTTGATCACTGTTTCAACACCGATTTTATCAAAAATCTTGTAGTCAAACTGGCCATCGCTCAAACGTCCCATGATTTGTTGGAAGTCAGCTCTAGTATAGTTAAGGACAGTTGGATTATCTGAGTGTTGTTTGTTGTAGTCTTCTAACTGTTTAGCAGATGTTGTCCCTTGAACAACTTCTGTTGATTTTCCACCGATATCATCAAGCGATTTGATGCTAGAATCATCTTTTTTCACTACAAGAACGTTAGGGTTTTTAGCAGTTGGGGCTGCGTAAAGGTATTTTTCTGCACGTTCTTTAGTGTAGCTGATATTGTTAACAGCCATCTGGTAGCGATCAGCGTCAAGTCCTGCAAAGACACCTGACCACTCTGTCTTCTCAAACTTGACATCATACTTATCAGAGTCTTTAAAGATAGCGCGAACTAGTTCAATCTCATAACCAGTCAATTCACCATTTTCTTCATAGTTGAATGGTTTTGGTGAAGCATTGGTTGCAACGATAATTTCTTTCTTGCTAGCTACTTCTCCTTCTTTCTTAGCACCACCTGAGCAAGCTGCTAGCACACCTGCAGCAACAAGCCCTAGGGCAGCAAGAGATGAGTATTTAACGATTTTTTTCATGTCATTTCCTCCAAAATAGAATACCTTATTATCTTATCAGAAAAAAAGTAATTATGCCATTATATGATATTTATCTCTGTGATAGATTTTCTTTATAGCCCATTTAAAATAGTAAACGTAGGACGGCAATCAAGACAACTCCAAAGAGAACTGTTCCGACTAGATTGCGGTAGCGAAAGGCTACCCAAGCCGTTGGAAAGACTGCTAAGAAGTCTAGCCATTTTATTTGAGGAAGACTACCAACCTTGCCTGTTACTACGCTTGAAAGAATCAAGGCAAAAATAATAGAAACGGGCAAGAACTTCAAAAAACGCTCAACGATTGCAGGCAAACCCTTATACTTGACCAAGATGAAGGGAATCATACGGGGAATCCAAGTCACCAAGCCAGAGAAAATAACTGCTAATAAAAGATACTTACTGACCATCTAAAACCACCCCCATTGTACAACCAAGTAGCGTCGCAAACAGAACAGCTAGTGACTGAGACACCACTGTCAAGAGTAAAAAGAAGGACACCGCAACAACTGCTAGGATAATGAGCAGATTGCGGATAGGAATCCGTCTTTGCATAATTTGGAATTGCGAAGCAAAAATGCCGATGAACATCCCAACTAGGGCAAAATCTAAACCAAAGATTTCTGGATTTGGCAACAGGCCACCCAGAGCCGTTCCGACTACTGTTCCCACAAACCAAGCCACATAGCTGTTAAGATTGTTTCCGTGCATCCACATAGGATTGACCTTGTCTGCATGGGCCAATTCACCCATCAAAACACCATAAGTCTCATCCGTCAAGATACTAGACATACCGATATTGTGCCAGAGACTAGTATGACGGAAATAGGTTGACGCATGCAAACTCAACAAAAAGAGACGCAAATTAATCAAAAAAACCGTCATAGCAATAGCTGCCACAGGGGCTTGAACCGCAATCAGTGCCAGCATGGCAAACTGAGCACTCCCAGCATAAACAAAGAGGCTCATCAAGCCCATCTCCACAGGTGTCACATAGGGCGCACCGATAATCCCACAGGCAAGGCCAATACTGATATAACCAAGGGCCGTTGGCATAGCTGCCTGCGCCCCCTCCCAAAATCCTTTTTCTTTCATCTTTCTCCTCATATTGTCTTAATAAATAGGCTGAATCAATTCCAGCCACAGCATGGACTATTATAACACATTCAGGAAAGAGAAAAAAGTCTGCTGATTGTAATCAGACAGACTCCATTTTATTCCATCGTATCAAAAGCGAGACTTGGTTTGGCATTGAGGTCCAAGTTTGCAAAGTTTTCTTTGTTCCACTCGCTGACGCTGGCATAGGCAATCATACCTGCATTGTCTCCGCAGAGGCGCAGAGGTGGAATGATGATCTTGACATCTGTGATTTCAGTTGCTAGGCGTTCTCTGAGACCTTTATTGGCTGCCACACCACCTGCCACGACAAGGGTTTTAACAGGGTATTTTCCCAAGGCCTTCTTGGTTTTTGCCATAAGAATATCCAAGACAGCTGCTTGAAAGGAAGCACACAAATCCTCTGTGGACAAGCTTTCTCCCTTTTGCTCGGCATTGTGGTGAAGATTGATAAAGGCCGATTTCAAACCTGAGAATGAAAACTCCAGATTATCTTCCTTAATCATGGCACGAGGAAAATCATAAATATCCTGCCCCTGATGAGCTAGCTCGTCAATCTCACGACCGGCAGGATAGGTCAAGCCCATGACACGACCAACCTTATCATAGGCCTCACCAACCGCGTCATCTCGCGTTTCCCCAACAATCTTGTAGTCACCAGCCTCAGAAACATAAACCAACTCTGTGTGTCCACCGCTAACCAAGAGGGCTAGCAAGGGAAACTCCAAAGGCTCTACATTTTGAGCTGCCATGAGGTGGCCAGCCATGTGGTTAACGGGAATTAGTGGAAGTCCATGTGCCCAAGCAAAGGCCTTGGCAGCTGACAAGCCAACTAGTAAGGCTCCAACCAAGCCCGGTCCATAGGTAACCGCAACAGCTGTCACATCCTCTTCTGTAATCTCTGCTTCTGCTAGCGCCTCCTCGATACAGGCTGTAATGACCTCGACATGGTGACGACTAGCCACTTCCGGCACTACGCCGCCAAAACGTTTGTGACTCTCAATTTGACTGGCAATGACATTGGACAAGAGCTCATCGTCGTTTTTCAAGACGGCAACACTGGTCTCATCACAGGATGTCTCAAATGCTAAAATATATCTATCCTTCATCTATTTCTCTCTTCATGATAATGGCGTCCTCGACTGGGTCATGGTAGTAGGCCTTTCGCTCAGCGATGACTGCCATCTTTTCTTTCTTGTAAAATGCTTGCGCTCGTTGATTTGACTTTCTGACTTCGAGGAAAATCTCCTTGTCTGTCGGCAGTGTCGCAAACAAGGCTGATGCAATTCCCTGACCCTGATAGGCTCCTTTAACAGCGATTTGCAAGACTTCTGCCTCAAAAAGATTCTCCTGAACAGCTAGAAAGCCAATCACTTCTGCCCCATCATAAGCCAGAACATACCAAGTCTGGTCTTGGGACAGATCTGCTTGGATTTGCTCCAGCGTCCAAGGACTGACTGGGTAAACAGCTGCCATGACAGCGTAGATGGCTTGAGCCAAGTCAGGTCGCTGTTGGATTCGTTTGATTTCTATCATAGGCGTTTAATGTAAGACTCGCCAGACTCGGTATGGTTCTTGAGCCAGTTTTCCTCAGCCTCGACACGCTTGAGGTAGTTAGGCACAAAATCATGCAAGGAGTCTGCTTCCTTGTCCCAGGCCCAGAGAGCTAGATTAGCTGCATTTGGCAAGGTTTCTTTGAGATTAGTCCTTGGCAAGTGTTCTTGAATCTGCTCCACAAAGGGGCCAACTTCTCCGACAAAGGTTACTTGACTAGCACCCTTGATTAACTCAATCACTCGCTCAAAAGGCAGGTGCGCTTCTGGCATGACAGGTTTGGCATTTTCATAAAATCCTGCATAAACATTGTTGCGACGCGCATCCATCAAAGGAACGAACAAGCCTTCTTGTTGGTATGGCACCAGAGCCAAGAGGCTAGACATACCAACTAACTCGATGTTCAGAGTGTGAGCTAAGGTCTTGGCAGTTGCTACCGCAATTCGCAAGCCTGTGTAGCTACCCGGCCCTTCCGCCACCACGATTCTGTCCAAATCCTTGGGCGTCCAATCCAAACTTGCCATCAAAAAATCAATGGCAGGCATGAGGGTAATACTGTGATTTTTCTTAATATTAATCGTCGTCTCGGCAAGAACCTGCTTGTCCTCTAAAATAGCGAGAGAAAGAGCCTTGCTGGACGTATCAAAAGCTAATACTTTCATAACACATTCCTATCTTTTTGTCTGCTTACTATTATACTACAAAAGCTGGCACATGGGAATTTTCTTTGCCCCCAAACAAAAATGCCCCAGCATGAGCAGGGCATCTAAGCATTTAATCCAAAGTAAAATACAAACCAAACGACATAGGTTACGAGGAGGAGAAAAATCGAGTAGAGAGTCACAAAGGTAATTTTCCACAAGAACTTGCTTTGTCGTCGTTCCAGTTTGGCAAATAGAAGATTCCCTCCATAAACACAAGCAACAAAAACAATAAAAGCCACCAAGCGAGCTCCGATAGCAAAAGCAAATAAGTTATACATAGGGCAACCTCCTTGACTTAAAATCTATATGGAATTATGACAAGCAATAAATTTCACTTCCGTTATCAATATAACACATTTTCTTCGTTTTTGCAAGCGCTTACTAAAGGAATTATCCCATGACTTTCTCGTTTCCGTCTTTTACTAATTTTTCATTTTGTGGTATAATTGAAATAATTGTAACGAATCAAGGTCAATCTAGACACAAAATGGAATGAAATCAAGCAAATCTCTGCTAAAAGTTTGGAATAAGCTGACCTGTAAAATAGAAAGGAACTATATGATTTACAAAGTTTTTTATCAAGAAACAAAAGAACGTAGCCCACGTCGTGAAACTACACGCGCACTTTACCTAGACATCGATGCCAGCTCAGAACTTGAGGGTCGCATCGCTGCTCGCCAACTTGTCGAAGAAAATCGCCCAGAGTACAATATCGAGTATATCGAACTCTTGTCTGACAAATTGCTAGATTACGAAAAAGAAACTGGCGCCTTCGAAATTACGGAGTTCTAATATGGCCTATACTCTTAAACCTGAAGAAGTTGGCGTTTTTGCCATCGGTGGTCTGGGAGAAATCGGGAAAAACACATACGGAATTGAATACCAAGACGAGATTATCATCGTCGATGCTGGGATTAAATTCCCAGAAGATGACTTGCTTGGTATCGACTATGTCATTCCTGACTACTCTTACATCGTAGACAATATCGACCGCGTCAAGGCTGTTTTGATTACACACGGACACGAGGACCACATCGGTGGGATTCCATTCCTACTCAAGCAAGCAAATGTCCCAATCTATGCTGGACCACTTGCCTTGGCTTTGATCCGTGGGAAACTCGAAGAACACGGTCTCTTGCGCAACGCCAAACTTTACGAAATCAACCACAATACTGAGTTGACCTTTAAAAATCTCAAGGCAACTTTCTTTAGAACGACTCACTCTATTCCAGAACCTTTGGGGATTGTCATTCATACTCCTCAAGGAAAAATTGTCTGTACGGGTGACTTCAAGTTTGACTTAACACCAGTTGGTGAACCAGCAGATTTGCACCGTATGGCTGCGCTGGGCGAAGAAGGTGTGCTCTGTCTCCTGTCTGACTCGACAAATGCGGAAGTGCCAACCTTTACCAACTCTGAAAAAGTCGTTGGCCAGTCCATCATGAAGATTATCCAAGGTATTGAAGGACGTATCATCTTTGCATCCTTTGCCTCAAATATCTTCCGTCTCCAGCAAGCAACAGAAGCTGCTGTTAAGACTGGACGTAAGATTGCGGTCTTTGGTCGTTCTATGGAAAAGGCCATTGTCAACGGAATCGATCTTGGCTACATCAAAGCTCCTAAGGGAACCTTTATCGAGCCAAATGAAATCAAAGACTATCCTGCAGGCGAGATTCTCATCCTCTGTACAGGTAGTCAGGGCGAGCCGATGGCTGCCCTCTCTCGTATCGCCAACGGAACCCACCGTCAGGTACAACTCCAACCCGGCGATACGGTTATCTTCTCTTCAAGTCCAATCCCTGGAAACACTACTAGCGTCAACAAGCTGATTAACATCATTTCAGAAGCTGGTGTCGAAGTTATCCACGGTAAAGTGAACAATATCCATACATCTGGACACGGTGGTCAGCAAGAGCAAAAACTCATGCTCCGCTTGATTAAGCCAAAATACTTCATGCCTGTCCACGGTGAATACCGCATGCAAAAGGTCCACGCTGGACTAGCAGTAGATACTGGTGTTGAGAAGGACAATATCTTTATCATGAGCAATGGTGATGTGCTTGCCCTTACTGCTGACTCAGCTCGTATCGCAGGTCATTTCAACGCCCAAGATATCTATGTCGATGGAAATCGTATCGGTGAAATCGGCGCAGCTGTCCTCAAAGATCGTCGTGATCTATCTGAAGACGGTGTCGTTCTGGCAGTCGCAACTGTTGACTTCAAATCGCAGATGATTCTGTCTGGCCCAGACATCCTCAGCCGAGGCTTTGTCTACATGAGAGAGTCTGGCGACTTGATTCGCCAAAGCCAGCGCATCCTCTTCAATGCAATTCGTATCGCACTGAAAAACAAGGATGCTAGTGTTCAATCTGTCAATGGTGCCATTGTCAACGCTATTCGCCCCTTCCTTTATGAAAATACAGAACGTGAACCGATCATCATCCCAATGATCCTTACACCAGATGAAGAATAAATCATAAAACAGCCCCGATTTTTCGGAGCTGTTTTTCTCTATGCTTTCTTTTCTTGATTTTTAGAAATACTACGATTTTTACCTTCCAGATACACCATCAAAATTGAAATGTCTGCTGGATTTACTCCCGAAATACGGCTAGCTTGGCCGATGGTTTCTGGATTGATGAGTTTGAACTTCTGACGAGCTTCGGTTGCGATAGAATCAATGTCATCCCAATCAATATTGGCTGGAATGCGTTTTTCTTCCATGCGTTTCATCTTGGCTACCTGATCCATGGCTTTGGAAATATAGCCTTCGTACTTGATTTCTGTTTCAATCAATTCGATAATCTTGTCATCCAAGTCCTCTGCTGCTGGTCCAATGAAGGCCACCACATCTTGGTAAGAAACTTCTGGACGGCGAAGGAATTCCTTGGCTGTCACTGCATCTGTCAACGGCTTGAAGCCCATCGCCTCAACCTTAGCATTGGTTTCCTTGACTGGCTTGAGTTTGATGCTATCTAGTCGCTTCATCTCATTATCAAATTGATTTTTCTTGATTTCAAAACGATCCCAGCGTTCATCGTCCACAAGGCCAATCTCGCGTCCCATCTCAGTCAAACGCATATCAGCATTGTCATGGCGGAGAATGAGACGGTATTCAGCACGACTGGTCAAGAGACGGTAGGGTTCAATGGTTCCCTTGGTCACCAAGTCATCAATCATCACCCCGATGTAACCGTCACTACGCTTCAAAATCAACTCAGGCTTGCCTTGGATTTTCAGAGCCGCATTGATGCCAGCGATAATCCCTTGACCTGCTGCTTCTTCGTAACCTGACGTTCCGTTTGTCTGACCAGCAGTGAAAAGACCTGAGATTTTCTTGGTTTCCAGAGTCGCACGCAACTGATGAGGCAAGACCATATCATACTCAATGGCATAACCTGTCCGCATCATCTCTGCATTTTCCAAACCTTTAATGGAATGAACCAAGTCACGCTGAACATCCTCAGGCAGACTGGTTGAAAGTCCTTGAACATAGACTTCCTCTGTATTGCGTCCTTCTGGCTCAAGAAATAGTTGGTGGCGTTCCTTATCCGCAAAGCGCACAATCTTGTCTTCAATCGACGGACAGTAACGAGGGCCCACTCCCTTGACAACACCTGTAAACATAGGCGCACGGTGGAGATTGTTTTGGATAATCTCATGACTAGTACCATTGGTATAGGTCAACCAGCATGGCACTTGATCCTTGACATAATCCTCATCACGTGAAGTGTATGAGAAGTGGTTTGGCGCTTCATCTCCTGGCTGAATCTCAGTTACATCGTAGTTAATTGAAGAAGCCTTGACACGTGGAGGTGTCCCTGTCTTGAAACGACCGATTTCGAGACCAAGTTCCTTGAGATTGTCAGCAAGGTTAATAGAAGCTAGGCTGTGGTTTGGTCCTGATGAGTACTTGAGATCTCCGATGATGATTTCCCCACGGAGAGCAGTCCCTGTCGTCACAATAACGGCCTTTGCAGCATATTCTTGATGGGTCGCTGTACGAACACCGACAACCTTGCCATCTTCCACCAAAATCTCATCAATCATGGTTTGACGAAGGGTCAGATTCTCTTGATTTTCAACTGTCTTGCGCATTTCCTTAGAGTAAAGTTCCTTGTCAGCCTGCGCACGAAGGGCACGGACAGCTGGCCCCTTCCCTGTATTGAGCATCTTCATCTGGATGTAAGTCTTGTCAATGGTTTTGGCCATCTCGCCACCGAGGGCATCGACTTCACGCACGACAATCCCCTTGGCAGAACCACCGATAGAGGGGTTACAAGGCATGAAAGCCAGCATTTCAATGTTGATAGTCGCAAGCAAGACCTTACAGCCCATACGGCTAGCGGCCAAGGAAGCCTCAACCCCAGCGTGTCCCGCACCGATTACAATAATATCGTATTCTTCAGTAAAATTATATGTCATTTCTTAACCTTTCAAAAATTTCTCGTAAATAAGGAACTAACTTCTCCTCCTCTAGAGCTTGAGCCATAGTAACCCATTTAAAGTGCGTATGCTCTTCAGGATCTAATCTGATAATTGGCTTCTCCCCAACCCACTCTGCTTTATAAACTAAGCGAGTAAAGACCGTATCCTTAGAGGTATCCAGTTGACTATCTTCATGAAGAAGTTTGAGCGAACTGCTATCTAGCCTAACTCCCGCTTCTTCAATGCATTCTCTAAGAGCACCATCTCGCGGAAGTTCACCCTTTTCAACCCCACCACCAGGAATATCCCAGTAAGTTGGATAAACGTTGGGTTCTCCTCTTTTAATTTCCGAACGCTGAATGAGCAAATAATCATCACCACTATGAACAAGTACATGGGCAATAAGCTTAACCATCATTTTCTCTCCTATTCCTCAAGATGAATGTGTCTTAGTTGGCCGTCCCAATCTGGTAAGGCTGTTTTTAAAAAGGCTGGAACTAGCTGGATATTCTCAAGATTATCCAACTCAATCCACTCACAGGGCTGCCTTTTCTCATCTTCCTGCATGGTCAATGGGGCACCTTCAAGCAAGTCCACCAGATAATGAAACTCGATATTGTGATAGAAAACACCATCCTGTTCAAAACTATTTTCAACCACAAAAGCTAGCTGCCCAGCTTGAGCTTTGACACCCAGTTCTTCCCTCACTTCACGGACTACCGCGTCTTCCGTGCTTTCATTGACTTGAATCGCACCGCCGATTGTGTAATACTTGCCCTTACCTTTGGTGACTAGAAGCTTGCGATTTTGAAGAATCAAGGCTGTCGCCCGAACTCCAAAAACTGTATTGTCTACTTTTGTCCGAAAGTCTTGCTGAGTCATTCTTGTCCTTTCCCTTAAACGACACAAAAACAGTCAAAACTCCAAAGAAGTGCAGGACAAAAAAGCCTGCAACATCCATGAGCTTTGACCATCATTTCTATTGCTTTTATTATTGTAGCAAATTGAGAAAATTTGTCAATCTAAATGTACTGACAAACTTGTCCGTCACGGTAGGCATTGTCAATCAAGCCACCACCGAGACATTCTTCGCCATCGTAAAAGACAACTGCCTGTCCTGGTGTGATGGCGCGTTGCGGTTCCGCAAAGATGACCTCTGCCTTGTCTCCTTTGACATGGACGGTCACTTTAGAATCCGGCTGACGATAACGGAATTTAGCCGTACATTCTAGCGTAAATTCTTCTGGCATATCACGAGTAAAGTGGACTTGACTGGCTTCTAGGCTGGTTGACATGAGCGAGTCATGGTAGAAACCTTGGCCGACATAGAGGATATTCTTGCTTAGATCTTTTCCGACAACGAACCAAGGCGCATTGTCACCACCGTGTTGCCCACCGATACCGAGACCGCCACGCTGACCGATTGTATAATACATAAGTCCTGCATGCTCGCCCATATCGCGACCATCCACAGTCATCATGCGACCTGGCTGAGCTGGTAAGTAGTTGCTGAGAAAGTTCTTAAAGTTCTTTTCTCCGATAAAGCAAATCCCTGTCGAGTCTTTCTTCTTGGCAGTCGCAAGGCCTGCTTCTTCTGCTAGTTTTCGCACTTCAGGCTTTTCCAAATGTCCCAGAGGGAACATGGTTTTTTGAAGTTGTTCTTGCGAAAGCTGGCTGAGGAAATAAGTCTGATCCTTGCCATTGTCTACACCACGCAGCATGTGAACGATACCATCCTCATCACGCGCTACACGGGCATAGTGCCCAGTCGCTACATAGTCTGCCCCCAAGGTCATGGCATAGTCCAAAAAGGCCTTAAATTTGATTTCCTTATTGCACATAACATCTGGATTTGGCGTGCGCCCTGCACGGTATTCCGCTAGGAAATACTCAAAAACGCGGTCCCAGTACTCTTTTTCAAAATTGACAGAGTAGTAGGGAATGCCAATCTGGTCTGCCACCGCAGCCACATCCTTGTAATCTTCGGTCGCCGTACAGACGCCGTTTTCATCTGTGTCGTCCCAGTTCTTCATGAAGATGCCAATCACATCGTAACCCTGCTCCTTGAGCAAAAGAGCCGTCACCGACGAATCAACACCACCACTCATCCCCACGACAACACGTGTTTTAGAGTTATCACTCATGGTAAGTCTCCCATCTATTCGTTTATTCACGATTGAAGGTCGTGTGTGCTTAACGATTGAAGGTCGCTTGAGCAGTATTCATTATAACATGCTTGGTTGGAGAAGACAAGAAAGAGGCTGTCAATCGACCAACCTCTTATTCTGAACCTATCAATCTAGCACTTTCTAGCTTCATTCGCTTTCTTAGCAACTGCAATCTGGTATTTCACTTGGTCAAACCCTGTACCTCCCAAGGAATTTCGTCTTTGAACAGCAGTTTTAGGTTGCAAGTAGACATAAATATCTTCGGTAATGAGAGAATGATAGGTTTGTAATTCCTCCAAAGTCCAATCTTGAATATTTTTAGCAGACTTGATAGAGTCTAGCACTAATCTTCCTACAACCTCATGAGCTTCTCTAAATGGCAAACCTTTCCCTGCCAAATAATCTGCCAACTCAGTTGCATTTGAAAAGTCCTTCTCTGTAGATTCTTGCATTTTTTCCTTGTTTACCTGCAAGCTAGATAACATACCTGCCAATACATCGAGGGAATTTAAAATCGTTTCGACCGTATCAAACATTCCTTCCTTATCCTCTTGCAAATCCTTATTATAAGCTAAGGGCAATGACTTCATGACTGTCAACAGTCCAAACAGATTCCCATAAACTCTACCAGTCTTTCCTCGAATCAACTCAGCCATATCTGGATTTTTCTTTTGGGGCATAATAGAGGAACCTGTTGTAAACGTATCCGACAAGGTAATGAATTGATACTCAAAACTACACCAATTGATCATTTCTTCACAAAAACGGCTCATATGCATCATGAGTATGCTGGCATTGGATAGAAATTCTAAGATAAAATCGCGGTCACTAACAGCATCTAAAGAATTTGTATAGGGTTGCTTAAACGCCAGCAAATCGCTAGATAATTGGCGATCAATGGGGAAAGTCGTTCCTGCCAAAGCTGCCGCACCTAGAGGGCATAGATCTGTATGCTTCTGGTTAAATTCAAAACGTTCACTGTCTCTCTGAAACATATTGTAGTAAGCCATCAGGTGGTGGGCAAAACTAATAGGCTGAGCATGTTGCAGATGGGTATAGCCCGGCATGATCGTCTCCACATGATTTTCAGCCAAGTCTAATAAAACACCTTTGAGATGAGCCAGTTTATCTAGGACATGGCTTAGTTGCTCCTTGAGATACAAGTGCATATCTGTCGCAACTTGGTCATTTCGAGAACGAGCCGTATGTAACTTCCCTGCAAGGGGACCAATTTTTTCTGTCAGCAACACTTCCATATTCATATGAATATCTTCGTTTGCGATATCAAAGTCAAGTTGGCCTGCCTCTAGCTCTTCTAAGAGCTCTTTCAACCCTTCTTGAATCTTTTCTGACTCCTTCAAACTCAAAATACCCGTCTGACCCAACATCTGAACGTGGGCTAAAGAACCAATCACATCAAATTTAGCTAATTTCTGGTCAAAAGATATACTCGCACCAAAGCGCTCTACCCAGTCTTCGACAGTACCTTCAAAGCGACCACCCCATAATTTTGTATTCTTAGCCATATCACATCCACCTCTCTAGTCAATCGTCCTATTTGGCGCTTTTTTGAACCTCAGAATGAACCTTGGTTGGAAGTCCCCACAACTTAATAAAGCCAATAGCAGCATCTTGGTCAAAGGTATCCGCACTAGTATACGTCGCCAAATTTTCATCGTAAAGAGAATTTGGTGATTTCCGAGCCACGACCTGAGCGCTTCCCTTATACAGTTTAACTTTTGCAGTCCCATTGACAACTTTTTGAGTCTCTTTAATATAAGCAATCAAGGCTTGTGTAGCCGGACTAAACCACAAAGCATTATAAATGAGATTTGATAATTCATTTTCTATGATTGGTTTAAAATGAGCCACTTCTCTCACAAGCGTCAAGTCCTCAATTTCCTTATGAGCTGTCAGTAGAGTCACTGCCCCTGGACATTCATAGATCTCTCTTGATTTAATCCCCACCAAACGATTTTCCACGTGGTCAATCCGTCCGACCCCATGTTTTCCAGCTATTTCATTGAGTTTTTGAATCAAATCTGCCAATTTTAGCCCTTCTCCATTGAGGGAAACTGGAACACCTTCACTAAACTCAATATCAATGTATTCTGGCGTATCTGGAGCTTGCTCTGGAGAAGTTGTGATGCCAAAGGCTTCTTCTGGAGCCTGATTCCATGGATTTTCCAAAATACCACACTCATTGGCACGTCCCCAAAGATTTTGGTCGACAGAGTAGGGATTGTCAAGGTCAGCAGGAACAGGTACTCCATTTTCCTTGGCATAATGAATTTCTTCCTCCCTAGACCATTTCCATTCACGAACTGGCGCAATCACTTTTAAATTGGGATCCAAGGCTGCAATCGATACTTCAAAACGCACTTGGTCATTCCCCTTACCTGTACAACCATGAGCAATTGTAGTCGCTCCTGTCTGATGCGCTATTTCAACCAATTTTTTAGAAATAAGAGGGCGGCTCAAGGCAGATACCAAGGGGTACTTTTGTTCATAATAGGCATGTGACTGAAGAGCCACTAGCACATAATCTGTAGCAAATTCGTCCTTAACATCAATGACATAAGATTCTACTGCCCCAACCTTAAGAGCCTTATCATGGATGAAATCTAAGTCTTTCCCTTCACCCACATCCATACAAACTGCAACAACATCATAATCTTTCTTTAACCAGGTAATAGCAACTGATGTGTCTAAACCGCCAGAATAGGCCAAAATTACTTTTTCTTTACTCATGTTCTTTTCCTTCTTTCTATTTTTCAATGGACGCTTTAAAGGCATCCTCAATGAGTTTGTCTAATTCTCCAGAATCCTTCAACTTTTGAATGGTTTTATCGACTGCCTCTTTCAATTCCTTGCTATCTTTTTTCATGGCGACCGCGTAGGAATCATCTTGCTCTTTTTCAAAATTGAGGTCTGCGATTGCTAAATCAGGATTATTTTCCACAAATCCCTTGGCAACAGGTTCTTCAAAGATAACGGCATCCACTTGCCCTGATTTTAAATCTGTAATTAAATTCCCATTTTTAGGCAGAGATACGAGGGAAGAATTTTGTAGCAAATCTTTCGCCATCGTCTCTTGAATCGAACCTTTCTGCGCTCCGACCTTTTTCTGCGCCAAGTCGTTGACAGACTGATAAGTGGCTAAATCAGATTTTTTGACAATGAGCTTATTTTTTGAAGTATAGTAGGGAGTTGAAAAATCGAACACCTTGCTCCGTTCATCTGTCTTAGAAACACCTGATATGGCAAGGTCAGCTTTTCCTGATTGAACACTAGCCAGTACATTGTCAAAACTCATGGGAGATAGTTCCAATTCGACACCTAGTTCTGTTGCGATAGCCTTGGCTAATTCGATATCTGAACCCACAATCTGATTTTTCCCATCAACCACTTTTTGATATTCAAATGGAGCAAAATCTGGATTGAGGGCTACAACCAATTTTCCTTTGGACTTGATGGCTTCAATTCCAGCCGATTGATTGTTACTACAAGCAAATAGTAGGGGGAGCATCACTAAACCAAACATCGTCATCAACACCTTCTTCATCTTATTCATAACAAAGCCTCCTTTATGTTTATTCTTTTTAGTTGTATAAATAATACTCCTATCCTCATCGTTTGTCAAGCCTAAATTGAAAATTTTTTCAGTTTAAAACAAAAAAACCTAGAAATACTACATAAAAATGTCATTTCTAGGCGTATTTATGCTATTAGACTTCCTGCGAAACTAGAATCCTAGTTCACGGTTGATAATTTCAGCAATTAAATTTATTCGTAATCCAAAGCGTTTACGTCGATTTCGATAGGTTGTTGAAAACATTTTAAACGTTTCTACTTTGGCAAAAACATTCTCAACCTTGATTCTCTCTTTAGATAGCACATGATTATAGGATTTATCTTCAAGAGTTAGTGGCTTAAGTTTGCTTGATTTCCTCGGAGTTTGCGCTTGTGAATACATCTTCATGAGCTCTTGACAACCACTGTCAGCCAAGATTTTACCAGCTTGTCCGATATTTCTGCGGCTCATTTTGAACAACTTCATATCGTGGCAATAGTCCACTGCAATATCCAAAGAAACAATTCTCCCTTGGCTTGTGACAATCGCCTGAGCCTTCATAGCATGACATTTCTTTTTACCAGAATAATTGGTTAGTTGATTTTTTTAGGACGATTGATTTTTACCTCTGTTGCATCCACAATCACCGTATCCTCAGCACTAAGATGAGTTTTTAAAATCGTAAAACCACTTTGAAGAAGAGTCACTTCAACCCATTGACTCCAACGGATTAAGTTGCTTTCGTGAATGCCAAAATCAGCCGCAATTTGTTCATAAGTTCGGTATTCTCGCATGTATTGAAGAGTAGCCATGAGGAGGTCTTCTAGGCTTAACTTAGGGGTTCGTCCACCTTTTGCGTGTTTAAGTTGATAAGCTGTTTTTAACACAGCTAACATCTCTTCAAAAGTAGTGCGTTGAACACCAACAAGGCGCTTAAATCGTGCATAACTTAATGGTTTACTTGATTCATAATTCATAGTTTTATGCCAATTTGGCATAAAAGATAATCTTACTCTGGAGAGAAATATCCTAAAAGTTCTGCTTTATGGATTGCCTCCTGCCTATTATTAACACCTAGCTTTGAAAATACATTTGCCAAATGATTCGAAACAGTCCGCTTACTTAAAAATAAGGTTTCACAAACCTCATCAATTGTTAAACCATTTCTAATCGATTCTAACACTTCTATCTCTCGTTCAGACAAGATATCCACGATTTCTTCTACCGAAAAATACTTTTTTCCACTATATATACCTTTTAATTGAGTAAGAAGCTTATCTGGATCGATACTTTTATCAATAAAAGCATAGGCTCCCATCTTCTGAGCTCGATACTCATAAATTTTTTTGCTATACCCTGTTAAAATAACGATTTTAATACCCAATGTCATTAAGTTAAGAAATTCAAATACAGTTCTGTATTTGGGTTTCTTTTT
>NZ_JUQO01000160.1 GCF_001074635.1 Streptococcus mitis
CTTTTTCGTATTTTACTGGGGATGGGATTGTTTCTACTTCTACTTTATCTTTCAATCCATTTTCTTTAAATGTTTCTTTTGTTGTATGCTCTATTATGTTTCCATTATCTGGATTTACTGTATATGAAGTTGCTGTCTTCACAATGTTATTTCCATCTTTAGAAGTTACTACTGTATCTTTCGCTGCTACTTTAACGATAGTAGTTGTTGGATTTACTATTATTGGCTCCCCTACATGTGCAATAGCTTCTCCATTGTTTTGATTTACTGTGTAAGTCGTTGTGGTGGTCTTACTTCCGTCTTTTCCTGGAACAGTAATATTATCTTGACCTTTTTCGCGACTAGCATCTTTTTCGTATTTTACTGG
>NZ_JUQO01000161.1 GCF_001074635.1 Streptococcus mitis
GAGCAACCTGCGGCTAGCTTCCTAGTTTGCTCTTTGATTTTCATTGAGTATTAGAAGGCAGTAGTTTGAGACTGCCTTTTAATAAGGATTTGAGAATGTAAGCAGTTTCCAACTAGTTGAAAAAGCGTTATAATGGTAATATGAAGTAATTTGTTTAAGAGAGGGTGGCACTGATGGCTTATATTGAGATGAAACACTGTTACAAGCGTTATCAGGTTGGGGACACGGAGATTGTGGCCAATCGTGATGTGAATTTTGAGATTGAAAAGGGTGAATTGGTTATTATTCTAGGTGCATCTGGTGCAGGTAAGTCAACGGTTCTTAACCTTCTTGGGGGAATGGATACCAATGATGAGGGGGAAGTCTGGATTGATGGTGCCAATATTGCAGACTACAGTTCCCACCAGAGGACCAATTATCGTAGAAATGATGTCGGTTTTGTTTTTCAGTTTTATAATCTAGTTTCCAATCTAACCGCTAAGGAAAATGTGGAGTTGGCTTCAGAAATCGTGACAGATGCCTTGGATCCTGAGCAAGTTTTGACAGATGTAGGTCTGGCTCATCGTCTCAATAACTTTCCAGCCCAGCTTTCTGGAGGGGAGCAACAGCGAGTCTCCATTGCACGCGCGGTAGCCAAAAATCCTAAAATTCTCCTTTGTGACGAACCGACAGGCGCCTTGGATTATCAGACGGGCAAGCAGGTTTTGAAAATCCTCCAAGATATGTCTCGTCAAAAGGGAGCGACGGTAATCATCGTGACTCACAATGGAGCTTTGGCGCCCATTGCTGATCGCGTGATTCATATGCACGATGCCAGTGTCAAGGATGTGGTGATGAACCAGCATCCTCAGGATATTGACAGTTTGGAGTACTAGCATGATTAAGCGAAAAACCTATTGGAAGGACTTAATTCAGTCCTTCACAGGCTCCAAGGGGCGTTTTTTATCCATCTTAACCTTGATGATGCTGGGTTCTTTAGCCCTAGTAGGCCTCAAAGTAACCAGTCCCAACATGGAGGCGACAGCTAATGCTTATTTAACAACTGCTCAAACCTTGGATTTGGCAGTTATGTCTAATTATGGTTTGGATCAAACAGATCAAGAAGAACTAGAACAGATAGAGGGCGCAGAGGTTGAGTTTGGCTATTTGACAGATGTGACTATGGAAAATGGGCTGGATGCCATTCGGCTGTACTCCAAACCAGAGCGAATTTCAACATTTCAGCTAAGAGAGGGACGACTTCCTCAGTCAGACAAGGAAATCGCTTTGGCCACTCATTTGCAAGGCCAATACAGCGTGGGACAGGAGATTAGTTTTAAAGAAAAAGAAGAGGGTCATTCCTCTTTAAAAGACCATGCTTATACCATTACTGGTTTTGTGGATTCAGCTGAAATCCTCTCCCAGCGAGATATGGGCTACGCAGGAAGTGGAAGTGGGACTCTGACAGCCTATGGGGTGATTTTACCTAGTCAGTTTGATCAAAAAGTCTATAATATAGCACGCTTGAAATATCAAGATTTAGCAGGCTTAAATGCTTTTTCATCAGCTTATGAAGAAAAATCCAAGCAACATCAGGAAGACCTTGAACAAGCTTTGTCAGATAATGGCAAGGCACGTCTGCAACTCTTGAAAAAAGAAGGACAAGAATCTCTAGACAAAGGTCAAGAGACCCTTGACAAGGCTGAAACTAATCTGCAGGAAGGCAAGCGTCGTTTAGCAGCTGCTCAAGCTCGTATACAGGCTCAAGAAAGTCAACTAGCCTTGCTTCCTCAAGCCCAGAGAGAGCAGGCTAGTTCTCAACTTACCCAAGCTAAGCAGGAATTGAGCAAGGAAGAGGACAAACTAAAGCAGGCTGAACAAAATCTAGCCCAAGAAAAGGAAAAACTAGAAAAACATCAGCAAGTCTTGGATGATTTAGCTGAGCCCAAGTATCAAGTATATAATCGTCAGACCATGCCTGGCGGTCAAGGCTACCTCATGTACAGTAATGCTTCAGCCAGTATTCGGGCAGTGGGCAATATCTTTCCTGTGGTGCTTTATGCCGTAGCAGCTATGGTGACCTTTACAACTATGACTCGTTTTGTGGATGAAGAGCGAACACATGCAGGGATTTTTAAGGCCTTGGGTTATCGCAGTAAGTATATTATCGCCAAATTTCTCCTCTACGGTCTAGTAGCTGGGACTGTAGGAACAGCTCTAGGTAGTATACTTGGACATTATTTGCTAGCCGGTGTGATTTCAAGTGTCATTACAAAAGGCATGGTGGTGGGAGAAACCCAGATTCAGTTCTATTGGACCTATAGCTTACTGGCTCTTGTCTTGAGTTGGTTGGCGAGTGTGTTACCAGCCTACTTGGTAGCTCGTAGAGAACTTCATGACGAAGCAGCCCAGCTTTTACTGCCTAAGCCTCCTGTTAAAGGAGCTAAAATCTTACTGGAGCGTCTCAGTTTTATCTGGCGTCGTCTCAGTTTTACTCATAAGGTAACAGCTCGCAATATCTTCCGTTATAAGCAGCGGATGTTGATGACGATCTTTGGTGTGGCGGGCTCAGTCGCTCTGCTTTTTGCAGGTTTGGGAATCCAATCCTCTGTAGCAGGAGTTCCGTCTAGACAGTTTCAACAAATCCAACAGTATCAAATGATTGTCTCTGAAAATCCTAGTGCGACTAATCAGGACAAGGCAGAGTTAGAAGAAGTGTTGAAAGGGCAGGATATCCAAGCCTATCAGAAAATCTATTCAAAAACGCTAGACAAAGATTTCAAAGGTAAGGCTGGTCTTCAGACCATTACCCTTATGATGACAGAGAAGGAAGATTTGACTCCCTTTATCCATCTGCAAGACCATCAGCAGGAGCTGACATTAAAAGATGGCGTCGTTATTACAGCTAAACTCGCCCAGCTGGCAGGTGTCAAGGTTGGACAGACTCTAGAAATTGAAGGTAAGGAGCTAAAGGTCACTGCCATTGCTGAGAATTACGTTGGTCACTTTATTTATATGAGTCAAGCTAGCTATGAGCAAATTTACGGACAGCTACCCCAAGTCAACACTTATCTGGTCTCGCTAAGGGATACCAATGCTACTAGTATCGAAAGACAGGCCGGCTTGCTTATGAATCAAACTGCGGTGTCCAGCGTTGTCCAGAATGCTTCAGCCATTCGGCTCTTTGACTCGGTCGCAAGTTCACTCAATCAGACCATGACCATCTTGGTCATCGTGTCGGTTCTGTTGGCTATTGTTATCCTTTACAATCTAACCAACATTAACGTAGCTGAGAGAATCCGTGAACTCTCCACTATCAAGGTTCTCGGTTTTCATAATAATGAAGTTACTCTCTACATTTACCGTGAGACGATTGTGCTGTCCCTTGTGGGAATCGTACTTGGTTTGGTATCTGGTTTCTATTTACACCAATTTTTGATTCAAATGATTTCGCCTGCGACTATTCTCTTTTATCCGCAGGTAGGCTGGGAAGTATATGTTATCCCAGTGGTAGCAGTAAGCACCATTTTAACCTTGCTTGGTTTCTTTGTCAATCATCATCTGAGAAAGGTTGATATGCTTGAAGCTTTGAAATCTGTAGAGTAATACTCAATGAAAATCAAAGAGCAAACTAGGAAGCTAGCCGTAGGTTGCTCAAA
>NZ_JUQO01000162.1 GCF_001074635.1 Streptococcus mitis
AGCTAGCCGCAGGCTGTACTTGAGTACGGTAAGGCGACGCTGACGTGGTTTGAAGAGATTTGCGAAGAGTATTAGGACCTAGTTGAGCTAGGAACCGACAGTATCTTATATAGAATAGGAGAAGGAGATGAGTTCAGGTAAAATTGCTCAGGTTATCGGTCCCGTTGTAGACGTCTTGTTTGCAGCAGGGGAAAAACTTCCTGAGATTAACAATGCACTTGTCGTCTACAAAAATGACGAAAGAAAAACAAAAATCGTCCTTGAAGTAGCCTTGGAGTTGGGAGATGGTATGGTCCGTACTATCGCCATGGAATCAACAGATGGTTTGACTCGTGGAATGGAAGTATTGGACACAGGTCGTCCAATCTCTGTACCAGTAGGTAAAGAAACTTTGGGACGTGTCTTCAATGTTTTGGGAGATACCATTGACTTGGAAGCTCCTTTTACAGAAGACGCAGAGCGTCAGCCAATTCATAAAAAAGCTCCAACTTTTGATGAGTTGTCTACCTCTTCTGAAATCCTTGAAACAGGGATTAAGGTTATCGACCTTCTTGCCCCTTACCTTAAAGGTGGTAAAGTTGGACTTTTCGGTGGTGCCGGAGTTGGTAAAACCGTCTTAATCCAAGAATTGATTCACAACATTGCCCAAGAACACGGTGGTATTTCAGTATTTACTGGTGTTGGGGAACGTACTCGTGAGGGGAACGACCTTTACTGGGAAATGAAAGAATCAGGTGTTATCGAGAAAACAGCCATGGTATTTGGTCAGATGAATGAGCCACCAGGAGCACGTATGCGTGTTGCCCTTACTGGTTTGACAATCGCTGAATACTTCCGTGATGTGGAAGGCCAAGACGTGCTTCTCTTTATCGATAATATCTTCCGTTTCACTCAGGCTGGTTCAGAAGTATCTGCCCTTTTGGGTCGTATGCCATCAGCCGTTGGTTACCAACCAACACTTGCTACGGAAATGGGTCAATTGCAAGAGCGTATCACATCAACTAAGAAGGGTTCTGTAACCTCTATCCAGGCTATCTATGTGCCAGCGGATGACTATACTGACCCAGCTCCAGCAACAGCCTTCGCTCACTTGGATTCAACAACCAACTTGGAACGTAAGTTGGTACAATTGGGTATCTACCCAGCCGTTGACCCACTTGCTTCAAGTTCACGTGCCTTGGCACCTGAAATCGTTGGAGAAGAGCACTATGCAGTTGCTGCTGAAGTAAAACGTGTCCTTCAACGTTACCATGAATTGCAAGATATCATTGCTATCCTCGGTATGGATGAGCTTTCTGATGAAGAAAAAACCTTGGTGGCTCGTGCCCGTCGTATCCAGTTCTTCTTGTCACAAAACTTCAACGTTGCAGAACAATTTACTGGTCAGCCAGGTTCTTATGTTCCAGTTGCTGAAACTGTACGTGGCTTTAAGGAAATCCTTGATGGTAAACATGACCACCTGCCAGAAGATGCCTTCCGTGGCGTAGGTTCTATCGAAGATGTGATTGCAAAAGCTGAAAAAATGGGATTTTAAGAGGTGATCTATGGCTCAGTTAACTGTCCAGATCGTGACACCAGATGGTCTCGTCTATGATCACCATGCCAGCTATGTATCGGTTCGAACTCTGGATGGTGAGATGGGGATCTTGCCACGACATGAAAATATGATTGCGGTTTTAGCAGTTGATGAAGTAAAGGTAAAACGTATTGATGATGAAGATCACGTGAACTGGATTGCAGTAAACGGAGGCGTTATTGAAATTGCCAATAATACCATCACAATCGTTGCGGATTCTGCAGAACGTGCTCGTGATATCGATATCAGTCGTGCAGAACGTGCCAAACTTCGTGCAGAACGTGCAATTGAAGAAGCACAAGACAAACACTTGATTGACCAAGAACGTCGTGCGAAGATTGCACTGCAACGTGCCATTAACCGTATTAATGTCGGAAATAGACTATAAGAAAAAAATGAACTTGAAAATCCAAGTTCATTTTTTATGTTTTCTTAAGGAGCAAAACGGATGCAGACTGCTTCGGGAACATGGAAGTCGTTGGAGAGTTCTGCTAGACGACCATTGTCACAATTACGTTTAAAGACAGTTGCATTGTCAGAGTCTTGATGGACAGCAATGAGAAATTTTTGGTCAGGTGTCAAATCAAAATCACGTGGGGTCTTACCATGTGTTGGAACGATTTCTAGCAACTCTAAGCTACCGTCCGCAAGGATGGTATATACTGCGATAGAATCATGGCCACGGTTAGAAGCGTAGAGGTATTTACCATCTTTTGAGAGACGAATAGCAGCAGTTCCATTAAAGCCTTCGTAAGCTTCTGGTAAAGTTGAAATGACCTGCATACGTTCAAATTCGCCAACGCCATCGTAGATTAGAACCTCGATAGTACTATTGAGTTCACAAATCAGATAAGCAATTTTATAGTGGTTATGGAAAACGATATGGCGTGAGCCTGCTCCAGGCTGGCTGTGATAGGTATAGAGCTTAGATAATTTCCCTTCTTGGTCAAGGTCATAAGTGATGACTTGGTCCGTTCCCAAGTCGCAGGTCACTAGATAGTGGTCAGGTGTTAAATCTGTAAAGTGAACATGAGGAGATGCTTGATTCTCATGTGGACCTTGGCCACTGTGTTGATCTACATCACTAAGTAAAAGACTCCCATCTTCCTGACGTTTATAAACAAGTACCTGTCCTTTGTGGTAGTTGGCTGCATAGACCAAATTACGCTTTTCATCGACAGCAACATAACAGTGGGGAGCTCCCTCCTCAACGACATGATTTAACACAGTCCCGTCAGTTTGATAGGCTGCAATTCCCCCCATGTCATCCTGACTACCAACAGTGTATAAATGTTGGTGTTGGTCAAAGGCAAGGTAGGTTGGACTTGGCTCAGCTGCAAAAAGTTCTAGATTTGAAAGCTGACCAGTTTCTGTATCAAAGTCAGCCTTGTAAATCCCTTGGGAAGTACGACGTGTATAAGTTCCAAAATAAACAGTTTCTTTCATAACGTTACCTCTATATAAAGATAAGACTATTATATCACAAAAACAAGCCAAATAAAGACATCCAATTAGATGTAAGCACTTTAAAAAAAATAATTGATTGGTTTTTTGAAAAATATAATAATATTGAGATTGTTTTCCTTACTTTTCTTCTTAAAAGTGCTATAATGAATCTATCAAATTATAAAAGGAGTTTGTTTATGAAAAAACGTGTTTTCTTAGCAGCAGGAGTTGCTGTACTCTCGGCAGCAGTGCTAGTAGCGTGTTCATCTGGTAATGGTAATAAAGAAGCAACTAAACCAGCAAATAAACCAGTTACTTATGCCTATGTATTTTCATCAGATCCTTCGACTCTGGATTATACAGTTTCTGGAAATGTCAGCACTAAACAGGTCACAGGTAACGTTATTGACGGTTTGCTTGAAAATGACCAATATGGGAATCTTGTTCCATCAGTTGCAGAAGATTGGACTGTTTCCAAAGATGGTTTGACCTATACCTATAAAATCCGTCAGGGTATCAAATGGTATACCAATGAGGGGGAAGAGTATGGTGAAGTCAAGGCTCAAGACTTTGTGACTGGTCTGAAACACGCAGCAGATAAGAAATCACAGGCTCTTTATCTCGTACAGGATTCTATCAAAGGATTGGATGACTATGTAAATGGGAAAACAACAGATTTTTCTAGTGTTGGGGTAAAAGCAACTGACGATTATACTGTTGTTTATACTTTGAACCATCCAGAATCTTTCTGGAATTCAAAAACAACAATGGGAGTCCTTGCACCAGTAAATGAAGACTTTTTAGCTTCTAAAGGAGATGACTTTGGTAAACCAACGGATGTAACAAGCATTCTATACAATGGGCCTTATCTCCTAAAAGGTCTTACATCTAAGTCTTCTATCGAAATGACTAAAAACCAAAACTACTGGGATAAAGAAAATGTCTTTATTGATGATATCAAGTTATCCTTCTTTGATGGTCAAGATGCAGACTCTCTAGGACGCGGTTTTGATGAGGGACACTATCCAGCTGCACCACTCTTTAAAAACTCTGCTAACTATGAACGTCTAAAAGAAAAATACAAGGATAATATTGTGTATGGTCAACAGCGTGGAGGAGTTTTTTATATCTCAACCAATATCGACCGTGTAAATTACAATCACACTGCTAAAACAAGTGATGCAGAAAAAACTTCTACTAAGAAAGCCTTGTTAAACAAAGATTTCCGTCAAGCCTTGGCTTTTGCGGTAGATCGTAAAGCAGGGATCTCTCAAGTATTTGGTGATGAAGTAGGACCTCGTAAGTTACGGACAAGTTTCACTCCTCCAACATTTGTTCAAGTAGGAGATCAAACATTTGGTCAAGTTACTAAGACAGAATTGGATAAATTGGATAATGTCTGGAAAGATGTTAGTCTTGATGATGCCCAAGATTCACTTCATAATGTAGACAAGGCTAAAGCTAAGTTTGAAGCTGCTAAGAAAACCCTTCAAGCTGATGGAGTACAGTTCCCAATTCATTTAGATTTGCCAATTTCTTCATCAAATCCAGATTTTATTCGTCAGGTTCAGTCTTATAAACAATCCATTGAGGAAGCCTTAGGCTCTGACAATGTAGTTGTTGATATTCAACAAGTTTCTGATGACGAATTGGGAAGTATGACTACTCTAGCTACTTCCAATGCAAATACTGACTGGGATATTAATGCAGTCAGTGGTTGGACTCCAGACTTTGCAGATCCATCGACTTATCTAGATGTATTTGATCCAACTTCAGGTCCAAGTCTCCTAAGTGCTCTTGGTGTGGCACCAGGAACAGACAATCCAGTTATTAAAACAGTTGGATTGGATAAATACAAAGAACTGATTGATGATGCAAATAGTGAGAAAACAGACCTTCAAAAACGTTATTCCAAATATTCTAAGGCCCAAGCTTGGTTGTCAGATAGTGCACTTGTTATTCCAGTATACTCTGATGGTGCTCAAATGCTAGTGACGAAAATGGTTCCTGGCAGTGGTGCCGGTGGCTGGGTAGGTGACAAGACTAGTGAAAATAGCTACAAGTATCTGAAAATCCAAGATAAGATTGTCACTACTAAAGAAATGGATGAGTTCCGCAAGAAATTTGCTGATGAAAAAGGTAAATCAAACGCAGATTATCAGAAGAACTTAGACCGTCATATTCAAGACTAATCGAATCTCCTCTTTTGAGGGGATTTTTTATGTCGCTATCTCTATGTAAGCACTTTGTAAGCACTTTAAAAAAGAGTTATTTTGATTTAAAAATGGTATAATGAGAGAACAATAGAAAGGAATTATATATGGAACAAAAAGAGAAACATTTTAGCCTATCTTGGTTTTTCAAGTGGTTTTTGGATAACAAGGCCATTACGGTATTTTTGGTAACCTTATTATTGGGACTGAATCTTTTTATTTTAAGTAAGATTAGTTTTCTATTTTCACCTGTTTTGGACTTTTTGGCAGTTGTGATGTTACCAGTCATTCTGTCTGGCCTGCTATATTATTTGTTGAATCCTATAGTTGATTGGATGGAGAAGCATAAGGTTAATCGTGTTATAGCTATCACTATTGTCTTTGTCATCATCGCTCTTTTTATCATTTGGGGCTTGGCAGTAGCTATTCCAAATCTGCAACGTCAGGTTTTAACTTTTGCAAGAAATGTACCAATCTACCTTGAAGATGCTGATCGGGTTATTGATGATTTGGTAACCAAGCGTTTACCAGATGATTTCAGGCCTCAGTTAGAACAAGTTTTGACAAACTTCTCTAGTCAGGCTACAGTTTGGGCGAGCAAGGTTTCTTCTCAGGCGGTCAACTGGGTAAGCGCCTTTATTAGCGGTGCATCTCAAGTGATTGTTGCCTTGATTATCGTTCCTTTCATGCTCTTTTATCTCTTACGTGATGGGAAAGGCCTGCGTCACTATTTGACCCAATTCATGCCAACGAAATTGAAAGAACCTGTTGGACAAGTTTTATCAGATGTGAATCAGCAGTTGTCCAACTATGTTCGAGGGCAAGTGACAGTGGCTATTATTGTAGCAGTAATGTTTATCATCTTCTTCAAGATCATTGGTCTACGCTATGCGGTTACGCTGGGTGTTACTGCTGGTATTCTAAATCTGGTTCCTTATCTTGGTAGTTTCCTAGCCATGCTTCCTGCCCTAGTATTGGGCTTGATTGCTGGACCAGTCATGCTTTTAAAAGTAGTGATTGTCTTTATCGTAGAACAAACTATTGAAGGCCGTTTTGTCTCTCCATTGATTTTGGGAAGTCAATTAAACATCCATCCCATTAATGTTCTCTTTGTTTTGTTAACTTCAGGATCCATGTTTGGTATCTGGGGAGTCTTGCTCGGTATTCCGGTTTATGCCTCTGCAAAGGTTGTCATTTCAGCGATTTTTGAATGGTATAAGGTAGTTAGTGGTCTATATGAACTAGAAGGAGAGGAAGCTAAGAGTGAACAATAGTCAACAGATGTTACAGGCTTTGGAGGAGCAAGATTTAGTTAAGGCAGAGCACTATTTCGTTAAAGCTTTAGAAAATGATCCAAATGACCTTCTGTATGAGTTAGCCACCTATCTAGAAGGGATTGGTTTTTATCCTCAGGCCAAGGAAATTTACCTGAAAATCGTAGAGGATTTTCCAGAGGTTAATCTCAATCTGGCAGCTATTGCTAGCGAGGATGGTAAAATCGAAGAAGCCTTTGCTTATCTTGAGGAAATCCAAGCTGACAGTGATTGGTATGTTTCGGCTTTGCTTCTTAAGGCAGACCTTTACCAGATGGAAAGTTTGACAGATGTGGCGCGTGAGAAATTGCTGGAAGCCTTGAGCTACTCAGAGGATCCTCTCTTGATATTGGGCTTAGCAGAGTTGGATAGTGAGTTGGAAAATTACCAAGAAGCTATTCAAGGCTATGCCCAGTTAGATAATCGTACTATTTATGAGCAAACAGGTATTTCTACCTATCAGAGGATTGGCTTTGCCTATGCTCAGTTAGGGAAATTTGAAACGGCTACAGAGTTTTTAGAAAAAGCCCTGGAGTTAGAATACGATGACCTAACAGCTTTTGAGTTGGCCAGTCTTTACTTTGATCGAGAAGAATACCAAAAGGCTGTCCTCTACTTTAAGCAGCTTGATACCATTTCTCCTGACTTTGAAGGCTATGAGTATGGTTATAGTCAGGCCTTACACAAGGAGCATCAAGTTCAAGAAGCCCTGCGTATTGCTAAGCAAGGTTTGGAGAAAAATCCATTTGAAACTCGTCTCTTGCTGGCTGCTTCACAATTTTCTTATGAATTGCATGATGCTAGTGGAGCAGAGAACTACCTCCTTACTGCTAAAGAAGATGCTGAGGATACGGAAGAAATATTACTCCGTCTAGCAACTATTTATCTGGAGCAGGAGCGCTATGAGGATATTCTAGAGTTGCAAAGTGAGGAGCCAGAAAATCTCTTGACCAAGTGGATGATTGCTCGTTCCTATCAAGAAATGGACGATTTGGATACTGCCTATGAGCTTTACCAAGAGTTGGCAGGAGATTTAAAGGACAATCCAGAGTTTCTGGAACACTATATCTATCTCTTGCGTGAATTGGGCTACTTTGAGGAAGCAAAAGTCAATGCACAAGCTTACTTAAAACTGGTTCCAGATGATGTGCAAATGCAAGAATTGTTTGAGAGATTGTAAGAATATATTTTTAAAAACTGTATCTAATCATTTTTGATAGATATAGTTTTTCTTTTTTAAAGAGAATTTTTTTACAAAAATTCTTGGTTATTTAGTTTATTTATGCTATAATAGGAGCAATTATTTTTAGGAGGTGTCAGTATGTCTTATTTGTTTGAGATATTACCGAGTTTATTGAGCGGTGCAAGCATGACTTTACAGGTTTTTGCACTGGTCTTGATTTTTTCTATTCCCTTGGGCGTTTTGATTGCCTTTGCCTTGCAAGTCCATTGGAAGCTCCTCCATCATCTGATTAACATTTATATCTGGATCATGCGGGGCACACCCTTGCTTTTGCAATTGATTTTTATTTATTATGTGCTACCAAGTATTGGGATCCGTTTAGATCGCCTTCCTGCGGCCATTATTGCCTTTGTTTTGAATTATGCTGCTTACTTTGCTGAAATCTTCCGTGGGGGGATTGATACCATCCCTAAAGGTCAATATGAGGCTGCTAAGGTCTTGAAGTTTAGTCCTTTTGACACAGTGCGCTATATTATCTTGCCTCAGGTGACCAAGATTGTTCTCCCTAGTGTATTTAATGAGGTTATGAGTTTGGTCAAGGATACGTCTCTAGTCTACGCTCTAGGAATTTCAGACCTTATCTTGGCGAGTCGAACAGCTGCCAACCGTGATGCCAGCCTTGTTCCCATGTTCTTGGCAGGAGCCATTTACTTGATTTTGATTGGTATTGTGACCATTCTTGCCAAAAAAGTTGAGAAGAAATACAGTTACTATAGATAGGAGGCTGCCATGTTAGAACTACGAAATATCAATAAAGGATTTGGTGAAAAGCAAATTTTATCCAATTTCAGTCTAAAAATTCCTGAAAAGCAAATCCTGGCTATCGTTGGGCCTTCTGGTGGAGGTAAGACAACTCTCTTACGTATGCTTGCGGGTCTTGAAACCATTGATTCAGGACAAATCTTTTATAATGGAGAACTTTTAGAACTGGATGAACTAGAGAAGCGGAATTTACTGGGATTTGTATTCCAAGATTTTCAACTTTTCCCTCATTTATCAGTTCTGGACAATTTGACCTTATCGCCTATGAAGACCATGGGAATGAAGCAGGATGAGGCTGAGCAGAAGGCGCGAGGACTTTTGGAACAATTAGGACTTGCTGGTCATGCAGATGCCTATCCATTCTCATTATCAGGTGGGCAAAAGCAACGGGTGGCCTTGGCGCGTGCTATGATGATTGACCCAGAAATCATTGGCTACGATGAGCCAACTTCTGCTCTGGATCCAGAAT
The DNA here is from genome assembly GCF_001074635.1 of Streptococcus mitis. Classification (GTDB taxonomy): domain Bacteria; phylum Bacillota; class Bacilli; order Lactobacillales; family Streptococcaceae; genus Streptococcus; species Streptococcus mitis_E. The sequence goes on from NZ_JUQO01000162.1 coordinate 9,023, forward strand.
TACGCTTGGAAGTGGAAAAACTGATCTTGCAAAATAGGGAACTTGGAATGACGCAGATTGTGGTTACCCACGATTTACAGTTCGCTGAAAATATCGCGGATCAGATTCTCAAGGTTGAGCCCAAGTAGGAGGTGCCGATGACTAATAAGAAAATTGCTTTAGTATTGGTTTCACTCCTGACTCTCTGTTTAACGGCTTGTACTCAGAAGGCTAGTGATCCAAAGCAGGATAACTGGGATAAGTATCAAGAGCAAGGCAGTATAACCATTGGTTTTGACAATACCTTTGTACCCATGGGTTTTGAAGAAAAGAATGGCCAATATACAGGCTTTGATATTGACTTAGCACAAGCTGTCTCTGAAAAATTAGGTTTTAAGGTGCAATTTCAGCCAATTGACTGGGATATGAAGGAGACAGAACTGCAAAATGGAACCATAGATGCCATCTGGAATGGCTATTCTGCCACTGATGAACGTCGAGAAAAGGTTGCCTTTAGCATTCCATATATGGAAAATCAGCAAGTTCTGGTTGCGAAGAAGGGCCAGCAAATTCATTCAGCAGAGGATATGAAGGATAAGATCTTGGGAGCCCAAGCCGGTTCCTCTGGTTATCTAGATTTTGAAGCCCAGCCAGACTTATTGAAAAATCGTGTCAAAGATCAGAAGGCTAATCAGTACCAGAGTTTTAATGAAGCCTTGATTGATTTGAAGAATGATCGAATTGATGCCTTGTTGATTGACCGAGTGTATGCTAATTACTATCTTCAGTCTGAGGGGATATTAAATGACTATAATTTCTTTTCAGCTGGATTTGAAAGTGAATCTTTTGCAGTCGGAGTTAGACCAGCTGACAAAAGATTACTACAAGCTTTAAACCAAGCCTTTATTCAACTATACCAAGAAGGAAAGTTCCAAGAGATTAGCCATAAATGGTTTGGAGAAGATGTAGCAACCAAAGAAGTGAAAAGTAGAGATTGAGTGTTTCCTCAGTCTCTTTTTGTATCGAAAAATCCTCTGGCAAATACCAGAGGATAAGTGATTATTTCATTGTTGGGAAGAGCAATACGTCACGGATAGTAGTTGTATCAGTGAGAAGCATGCAGAGACGGTCGATACCGATTCCCAAACCACCTGTTGGTGGCATACCGTATTCAAGAGCTTCAATGTAGTCATAGTCGATACCTGTTGCTTCATCGTCACCAAGTTCTTTAGCTTTAGCTTGGGCTTCAAAGCGACTAAGTTGGTCGATTGGATCGTTGAGCTCAGTAAAGGCATTACCGTACTCCTTAGTCATGATGAAGAGCTCGAAACGGTCAGTAAAGCGTTGGTCTTCAGGATTCTTCTTAGCGAGTGGAGATACAGCTACTGGATGTCCATAGACAAAGGTTGGTTGGATCAAGGTTTCTTCAACAAACTCTTCAAAGAAGGCATTGATAATGTGACCAACTTCAGTGTAGTGTTTCTCAACTGGAACTTTCTTCTCAGCAGCAATAGCTTTGGCTTCCTCGAAAGTCATATCTTGCCAGAAATCGACACCAGTAATTTCTTTAATAGCATCCACCATGTGAACACGTTTAAATGGTTCGTTAATCTTGATTTCAGTACCTTGATAGTTGACTGGACCATCACCTTTAACTGATTTAGCAGCGTGTTGGATAATGCCTTCAGTCAAGTCCATGATATCTTGGAAGTCTGCATAAGCTTGGTAAACTTCGATAGAAGTGAACTCAGGGTTATGAGTAGCGTCCATTCCTTCGTTACGGAAGATACGGCCAATTTCATAGACGCGTTCCATACCACCGACGATAAGGCGTTTCAAGTGAAGCTCAGTCGCGATACGAAGTACCATGTCAATGTTTTGGGCATTGTGGTGGGTGATAAATGGACGGGCAGCAGCACCACCAGCTTCATTGTGAAGAACAGGTGTTTCCACTTCAAGGAAACCTTTTTGATCAAGGTAACGACGGATTTCAGAGATGATTTTTGAACGAGTGACAAAGCGCTCAAAGCTTTCACGGTTAGAAATCAAGTCAAGGTAACGTTTACGGTAAATTGTTTCAACGTCTGTCAAACCGTGGAATTTCTCTGGTAGAGGACGAAGAGCCTTAGACAAGTGTGTGATGTGAGTAGCCTTGATAGAGAGTTCTCCCATATCTGTACGCATTACTTCGCCTTCGACACCAAGGAAGTCACCAAGGTCTGCTTTTTTGAAGATTTCGTAGTTTTCTTCACCGACAGCATCCTTGCGAACGTAGATTTGGATTTGACCTTCGCGGTCTTGAAGGTGGGCAAAACCTACTTTACCTTTACCACGTTTGGTTACCAAGCGTCCTGCGATAGTTGCTGTTTCATTTTTATCATGTAATTGTTCTTTATCGAGGTCAGCAAATTTATCTTTTAATTCTTGTGAATTTGCAGTGCGTTCAAAGCGTTTTCCGAAAGGATCGATTCCTTGTTCACGGAGCGCAGCCATTTTTTCACGGCGAACGATCTGCTGGTCATTTAGTTCTTCCATATGTTCTGTTGACATGGGATCCTCCTAGTTTTACTCAAAATTGAATACGATGAGTCATTTTTTGCGATACTTCCATTTTATCATAAATAAGCAAGAAATTCACGGATAATCTTTCAAAACTAAAAAGAACTTGACGCTATAATCAAGTTCTGTTATTGATAGGAAGTATCATTCCAAGTATCGAGAGTAAATGTTTCAAAATCATGGGTTTCTAGAATGGTTAGGCTGGCATTTGCTAGACCGCCATCTTTACGAAGAAGTGGTTCTTTATAACCTATAAGAGTACGAAGACTGGCAGTAAGATTGGCGCCATGACCGACAATTAGAATACGCTCAGCAGGACTATCTTTTAATGATTTGATAAATTGGATGGTCCGTTGTGTTGTGCTATAGAGGGATTCGGCGCCAAACATTTGAGTGTCAAATTGAGCAAGATTAGATCGGAAAGCCTGGATTTGTTGTGGGTAAATAGCTTCCAAGGTTGCGATTTTCAAACCTTCTAATTTCCCCAGTTGCCATTCACGAAGATTAGAAACACTTTCTAAAGGACAGGGGCTCTGGAGTTGACTTTGGATAATTTCAGCAGATTTGACCGCTCGAGGTAAATCACTTGAATATATCTGATCAAAAGGAATTTCCTTGAGATACTGGCCTAGTCGTTTTAGGGTGTCAATGGATTCAGGAAGAAGGGGAGAGTCTCCACTAGCACCTTGAAAACGACCTTCTTGGTTCCAGACAGTACGGCCGTGGCGGACAAAGTAGAGTTTCATTACTTGCTGTCCTCCAAAATATCTGCAAAGTCAGCTTTTACAAAGCTAGCTAAGTCTTGGGGAGAGACTATAATGCTGTGACCAACTTCCCCAGCGGAGACAATCATTTGATCCAAGTCTAGAGCAATTTTATCGATAAAAATGGGATAATTGTGTTTCTGACGAATTCCGACAGGATTATTGGCTCCATGAATATAACCTGTTGTCTTTTCCAAGTCCTTTTGTGGAATCATGCTCACTTTTTTATTGCCAGAAATTTTGGCTAGTTTCTTTTCAGACAAGTGTTGGGTGATAGGTACAATTCCAATAATTGGTCCTGTTTTATCTCCCAAAAGAGCCAAGGTTTTGAAAATCTGATCTCGTTCATAATCTTGAGGAAGCTCTCCTTCCAGGGCATTGATTTGAATCCCCTGATGTGGGATACCTGCTTTAGACAGGATTTGTTCCACCAATGTTTTTTTGATTTTAACTTTTTTTGCCATTATTTATACTTATCCTCCAATTGGCTCATCCAAATACCAAGCCATATTCCCAGTGCAAAGAAGAAGGCGATGATGACATACCCAACAAGAGAAAGGCCAGTGTATTGGATACTTTCAGCGTTTCCTGCATTTGGAATCAAGATCAAAAGAGTACTTGATAAGACGATTCCGATGATGAAATGATAGACGCGTGAGTGGTAGTTATTTAAGGCATAATCCATCAATTTTGAAAAAATGATGAGAGTTGCACCTGCTCCAATTCCAATTGGAAAGAAGGTTCCCAAGAGATCAAAGGTTTTAAAACCTGTCAGCATAGGAGCATAGAGGCCCAAAATCAAAAGTAGATTCGATGGACTGAGGCCAGGAACTAATACGCCAAGAGCCAGCAGTGCACCAGTTAGGACGAAACTAAGAAAGCTGGCACTTAAGGTTCCAACAACAAAATTTAAGGCATAGAGTCCTAGTCCAGAAATGATAAAGGTTGCCCAGAACCAAGCTAAATCAATCTTGTCTCGGTCAGATTCTCGAGTTGATTCTTTGAGGAGGCTAGGAACAGTACCAATAATGGCACCCGCAAAGCTCCATAATACAAAGACCTGATAATTTTCAAGCAGGTACTCAATCGGGTAGGAAAATAAGCCGATTCCCAGAAGCATACCAATGGCAACTGGTATAAAGTACAAAACATTTTCTTTAAAGTCTTTAAAGGGATGGGCCAGAAAACCAATCATTCGTTCATAAATTCCTAAGATTGCTGCTAGAACTCCTCCAGAAATTCCCGGTAGGATAAATCCAAGAGCAATTACAATCCCTTTAATAAGGCGTGCTAACCATGAGAGCATATTTTTCCTCCAACTATTTCTATTTCAAAAAATCCTTACTATATTGTATCACAATCAAACACAAAAATAAAAAGCAAATGCTAAACAAATGCTTTTAAGGTTTTAAAAAGAGTTTTCTAAAGGTTTCTTCTTTGTTTTTTAAGGAAGAGATGACGTTGATATCCAAATCGTGGTCAAAGCCAGCAATTTTTCCTTTAGAAGTGTACTGGTGGATGTCGTAATCTAAGTCCGTATTAGGTTTGCTTTCGAAAAATCCGGTATTTGAACCATAGGAAGGAATCCAAACAGAGGTAAATTTGCCTGTATCAATACTGTGTTCTTCCATGAAGTAGACACCAACGTAGATTCCGATGTTTTTAGCACCAAGTGATTCTAGCTTTGCTCGAAAGGCTTCAACACCCTCGTTCATATTGGACATGGTTTTTTCTTCCACGTCTAGCCAATAGTAACTAGGGCTGTATGGTGAAGAGGCGTTATAAAAAACTTCAGCAGCTTTTTCCATTTCTTGGACACTTTTTCCAGCTAAATAAGCATAGACACCAACTGGGACATTTCGTTTTTGAAACTCCGTGATATGGGTTTTAAAGGCCTTATCTACCCCATTAACAAAGGCAGCATCGTTCTCTTTGGACGTTTGAGCGCCACTATGGACGCGAACAATAGCTCCAGAAATGTTTTGGGACAGAGTATCGTAATTAATTTCCTCAGGACGCTGCCAACCAGAAACATCAATTACCGGTTTATCTATATTGTGTAGCGCTTGTGTTTCTACTTGCGCGATATTTGACTTTGTTTTTACAGGATGGTCCTCAAAACGAGGGCGATTCAGGATTAAAATGAAAATCATAATCCCAAAAAAACCAAATAAAATAAGCGGATTAATTTTCTTTCTCATATCTCATAATTTTACCTTAAAAATGAAAAAAAATCAAAAAAAATACTCAAAAAATGGGTTAAGGAAAGGACTTTGGAGCATTTTCTCATTCAAGGGCGCGGAATGATTTGAAATATGGTATAATAAAAGGGAATTTCTAGAGAAAAGAGAAGATTATGTCAAATTATGCCATTATTTTAGCAGCGGGTAAAGGGACTCGCATGAAATCTGATTTGCCAAAAGTTTTGCACAAGGTTGCGGGTATTTCTATGTTGGAACATGTTTTCCGTAGTGTGGGAGCTATCCAACCTGAAAAGACAGTCACAGTTGTCGGACACAAGGCGGAATTGGTTGAAGAGGTCTTGGCTGGACAGACAGAATTTGTGACTCAATCTGAACAGTTAGGGACTGGCCATGCAGTTATGATGACAGAGCCTATCCTAGAAGGTTTGTCAGGTCACACCTTGGTCATTGCAGGGGATACTCCTTTAATCACAGGTGAAAGCTTGAAAAACTTGATTGATTTCCACATCAATCATAAAAATGTGGCGACTATCTTGACTGCTGAAACAGATAATCCTTTTGGCTATGGACGAATTGTTCGTAATGACAATGCTGAAGTTCTTCGTATTGTTGAGCAGAAGGATGCTACAGATTTTGAAAAACAAATCAAGGAAATCAACACTGGAACATATGTTTTTGACAACGAGCGTTTGTTTGAGGCTTTGAAAAATATCAATACCAACAATGCTCAAGGTGAATACTATATTACAGATGTCATTGGCATTTTCCGTGAAGCTGGGGAAAAAGTTGGTGCTTATACTTTGAAAGATTTTGATGAGAGTCTTGGAGTAAACGACCGTGTGGCACTTGCGACAGCTGAGTCAGTTATGCGTCGTCGCATCAATCATCAGCACATGGTCAATGGTGTTAGCTTTGTCAATCCAGAAGCAACTTATATTGATATTGACGTTGAGATTGCTCCTGAAGTTCAAATCGAAGCCAATGTTACCTTGAAGGGGCAAACGAAAATTGGTGCTGAGACTATTTTGACAAACGGTACTTATGTAGTGGATAGCACTATCGGAGTAGGAGCTGTCATTACCAATTCTATGATTGAGGAAAGTAGTGTTGCAGACGGTGTGACAGTCGGTCCTTATGCCCACATTCGTCCAGGTTCAAGTCTAGCTGCCCAAGTCCATATTGGAAACTTTGTTGAGGTTAAAGGTTCTTCAATCGGTGAGAATACCAAGGCTGGTCATTTGACTTATATCGGAAACTGTGAAGTGGGTAGCAAGGTTAATTTCGGTGCTGGAACTATTACAGTCAACTATGACGGCAAAAACAAATACAAGACAGTCATTGGCAACAATGTCTTTGTTGGTTCAAATTCAACCATTATTGCGCCAGTTGAGTTGGGTGACAATTCTCTTGTTGGAGCTGGTTCAACTATTACCAAAGATGTTCCAGCAGATGCCATTGCGATTGGTCGTGGTCGTCAGGTCAATAAAGACGAATATGCAACACGCCTTCCTCATCATCCTAATAATCAGTAGGAGCCTATCATGGAATTTGAAGAAAAAACACTTAGCCGAAAAGAAATTTATCTTGGGCCAATTTTTAAACTGGTTCAAGATCAGGTTGAATTACCAGAAGGCAAGGGAACTGCCCAACGGGATTTGATTTTCCACAATGGGGCTGTCTGTGTTTTAGCAGTAACGGATGAACAAAAACTCATCTTGGTCAAGCAGTACCGCAAAGCTATCGAGGCTGTCTCTTACGAAATTCCAGCCGGAAAGTTGGAAGTAGGAGAAAACACAGACCCTGTCGCAGCAGCCCTTCGTGAATTAGAGGAAGAAACAGCCTATACAGGGAAGTTAGAACTCTTGTACGACTTTTATTCAGCCATTGGCTTTTGTAATGAAAAGTTAAAACTATACCTAGCAAGCGATTTGAAAAAAGTGGAAAATCCGCGTCCGCAGGATGAGGATGAAACCTTGGAAGTCCTTGAAGTGAGCCTAGAAGAAGCTAAGGAATTGATCCAATCAGGTCATATTTGTGATGCCAAGACAATTATGGCTGTACAGTATTGGGAATTGCACAAACAATAGAGGAGGTCAATATGGGTAAACCTTTATTAACGGATGAAATGATTGAAAGAGCTAATAGAGGCGAAAAAATTTCAGGTCCCCCTTTGCTAGATGATGAGGAGACCAAGATTTTACCAACCTCTTCTTCCCGTTTTGGTTATGCCAATCCTAAGGAACATGGTTTTAGCCAGGAAACCTTGAAGATTCAGGTCGAACCGTCTATTCATAAAAGCCGTCGCATTGAAAATACCAAGAGAAATGTCTTTAATTCTAAATTGAATAAAATCTTATTTGCAGTCATCTTTCTCTTGATTTTGCTTGTCTTAGCAATGAAACTTTTGTAATAGAAAAGGAATTGAAATGAAAATAGGAATTATTGCGGCTATGCCAGAAGAGCTGGCGCATCTGGTCCAGCATTTAGACAATGCCCAGGAGCAAGTTGTTTTAGGCAATACCTATCACACAGGAACTATTGCCTCTCATGAAGTCGTTCTTGTAGAAAGTGGAATTGGTAAGGTTATGTCTGCTATGAGTGTGGCGATTTTGGCTGATCATTTCCAAGTGGATGCTCTTATTAATACGGGATCAGCTGGGGCAGTGGCAGAAGGTATTGCTGTTGGGGATGTTGTGATTGCTGACAAATTAGCCTATCATGATGTGGATGTCACAGCTTTTGGTTATGCCTATGGGCAAATGGCGCAACAACCGCTTTATTTTGAATCAGATAAAACCTTTGTTTCCAAAATCCAAGAGAGTTTATCTCAATTGGATCAAAACTGGCATCTTGGTTTGATTGCTACAGGAGATAGTTTTGTTGCAGGAAATGACAAGATAGAAGCGATTAAGTCCCATTTTCCAGATGTTCTGGCTGTTGAGATGGAGGGGGCAGCTATTGCTCAGGCGGCACATGCTCTTAATCTCCCAGTCCTAGTCATTCGAGCTATGAGTGACAATGCCAACCATGAAGCAAACATCTCTTTTGATGAGTTTATTATCGAAGCTGGACGTCGCTCTGCCCAAGTCTTATTAGCCTTTTTGAAGGCCTTAAATTAAGCGAAAATTTGACAGTTTTTCTAGCTTATGATAAGATTTAAGTAAAGAAAAGCTAGAAAACGTTTCAGAGGATATTATGAGTATTGAAATGACCGTCAGTGAGATTGCAGAGGTCTTAGGATTATCTCGCCAAGCAATCAATAACCGTGTCAAAGAATTACCAGAAGAAGACACAGATAAAAATGACAAAGGGGTAACAGTTGTTACTAGAAGTGGCTTGATTAAGCTAGAAGAAATCTATAAAAAAACGATTTTTGAAGATGAGCCTGTCAGTGAAGATGTCAAGCAACGTGAACTGATGGAGATTCTGGTTGATGAGAAGAATGCAGAAATTCTTCGTCTCTATGAACAATTAAAAGCCAAGGATCGTCAGTTATCAGAAAAAGACGAGCAGATGCGTATCAAAGACCGTCAGATTGCTGAGAAAGACAAACAACTCGATCAGCAGCAACAATTGACCCTTCAAGCCATGAAGGATCAAGAAAATCTTAAGCTAGAGCTGGACCAAGCAAAAGAAGAAGTCCAATCAACTAAGAAAGGCTTTTTTGCTCGTTTATTTGGAGGATAATCAAGGAGCTGTTTAGGTTAAATGCTAACCTGATGGCTTCTTTTGTTTCTAAATAGTATAGTTGCTCAATTAATACTCAATGAAAATCAAAGAGCAAACTAGGAAGCTAGCCGCAGGCTGCTC
>NZ_JUQO01000163.1 GCF_001074635.1 Streptococcus mitis
AAACTCCAACCACGGCTTGCGAACCTTGTCTTTGCTGGTTTCTCTGTATTTTTTAGTTCCAAGAACGCCATCTTGACCGTTAGTACTAGTCTTACAACAATGCCTCAAACTCAGCGACAGTCATGCCCAGTTGCTGACTGGCAACCTCAGGTGCCAGAAGACCTTGGCGAACCATATCCAGAAAAGCAAAAAGTTTCCCACGTTCTAGTCCTTGTTCAAGACCTTGTTCAAGACCTTCAGCCCTAGCAGTTTCCAAGGCATAGTCCTGTGCCAAC
>NZ_JUQO01000164.1 GCF_001074635.1 Streptococcus mitis
CTCACCTCCTTTCGTAGGCGGTGTAGCAGTGCCGTATAATATTATACCACATAAGTGCTAAACTCAGGAGTCACCCAATCAGGTGGCTTTTTTGTTTGTGGCTTGGTTTTTTGATATAATAGAGCCATGAGTAGAATTTTAGATAATGAGATAATGGGGGATGAGGAGTTAGTAGAACGCACGCTCCGTCCTCAGTACTTACGTGAATATATTGGGCAGGACAAGGTCAAGGACCAGCTACAAATCTTTATCGAGGCTGCCAAAATGCGGGATGAAGCGCTGGATCATGTCCTCTTATTTGGCCCTCCAGGCTTGGGAAAAACGACCATGGCTTTTGTTATTGCCAACGAACTAGGTGTCAATCTCAAGCAGACTTCGGGTCCAGTCATTGAAAAAGCTGGTGATCTAGTAGCGATTTTGAATGACTTAGAGCCTGGGGATGTCCTTTTTATTGATGAGATTCATCGCTTGCCCATGTCGGTGGAGGAGGTGCTTTATAGTGCCATGGAGGACTTCTACATTGATATCATGATTGGGGCTGGTGAAGGCAGTCGCAGTGTTCATTTGGAGTTGCCACCTTTTACATTGATTGGTGCGACGACTCGGGCTGGTATGCTCTCAAATCCACTACGGGCACGTTTTGGGATTACAGGTCATATGGAGTATTATGCTCATGCTGACTTAACAGAAATTGTCGAGCGGACGGCAGATATTTTTGAGATGGAAATCACTCATGAGGCAGCGTCTGAGTTAGCCCTACGTAGCCGTGGGACCCCTCGTATTGCCAATCGTCTCCTCAAGCGTGTGCGCGATTTTGCCCAGATTATGGGGAATGGGGTTATCGATGATCTTATTACGGATAAGGCTTTGACTATGCTGGATGTTGACCATGAAGGTTTGGACTATGTGGATCAAAAAATCCTTCGCACCATGATTGAGATGTACGGTGGTGGCCCTGTCGGATTAGGAACTCTTTCTGTGAATATCGCCGAAGAGCGTGAGACAGTTGAAGACATGTATGAGCCTTACTTGATTCAAAAAGGCTTTATCATGCGAACACGTTCTGGACGGATGGCGACTGCTAAGGCATATGAGCATTTGGGGTATGAGTACAATGAAAAATAAGCAAGAAATCCTAGATAGTGTTAGAAAAAATCCTGATATGATGGCTATTCTGACCATCATCCGTAACCTTGGTTTGAAAGATTCTTGGTTGGCAGCAGGTTCTGTCAGAAATTTCATCTGGAATCTCTTGTCAGACAAATCCCCTTTTGACTGTGAAACAGATGTAGATGTAATTTTCTTTGATCCAGATATTTCTTATGAGGAAACCTTGTTCCTAGAGAAAAAGCTGAGAGAGGACTTTCCTCAGTACCAGTGGGAATTGAAAAATCAAGTCTATATGCACCAGCACAGTCCTCATACTGCTCCCTATACCAGTTCCTGTGATGCCATGAGTAAGTATCCAGAACGGTGTACGGCAGTTGGACTGCGCTTGAATGAAGAATCCGATTTTGAGCTCTATGCACCTTATGGTTTGGAGGATATTTTGAATTTTCAAGTTCATCCAACTCCTCATTTCTTAGAAAATGAAGACCGAATGGAACTTTATCGAACACGTCTATCCAAGAAAAATTGGCAGGAGAAATGGAAAAATTTGATTTTTAAAAATACTTAAGGAAACTTTAAGCTAGGAAGTGTATACTAAGTTTATAAGTTAAGAAGACCTTAACTTAAACTCCTAAAACTTTTTCATAATAATCTCCCTATAAAAATTGAGTCGCCCAATCAGGCGGCTTATTTTTTTGAAAAATGGGCTTTGTGCCTGAGAATAAATAGCTTAGTGATAGAAGAAAATAGGGAAATATGGTATAATGAAACGATAGATTTTTGAATAGGAATAAGATCATGTTTGGATTTTTTAAGAAAGATAAGGCTGTGGAAGTAGAGGTTCCGACACAGGTTCCTGCTCATATCGGCATCATCATGGATGGCAATGGCCGTTGGGCTAAAAAACGTATGCAACCGCGAGTCTTCGGACATAAGGCGGGCATGGAAGCATTGCAAACTGTGACCAAGGCAGCCAACAAACTAGGCGTTAAGGTGATTACAGTTTATGCTTTTTCTACGGAAAATTGGACCCGTCCAGATCAGGAAGTAAAGTTTATCATGAACTTGCCAGTAGAGTTTTATGATAATTATGTCCCGGAATTGCATGCGAATAATGTTAAGATTCAAATGATTGGGGAAACGGACCGCCTGCCTAAGCAAACTTTTGAAGCTCTGACCAAGGCTGAGGAATTGACTAAGAACAACACAGGTTTGATTCTTAATTTTGCCCTCAACTATGGTGGACGTGCTGAGATTACACAGGCTCTTAAGTTGATTTCTCAGGATGTGTTAGATGCCAAAATCAACCCAGGTGACATCACAGAGGAATTGATTGGCAACTATCTCTTCACCCAGCATTTGCCTAAGGAGTTACGAGACCCAGACTTGATTATCCGTACTAGTGGAGAATTGCGTTTGAGCAATTTCCTTCCATGGCAGGGAGCCTACAGTGAGCTCTATTTTACGGATACCTTGTGGCCTGATTTTGACGAGGCGGCCTTGCAGGAAGCCATTCTTGCCTACAATCGTCGTCATCGCCGATTTGGAGGAGTTTAGGAGGAAATATGACACAGGATTTACAGAAAAGAACCTTGTTTGCAGGGGTTGCTCTGGCTATTTTCCTACCAATTTTAATGATTGGGGGACTCTTGCTTCAGATAGCAATTGGAATCATAGCCATGCTAGCCATGCATGAACTTTTGAAGATGAGAGGTCTAGAGACTATGACTATGGAGGGCCTCTTAACCCTCTTTGCAACCTTTGCTTTGACCATTCCCTTGGAGAATTATCTGACTTTTTTACCAGTTGATGGGAATGTGGTTGCCTATAGTGTTTTGATTTCAATCATGTTAGGAACGACCGTTTTTAGTAAGTCTTATACGATTGAGGACGCTGTTTTCCCTCTTGCTATGAGTTTCTATGTAGGCTTTGGATTTAATGCTTTACTAGATGCTCGCGTTGCAGGTTTAGATAAGGCTCTATTGGCCTTGTGTATCGTCTGGGCTACCGACAGTGGTGCCTATCTTGCTGGGATGAACTTTGGGAAACGGAAACTGGCTCCAACGGTTTCTCCAAATAAAACCTTTGAGGGTGCCTTGGGTGGTATTTTAGGCGCTATTTTAGTAACCATCATCTTTATGATGTTTGACAGAACAGTTGCTCTTCCGTATGGAATTTACAAGATGTCGGTCTTTGCTATTTTCTTTAGCATTGCTGGACAATTTGGTGATTTACTAGAAAGTTCGATCAAACGTCATTTTGGTGTCAAGGATTCTGGGAAATTTATCCCTGGACATGGTGGTGTTTTGGATCGTTTTGATAGTATGTTGCTTGTATTTCCAATCATGCACTTATTTGGACTCTTTTAATCAAAAGACGGAGGAAATACTATGCTCGGAATTTTAACCTTTATTCTGGTTTTCGGGATTATTGTGGTGGTGCACGAGTTCGGGCACTTCTACTTTGCCAAGAAATCAGGGATTCTAGTGCGTGAATTTGCCATTGGCATGGGACCCAAAATCTTTGCTCACATTGGCAAGGATGGGACGGCCTACACCATTCGAATCTTGCCTCTTGGGGGCTATGTTCGTATGGCCGGTTGGGGTGATGATACAACTGAAATCAAGACAGGAACTCCTGTCAGTTTGACGCTTACTGATGATGGTAAAGTTAAACGCATAAATCTTTCAGGTAAAAAATTAGATCAAACAGCCCTTCCTATGCAGGTGACCCAGTTTGATTTTGAAGACAAGCTCTTTATCAAGGGCTTGGTTCTGGAAGAAGAAAAAACATTTTCAGTGGATCATGATGCAACGGTTGTAGAAGCAGATGGAACTGAGGTTCGGATTGCCCCCTTGGATGTACAATATCAAAATGCAACTATATGGGGAAAACTGATTACTAACTTTGCAGGCCCTATGAATAACTTTATCTTAGGTGTCGTTGTTTTTTGGATTTTAATCTTTATGCAGGGTGGTGTCAGAGATGTAGCTACCAACCAGTTTCATGTCATGCCCCAAGGGGCTTTGGCTAAGGTGGGAGTGCCAGAAACAGCACAGATTACCAAGATTGGCTCACATGAGATTAGCAACTGGGAAAGCTTGATCCAGGCTGTGGAAGCAGAAACTAAAGATAAGACGGCCCCGACCTTGGATGTGACTATTTCTGAAAAGGGAAGTGAAAAACAAATCACTGTTACTCCAGAAGAAAATCAAGGTCGTTACCTTCTAGGTGTTCAACCGGGAATTAAGTCAGATTTTCTATCTATGTTTGTAGGTGGATTTACAACTGCAGCTGACTCGGCTCTCCGAATTCTATCTGCTCTGAAAAATCTGATTTTCCAACCGGATTTGAACAAGCTAGGTGGACCTGTTGCCATCTTTAAGGCAAGTAGTGATGCTGCTAAAAATGGAATTGAGAATGTCTTGTACTTCTTGGCAATAATTTCCATCAATATTGGGATTTTTAATCTTATTCCGATTCCAGCCCTGGATGGTGGTAAGATTGTGCTCAATATCCTAGAAGCCATTCGCCGCAAACCATTGAAACAAGAAATTGAAACCTATGTCACCTTGGCCGGAGTGGTCATCATGGTTGTCTTGATGATTGCTGTGACCTGGAATGACATCATGCGACTCTTTTTTAGATAATCGAGGAATATTATGAAACAAAGTAAAATGCCTATCCCAACGCTTCGCGAAATGCCAAGCGATGCTCAAGTTATCAGCCACGCTCTTATGTTGCGAGCTGGTTATGTTCGCCAAGTTTCAGCAGGCGTTTATTCTTACCTACCACTTGCTAACCGTGTGATTGAAAAAGCTAAAAACATCATGCGCCAAGAATTCGACAAGATTGGTGCCGTTGAGATGTTGGCTCCTGCCCTTCTTAGTGCAGAATTGTGGCGCGAATCAGGTCGTTATGAAACTTATGGTGAAGACCTTTACAAACTAAAAAACCGTGAAAAATCAGACTTTATCCTAGGTCCAACTCACGAAGAAACCTTTACAGCTATTGTCCGTGATTCTGTTAAGTCTTACAAGCAATTGCCGCTTAACCTTTATCAAATCCAGCCTAAGTATCGTGATGAAAAACGCCCACGTAATGGACTACTCCGTACACGTGAGTTTATCATGAAAGATGCTTACAGTTTCCACGCTAACTATGATAGCTTGGACAGTGTTTACGATGAGTACAAGGCTGCTTATGAGCGTATTTTCACTCGTAGTGGTTTAGATTTCAAGGCTATCATCGGTGACGGTGGAGCCATGGGTGGTAAGGACAGCCAAGAATTTATGGCTATTACACCTGCTCGTACAGACCTTGACCGATGGGTTGTTTTGGACAAGTCAGTTACCTCATTTGATGAGATTCCTGCAGAAGTGCAAGAAGAAATCAAGGCAGAATTGCTCAAATGGATGGTTTCTGGTGAAGATACCATTGCTTACTCAAGTGAATCTAGCTATGCGGCTAACTTGGAAATGGCAACAAACGAGTACAAACCAAGCAACCGTGTTGTCGCTGAAGAAGAAGTGACTCGTGTTGCAACGCCAGATGTTAAGTCAATCGATGAAGTTGCCGCCTTCCTCAATGTCCCAGAAGAACAAATGATTAAAACCCTCTTCTACATGGCAGATGGTGAGCTTGTTGCCGCCCTTCTAGTTGGAAATGACCAGCTTAACGAAGTCAAGTTGAAAAACCACTTGGGAGCAGATTTCTTTGACGTTGCTAGCGAAGAAGAAGTGGCAAATGTTGTTCAAGCAGGATTTGGTTCACTTGGCCCGGTTGGTTTGCCAGAGAATGTTAAAATCATCGCAGACCGTAAGGTGCAAGATGTTCGCAATGCAGTTGTCGGTGCTAACGAAGATGGCTACCACTTGAAGGGTGTGAATCCAGGTCGTGATTTTACTGCAGAATATGTGGATATCCGTGAAGTTCGTGAGGGTGAAATTTCCCCAGACGGACAAGGTGTCCTTAACTTTGCGCGTGGTATCGAAATTGGTCACATCTTCAAACTCGGCACTCGCTATTCAGCAAGCATGGGAGCAGATGTCTTGGATGAAAATGGCCGTGCTGTGCCAATTATCATGGGATGTTACGGTATCGGTGTCAGCCGTCTCCTTTCAGCAGTGATGGAGCAACACGCTCGCCTCTTTGTTAACAAAACGCCAAAAGGTGAATACCGTTATGCTTGGGGAATCAACTTCCCTAAAGAATTGGCACCATTTGATGTGCACTTGATTACTGTCAATGTCAAGGATGAAGAAGCGCAAGCCTTGACAGAAAAGCTTGAAGCAAGCTTGATGGGAGCTGGTTACGAAGTCTTGACAGATGACCGTAACGAACGTGTCGGAGTCAAATTCAGTGATAGCGACTTGATTGGATTGCCAATCCGTATCACTGTTGGGAAGAAAGCGGCCGATGGCATCGTAGAAGTGAAGATTAAAGCGACTGGTGATACTATCGAAGTTCATGCAGATAACGTGCTTGAAACGCTTGAAATTCTCAGCAAGAAATAAAAACTATAATCAGAAGAAAAACAAGGAAAAAATGTAACTAGTTTTTACCTTGTTTTTTCTGTATAATGGGAAAAATGAGTAGATAAAGAGGTAAATGTATGCTAAGATTTCCAAAGGATTTTGTCTGGGGATCCTCTACTTCTGGACCACAAACAGAAGGACGTGTAGCTGGTGACGGTAAGGGAGATAATCTCTGGGATTATTGGTACCAAGTGGAGCCAAATCGTTACTATAATGGGATTGGTCCAGATAAAACATCAACCTTTTATGAAAACTGGGAAAAGGATATTGAGCTACTGTTAGAGACTGGTCATACGGCCTTTCGGACTTCTATTCAGTGGTCACGGATTTTTCCACAAGGGCGTGGAAAAGTCAATGCTCAAGGTGTGGATTTCTATCGTAAGGTTTTTGAGGCTATTAAGGCTAAGGGGATTCGTCTTTTAGTCAATCTTTATCATTTTGATTTGCCTTTTGCCCTTCAAGAGGATGGTGATGGTTGGGAAAATAAGGCAACTGTCTCAGCCTATGAAGACTATGCTCGTTTCTGTTTTGAGACTTATGGAGATTTAGTGGATCAATGGATTACCTTTAACGAGCCAATCGTTCCAGTAGAATTTGGCTATTTTTACGATGCCCATTATCCACATAAGGTGGATGCAGAGGCAGCCGTTAAAGTAGCTTATCATACACAATTGGCCAGCAGTCGGGCGGTCAAGGCTTGTCATGAACTTTTGCCAGATTCCAAGATTGGGATTGTCTTAAACTTGACACCGGCTTATCCACGTAGCCAGCATCCTGCTGATGTCAAGGCTGCTCGTATTGCGGACCTTTTTCAAGCCCAATCTTTCTTAGATCCGTCTGTTTTGGGGACTTATCCACAGGAGTTAGTAGAAATTTTGCATGAACACGGTCTCTTGCCTGATGCTACAGAGGAGGAGTTGGAGCTCATTCGTGACAATACGGTGGACTTCCTTGGTGTCAACTACTATCAACCTTTGCGTGTTATGGCTCCTCGATTTGCTAAGCATCCAGAGAGTCCACTCTTACCAGAACATTTTTACGAGCCTTATGTGATGCCTGGACGTAAAATCAATCCTCATCGTGGCTGGGAGATTTATGAGCAAGGGATTTATGACATTGCCCAAAATATTAAGGAAAATTATGGCAATATTGAGTGGATGTTGACAGAGAATGGTATGGGTGTTGAAGGGGAAGAAAAATTCCGTGAGAATGGAATGATTCAAGATGATTACCGTATTGACTTTGTAAAAGGTCATCTTCGCGAACTGCACCGTGCCATTGAAGATGGAGCCAATTGTAAGGGATACTTGATTTGGACCTTTATTGACTGCTGGTCATGGCTCAATAGCTATAAAAATCGCTACGGTTTGGTTGAATTAGACTTGGAAACGCAAGAACGTCGTCTGAAGAAATCAGGGCACTGGTTCAAGGAATTAAGCGATAATAATGGATTTTAAAAAGGACTCTGACTGATTATCCTAATTGGTCAGAGTCTTTTGCTTACAGGAGCTTAATTTGAACTATACCAATTTTTACTCTTGACAAGTGAAAGAAACAAGTATATACTGTTTTTGCTGATTCTATAAAAGAGGAATTAGACTATACCAATTTTAAGGAGAAAGCACAGCTGGTCTGTGTCGTATATACTATGTGTGGAATTGTTGGTGTTGTTGGAAACACAAATGCAACTGATATTTTGATTCAAGGGCTTGAAAAGCTCGAATACCGTGGCTATGATTCTGCGGGGATTTTTGTCCTAGGTGGTGCTGAAAACCATCTGGTTAAGGCGGTTGGTCGTATCGCAGAATTGTCTGCCAAGACAGCTGGTGTTGAGGGAACAACTGGTATCGGACATACTCGTTGGGCGACTCACGGAAAACCAACTGAAGACAATGCTCACCCACACCGCTCTGAGACAGAACGTTTTGTCTTGGTTCACAATGGGGTGATTGAGAACTACCTTGAAATCAAGGAAGAATACCTTGCAGGTCACCACTTCAAGGGGCAAACAGACACTGAAATTGCCGTTCACTTGATTGGAAAATTTGCGGAAGAAGAAGGTCTCTCAGTTCTTGAAGCCTTCAAAAAAGCTCTTCACATTATCCGTGGTTCTTATGCCTTTGCTTTGGTTGACTCACAAGATCCTGAAGTCATCTACGTAGCTAAAAATAAATCACCACTTTTGATTGGGCTTGGGGAAGGCTATAACATGGTCTGCTCAGATGCTATGGCTATGATTCGTGAGACCAACCAGTACATGGAAATCCATGACCAAGAGTTGGTAATCGTCAAGGCGGATAGCGTGGAAGTGCAAGACTATGATGGCAACAGTCGTGAACGTGCTAGCTACACTGCTGAGCTTGATTTGTCAGATATCGGTAAGGGAACTTATCCTTACTATATGCTCAAGGAAATCGATGAGCAACCAACAGTTATGCGTAAACTCATCCAAGCTTACACAGATGAGACGGGTCAAGTAGTGGTAGATCCAGCTATCATTAAGGCCGTTCAAGACGCAGATCGCATCTATATCCTTGCAGCTGGAACATCTTACCACGCAGGATTTGCTTCTAAGAAGATGTTGGAAGAATTGACAGATACACCAGTTGAACTTGGAATCTCATCTGAGTGGGGTTACGGTATGCCACTTCTCAGCAAGAAACCACTCTTCATCTTTATCAGTCAGTCTGGTGAAACAGCGGATAGTCGTCAGGTTTTGGTTAAGGCTAATGAAATGGGCATCCCAAGCTTGACAGTGACAAATGTCCCAGGTTCAACCCTTTCACGTGAAGCCAACCATACCATGCTCCTTCATGCAGGTCCTGAAATTGCCGTAGCCTCAACCAAGGCCTATACAGCGCAAATTGCAGCCCTTGCATTCCTTGCAAAAGCAGTCGGAGAAGCAAATGGTAATGCTAAAGCGCAAGCCTTTGACCTGGTTCATGAGTTGTCAATCGTAGCTCAGTCTATCGAATCAACTCTTTCAGAGAAAGAAACCATCGAAGCCAAGGTTCGTGAGCTTCTTGAAACAACTCGCAATGCCTTTTACATTGGGCGTGGTCAAGATTACTACGTAGCCATGGAAGCAAGTCTCAAACTTAAAGAGATTTCTTACATCCAGTGTGAAGGCTTTGCGGCAGGAGAGCTCAAGCACGGAACTATTGCCTTGATTGAAGAAGGAACGCCTGTCTTGGCTCTCTTGTCAGATCCAGTCCTTGCCAACCACACTCGTGGAAATATCCAAGAGGTGGCAGCCCGTGGTGCCAAGGTTCTCACTATAGCAGAAGAAAATGTTGCTAAAGAGACAGACGATATCGTCCTTACGACCGTACACCCTTACCTCTCACCAATTTCAATGGTCGTGCCAACGCAATTGGTCGCCTACTTTGCAACCCTTCACCGTGGACTTGATGTGGACAAACCACGTAACCTTGCTAAATCAGTAACGGTAGAATAAGCTAAAAAGTCTAGTTATCTAGGCTTTTTCTTGTGAGCAAATCGATTGCTTGTACTCAAGATTTGTGTTATACTCTTCGAAAATCTCTTCAAACCACGTCAGCTTCCATCTGCAACCTC
>NZ_JUQO01000165.1 GCF_001074635.1 Streptococcus mitis
CAAACTTCAGAATCAGCTTCGACAAGCAACTCAGTAAGCGAATCTGCCTCTAAGCAAACTTCAGAATCAGCCTCAGCAAGTACGGCAATGTTTGAATCAGCTAACTCAGTTATTTCATCAGTATCTGAATCAATTTCTAAGTTGCTGTCTCAAATGACTTCGGTAATGACTTCAACATCAACATCAGCGTCTAAGATGCTATCGGAGTCAGCTTCGGCAAGTACATCAGCATCGGAATCAGTTTCTAAAGTACTGTCAGAGTCTATTTCAGCAAGCATATCAGCATCGGAATCAGCAAGCGCGTCAACTTCAACAGATGGAAGTACATCAATCTCAACAAGTACTTCAATAAATACACCAGCAGATAAGACAGTTGTATCTAATCCAGATGCTTTAACTCCAGAAGAGAA
>NZ_JUQO01000017.1 GCF_001074635.1 Streptococcus mitis
CATTGAAATTCAAGTTCATCATCAGAATTTTTTCATCAATCGCCTGTGGGCTTACCTGTGTAGTCAGGTCAATCAAAATCTTGAAAAAATCCGCCAACAAGAAGGCAATACTCATCAAAGTTACAAACACATCGCACCTGTTTACGCTATCGCAATTGTGGATAGCAACTACTTCTCAGATGATTTGGCTTTTCATAGCTTTAGCATGCGAGAGGACACTACAGGTGAGGTTTTAACCATTACCAATAACGGACAAGAAAACCATCTGGTTAAGATGGCTTTCTTGGAACTAAAAAAATACAGAGAAACCAGCAAAGACAAGGTTCGCAAGCCGTGGTTAGAGTTTTTCGGCAACAAGCCCTTTACCCAAGAACCAGAGCGAGCCATTAGCCAGGCAGATCAACTGCTGGACTACAAGAGCTGGTCCGAGGAGGACAGGAAA
>NZ_JUQO01000166.1 GCF_001074635.1 Streptococcus mitis
GGAAATTCGCCATAGCGATTTCCGTAACGATAGGAGACTGTTTTATAGTCCCTATCGTTAATCGAATTGAGCTTGTACGAATGCAAGAGCACCTTTTCCATCACGAGTTAATTTGATGTATTGAGCACCTTCTGTCTTGGCAAGTTTAATACCGAGCTTATCTGTTTCTGCTTTCATGTCTTCAAAGTTTGAAGCAACTTGAGGGGCAAGGATAACTAGATCAAACTCTGGCAACATTTCACGGTGAGCACCATAGCCACCTGCTGCTGCTTTCACAGGAACATTGTATTCTGCAGCTGCCTTATTCAAAGCATTCGCAAGAAGTCCACTTGTACCTCCACCTGCACAGAGAACGAGGACATTTGTTTCTTCAGTGATGGTATTTTGAGCTGCTTCTACACCTGCTTTTTCAAGAATAGCATCCGCTTTTGCAGTGTTGAAGTTTGCAGCAACTTTTTCTTTCAATTCATCGTTAGCTTTACCTGAACGTTCTTCTTCAAGAATTTGTTCATCATATACTTTAAGGAATGGGTAGTAAATGACTACGTCAACCACGATTAGAAGAGCAGCAAGAGCGAATGATAAGAACTGGAAGTTTGTACCAAGGACAATCCCCAAAGGTCCAGGAGTAACCCATGGAAGGTTGGCAGTAAATGAGTTCATGCCAAGTGTTTCGATAAAGAACTTAAAGATCCATACGTTTGCAATTGGAGCAAAGATAAATGGAATGAAGAAGATTGGGTTCAAAACAAGCGGTGCACCAAACAAGATTGGTTCATTTACACCAAAGAAAGTTGGAACTACTGAAGCACGTCCGATTGCACGGTTACGTTTTGATTTTGTTAACCACATGAACATGAATGGAACAACCAATGTCGCACCAGTACCACCCATGGTAACGATAAACATTTGTGTACCAGAAGTAAGAATCTTGTCAGCATGCATTCCTTGTTGGAGAAGGTTCAAGTTGACTTCGGCATTGGCATAGGTAATAGCTGCGATTGCTGGTTCAACGATAGATGGACCGTGAATACCAACAAACCAGAAGAAGGCAAAGGCACCAAAGATAATGGTGATCCCTAGATAACCATCAGCAGCAGAGAATAATGGAGCAAAGAATTTACCGATTGATTCAGCTACGCTTGCACCAACAAAATGACGAGCTAATAAATCAAGAGCATAAAGAGAAACAACAGATAGAGTGAATGGAATCACATCTTTAAAGACTTGTGAGATATTTGGTGGAACTTCGTCAGGCATACGAATAGTGACGTTGTTCTTAACACAAACCTTATAAATTGCTACAGTCACAAAGGCTGCTAGGAAGGCTGAAAGCAAACCTTTTGTTCCTAGGAATCCTGTTGCAAAGCCACCTTCAATTGGATCAGCTGCCAACATCAATAATCCAACAATAGCAGCTAATAGAGTTGACATATAGTTGATTTGGTTGGTTTTTTCCATGCTACGGTTAACAGAGTCTGTTAATGATTTAGCAGTCGTACCAGCTAGCAAAAGTGCGAGAATACCCATAGAATAGCTATAAGGTTTCATCAGAAAGGCTACAACTTCATCAGACCATTTAAAGCCCCATGAGTTTGGTACAAAGGCAATCAGGATAAAAATACTTGAGAAGAGAATAACAGGCATACCTGCAATGAAACCATCACGAATAGCACGAAGATAGATATTACGAGATAATTTCTCAAAGAAAGGCTTTCCTTTCTCGATAAATGCAATTAGTTTGTTCATTATTTAACTCCTCTCTTATAAAGTTCGATTAAGTGGTGCATCAAATCTTTTAACAAGACAGTTGTCATCAAGTGGTCTTGGCCATGCATCATGGTCACACTATACGCTAAGTCCTCACCAGAAGCTTCCTTAGTCAATAGACTTGTTTGCGCGTGGTGAGCCTCTGCAATGCAAGAACCAGCTTCCTCAACTAAGCTGTCTGCTTTCGCAAAATCACCAGCTTCAGCAGCCTTCAAGGCTTCCAATAGTTTTGAACGAGCATCGCCAGCATAGGCTACGATTTCAAAACCTAACAATGTTACTTCTTCTCTATTCATGATAGAATTCTCCTTAGGTATTTTTAATTAAATTTTTATGACAATAAACGTTGGATGTGTAGAACTAGATAAACTCGTTCACTTTTATACAAATCAAGACCCGTATGTTGCGTAATCACATCATAGATCTTGGAACCAATCTCGAACGCTTTTGGATAGGATTGTTTGATATGATCTTCCATATCCAGAAGTGATTGGTTATCATCTCTAGATCTGTCTAAATAATCCAAGAAATAATTCAAATGTATCATAAAACGATCATAGAAATGATTATTCTCTTTGGTTCGTTGAATTGCATAGTCCGTTAAAACTTCTTCAACATTCCTGAGAATTTCTTTCCTCTTATCAATCGACTCCACAAGTTCCACTTCATTTTCACCTTCGGCATTAATGAAATGATAAGCAATCCGAATAATTTCGTCCTCAGGAAAATGATCTGCTAGCTTCTGACGGTAAATTTCAAATGCTTCATTTGCGATTTGAAAAGCGACAGGATACTTAGTGGAAATATCTGGCAGATTACTATCCTTGTACCTTCCTTGTGCTAGAGCTTGGTAAGAACAGTAAATATGATCTGTCAAGGTTACATAGAGATACTCTTGAATCGGATAATGATATTTCTTTGATAGCTTATCAATGATTTCATAAGTCACTGTGATAAAATCAAGCGGAACATCTTTGAGGAGAGCCATAAAGTTTTCTCTTGACTCTTCGGTCTTCATCCGAAAGATTTTCTCAACCTGATGTTCAGCAATCAAATCCCCTTTCTTCTTTCCAAATGCAATCCCCTTACCAATCACAATCACTTCTTCTCCTTTATCATTTCTGACAAGCGAGACATTGTGATTCATTGGATTTAGAATTCGATACATGTCAACCTCCTTTTATATCTTAAAGCTATATTAGTACAAAAAATGACCACAAATGAACTAGAAAATCAGCTGATTTCTAATTCACCTGTGATCATGCCTAATATTACTTAGTAACACTCACCTTGTATTAACTTGTGATTTAAGTATAGCACAAGTAAGTTATTTTGTAAACCCTTACATGTGACTTTTTTAAAAATTTTTTTAGATTCATGTTCCTAAACTAGAAGGACTTGCTTACACGCGTTCTTTCCATGAAGTTGCTGTTGTTTGAAGAACTTTGTTGAGTTCGTCAATGTTTTCAAATCCAGTTGTGCGAAGCCATTCGCGAGCTGCTGCTTCACCATCTTTGATGTAAGCTTCAACTGATCCAGCCCATGTAGCACGGCCACAAAGAACTCCGTTAAAGTTTGCACCTGATTCATGGGCAAATACAAGAGTATCTTGGAAGAGTTTAGCTGATACACCAGCACTCAAGTAGATGTATGGCAAGTTAGTTGCTTCATCTTGAGCTTTGAAGAAGGCTGCTGCTTCTTCACGTGTATAAACTACTTCACCTTCAGCGAAGCCTTCAACATATTTAATGTTAACAGGAACTTCAACTTTCAAGACATCAATGTTAAAGCGTGGGTCTGAGAAGACTTTCATAGCACCAATAACTTTGTGTGGTTTTACTTTCGCGTATTCTACAGAACCAGCGTCCGCAATTTTTTCATCATAAGCAAGGATTTCAAGGAAGAATGGGATATCTTCAGCCACACATTCAGAACCGATGCGTTCGATGTAAGCTTGTTTTTCTTGGTTGAGTTCGTCTGAGCTATCTACATCATAGTAAAGCAAGAATTTAACTGCATCTGCACCTTCTTCTTTAATACGTTTTGCAGACCAAACATCCAAGCAGTCTGGCAAACGTTTTGTACTTGTTGTGTCATAACCTGTTTTTTCATAAGCAAGGAGAAGACCAGCTTTTTCATCAAGAGCTTTAGTTGCTGGAAGTCCATACTCTGGGTCAAGAAGCATAGATGAAGCGTATTTAGTCAATTCATCTGCTACCAAGACTTTCAGTTCTTCCATTTGAGCTACAGTTGGTTCTTCTGTTTGGTGTTGAGCCATGAGGCGTTTCAAAGCACCACGTTGGTCAAATGCAAGAGCTGAGATGATACCATTTTCATCAGAAAGTTTTTCTAAGCGTGCACGTTTTTGTTCTGTTAAAGCCATTTTATACCTCTTTTACTATTAATTGATCATATAGAGCTTGATAGTTGGACATGTTGACATGACCAGTCATTTTTTCTTGAGCATTGAGCATACCAAGGACATTTGCCTTGATGAGTAATTCTGCATCCGATTCTTTGTGAAGAAGTCCTGAAGAAATTCCTGCCACAGTAGAATCTCCAGATCCGACAGGATTGACTACCTGAATTCTAGGAATATCTACCTTGTAGAAAGTGTCACCATGTTTGGCAAAGGAACCGTTGGCACCAAGTGAAACGATAATCCATTCAATACCTGCAAACAAAGGTTCTTGAAGGACTTCTTTTAATTCATCCAAATCCTCGGAAACTTCTCTTCCAAGAAGCTGAGATAATTCCTCATTATTTGGTTTGATTACTGTTGGTTTATGTGGTGATTCAAGAACCGCCTGAAGTGCTGCACCAGAGCAGTCCAAGACAACAGGCTTGCCAGCTTGATTAGCAAGTTCTACCAAGCTCGCATAGTAATCAACTGGAAGGCCAGCTGGCAGACTACCTGAGATAGCTACTACTTCAACTGACTCCAAGAGTTTTTTGAAATGTTCCAAAAAGTCTTGACTTTCCTGTTCCAATACTACAGGACCTTTTTCAAGAACTTCTGTTTGCTTGTCTCCGTGGAGAATAGCGATACAGTTCCGAGTTTCTCCCTGAATTGAGAAGAAATCTTTCTTTACTTGATCATCTATATTTTCAACCAAAAACTCACCAAGTTTACCACCCACTAAACCAGTAGCAAGAACAGAATCACCAAATTCTGAAAGTACTCGGGTGACGTTTAGTCCCTTACCACCAGCTGTTTTGGTTACCTCCACCACACGATTGACAGTATCAATCTTCAACTCATCCAAGGGATAAGAAATATCAATGGATGGGTTCATTGTGACTGTTAAAATCATTGGTCACCTCTTAGTCGTGGTATTCTCCGCGATCCCATTTTTCAAGGAATTCAGTGAAGAAGTTTGCATCAGTTTGTTGAGCATTGTGACTTTCAAGGTGTTCAATTTTCGCAATCAATTTCTTGTTTTCTTCAGATGGTTTGTATTCAGCATGGATGAAAGCTTCGATGATATCACACATAAGCAATTCACCAGTAATCTTACCACCAAAACCGATAACGTTAGCGTTCAATTGTTCTTTAGCATAAAGGGCTGTTGTCATATCACGAACCAAGGCAGAACGAACACCAGGAACTTTATTTACAGCGTTGTTGATACCAACACCAGTACCACAGATACATACCCCAAGATCAGCTTGACCGCTAGTTACAGCTTCCCCTACTTTTTTACCAAAGATTGGGTAGTGAGTACGTGTATGGTCATATGTACCAAAGTCAATGACTTCATATCCTTTTGATTTCAAAAATTCTGAAACCGCCATTTTTTCATCTGTTACGATGTGGTCACATCCAATTGCAATTCTCATTTTTAACTTACCTTTCTTACTGTAATCTAATTAGCACATTTTGTTCAACATATCAACACGAATCTGGTGACGTCCACCGTCGTATTTACCGTTAACAAATCCTTTAGCAATGTTTTTAGCCAATTCATCACCAACAAGTTGTGCACCCATAGTGATCATACGTGAGTTGTTGTGGCCACGAGTCATATAAGCTGAACGTTCGTCAGAAACTTCTGCAGCAACCATTCCTTTGATTTTTGTTGCAACCATGAAAGGACCAGCACCATAAGCATCAATCACGATACCAAGGTTTTGTTCTTCTTTGTTTACTTCTGCAGCAACAGCAAGAGTCACATCAACAAAGTCTTGACCTTCAGCTGTAACATCCACAACGTGGAAGTTTTCTTTTTCCAAGAAGTCTTTCACAACTTCTTTCAATCTCAAACCTGCAGCATCTGCACCGATAACAATAGACATATTGGATACTCCTTTTATTTTTCTAGGCTAGTAAAGACTTTTATGGTTAGCAGTTTACCTACAAAAGCTTTCTAGCAGTTTATTGACAAATTGGATTGAATGAGATGACTGACACCTTATTCAAGTTTAGGAAACCATTTCCTTAGAAATAATTCTTCTCCACGAAAGAGAATATAACAAGTGATTGTTTGTTTGTTACAAACATCATTTGTTGCTTACAAACATAATATACTCCTATTTCCTGAAAAAGTCAACAGTTAATGTTTGTTTTTGTGTTTTTTTAACTAAAAAATTTCGATATCAAAGCCAATTTGATCCACTTGACCAGCTTCTAGGAGGCGAACGTTTTTCTTATCTTCTAGATAATCTCCTTCTTCAAGGGATGTTGACAAGCCAGACCATGGTTCAAAAGCAATGAAAGGACCTTTATTCAAAGTTGACCATATAATGAGATTTGAGAACTCTGCAAAGTGCACTTTCAATCCCTTATCATGTTTACGAGAACGAAGGGCAATTGTTCGAGATTGCAATTCATCCAAAGTCACTGCATCTGTACTGAAAAGATCATAACTAAGATCTATTTCTTTTTGACCCTCTAGCCATGGACTTCTATCTTGAAAATCAAGCATCCCCGTTTCTGGGAAAGGACGTGGAACAGAGCAAGTCTCTTCTTTCTCAAACTCTAGATAATAATCTTCATAGACTTCATCATCCAGTAAGGGACAATTAAAGCCTGGATGTCCACCAATAAAGTAAGGCAGGACCTTGCTAGTTTCTTTATTGAAAATCTTGTATTGAGTCCGTACTGTCTTGCCAGTAAGGATATAAGTGATTTCTAGGCGGAAATGATAAGGATAGTTTTGATAGCTATTCTCATCGTCTTCAATTGCAAAAGTTACACTCTTATCTGTCTGTTCAACTAATTCAAATTCTTTCTTGCGGACCAAACCATGACGTGGAATCTTTCCTTTGCTGTCCTGCCCCTTCTCATCTATATAGAGGGCTGTATCCTCTCTCAAAGAACCACAAATGGGGAAGAGAACAGGAGCTTGTCCACTCCAATAAGTAGCATCTCCTTGCCACAAATACTCAAGACCCTCAGTATCTTTTATAGAAGAAAGAGCACCACCAAAACTGTTAAATTGAACTCTTAATTGTTCTGATTTTAATTCAATTACCATTATTTTCTCCGATTTCTTGATAGTTTATAAAAAACTAGGCTGTCACTCCTAATGATATGACAACCTAGTTTCAACAATTTACACTCTGCGAAAATCCAATTCAAACTTCGTCAGCGTCACCTTGCCGTAGATATGGTCACTGACTTCGTCAGTCTTATCTACAACCTCAAAACTGTATTTTGAGCAACCTGCGGCTAGCTTCCTAGTTTGCTCTTTGATTTTCATTGAGCTTACATTTTATAGGAGCGCATTATTTTGCTTTTGCTGCGTACTCTTCGTTACGTTTGATCATTTGTTTTCTGTACCATGCAAAAATACCGATATAGAATACAAGGAAGACTACAGCACCAAGGATTGCTTTGATATCACCAGTTGTAGTGTTACCAATTGTCCAACCAAGAAGTTTTTCGATTGGTCCTTCAAGAGTTGAGTGAGTGATCAATTGAGTTTCGCTCACACCTGCTGGGAAGGCACCTACACCTTTAGCAAGTTCTGTTGCAAATGGTGCGATAAGTGTACCTGAAAGAAGGAAGAGTGGCAACAAGAGTGTTCCGAAGATAATCATACGGAGCAATTTACCACGTGTTACAACCAAGAGAGCTGGAGTAACACCCATAGCGATGATACCTGCAAGTGGCAAAATACCATTTCCGACTTTTGAAAGAAGCACTGCTTCAATCAACATGATTGGTGCAAGTACGTTAGCACAAGCCCAGATTTCAGCACGACCAGCGATGAAAGGCCAGTCAAGACCGATGTTAAATTTACGTCCTTGAAGACGTTTAGTAGCAACGTTTGTAATACCTTGTGAAAGAGGTTCCACAGCGGCGATGAACCATGAACCGATAAGTGAGAAGAGTTCCAAAGATACACCGGCAGTCAAACCAAGAGACAACCATCCTCTGATAACAAGACGCCATTTATCTGCATCGGCAACACCTGCAATTGGATGTGGAGTTCCCATAATACCGATAACGATACCAAGAATGAAACCGATAAAGAATTTAGAACCCCAGAAACCAATTTTCTTGTTCAATTTAGCAGCATCAAAGTCATATTTATCAAGACCTGGGAAGAATTTTTCAAAAATCTTATCCAAAACCATGATAACTGGGTTCATCATGTAGTTCATGTGAGTTGATGTCATTGGTGATGAACTTGGTGCATTAAGAAGGTCATCAAATGTAGGTTTCATCAAGTCAGAGTTGATAATTTTCAACACACCGACAAGGACGATAGCTGCTGTAGCAATCAATAGTGAAACCCCTTGGCTCACACCATTGTTGTCAGCATACCATTTAATCAAAAGACCTGTGATAGACAAGTGCCAGATATCGAAGATATCAACGTCAAGTGTATCTGTTTTCTTCATGGCTAGCATCACTATGTTGACAATCAACATGATGAGCAAGAAGTATAGTGTCCAAGCAGATCCCCAAGTGATTGTTGCAAGTGGTGCCCAACCAACGTCAGTGATACTTAATTGGATACCAGTGTTTTCAACGAATTTTGCAAGTGATGCTGAGAAAGCAGTGTTTAGCATACCGATGATAGCACCGATACCTGTAAGAGCGATGGCAAGTTTGATACCACCTTCAAGCGCTTTGGAGAATTTCACTCCAAAAAGTAAAGCCAATATTGTCAAAATGATCAACATGATGACAGGTCCACCCATATCTAAGATAGGTGTGAAAAATTCTTTGATTAGGCCAAAGATTGCATCCATAACAGTTCCTCCCTTTTTTATGTTATATGAATGTTAACAAATTGATAATTAGCTTAATCCGTGTTCTTTAATAGCTGCTTCAATATTGTCAAATACTGGAGCACTCATAGCTGGGATACGGAATAAGATTGGTCCAGCTTCGATAACTGGAATACCTGGATCAAAACCAAGATCTGTCGCAGCAATTGGTGTGAAGATGTCATAACCTTTGATAAGGTCTTCGTTAACGTCTTTTACCATAACAGCATCACAGTGAACATCAAAACCACGGTTTGAAAGTTCTTCTTCAAGAGCACTTTTAATTTGGTGGCTTGAGTTAACACCTGCACCGCAGGCAGCAAGAATTTTAATCATATGGATTTCCTCCGATTTAATATTTTTAATAGACAAGATTAAGCGATTGCTTCAGCTATATAAGCATAGAGGGCTTCTGGTTCAGAAATTTTTGATAGGTCTTCAAGATGACCATTTCCAGTAAAGAAGTCCATCAACTGAGCAAGAATGTTTGTTTGACTTGAACTTGAGTTATTAATGATAAAGAAGAGTAAAGATACTTCTACTTCCTTATCTGGTGCAATCATATTGTGGAAAGTCACTGGTTTATCTAATCGAACGACCACAACTTTTTCAGCTAGATTATGAACAATATCTGTATGAGGAATAGCCACATTCGGCAAATCCTTACCCAAAAATTCCATATCTAAGCCAGTTGGAAATGACTTTTCACGCGTGATCAAGGCTTCACGATAGGTTGGAGTTACGATTTCTCGTTCTTCCAATAAAGTTGCAACTTGATCAAAGAGATGTTCTTGATTATCCGCTTCTAAGCAAAACACAAGGTTTTTGTCAAAGAAATGATCTAATCCCATAAGGTTTTCCCTTCTTTCCATTAACTTTATGTTATAAGTATAACACTATATGAAACCGTTGTCAACGATTTTCTGTTCTTTTTTGTCTCTTTTTTTATATTTTTGTTGTTTTTATGATTTGTTGCAAAAAAACAAACATATAAGCAAACATTTCAAACATTTTTTCTGTTCTAGAAACTAAAAAAGCAGACCATTTAAGCCTGCTTTACGATTGATTCTTATATAAATTTCCTATGAAGAAGGAAAGGTATTTCTGATAATTTATTCTTCATCCATGCTCAAGACACTGAGGAAGGCTTCTTGTGGAACTTCTACTGATCCGATAGCTTTCATGCGCTTCTTACCTGCTTTTTGTTTTTCAAGGAGTTTGCGTTTACGAGAAACGTCACCACCATAACATTTAGCAAGTACATTCTTACGAAGGGCCTTGATATCAGTACGAGCGACAATCTTGTGTCCAATTGCTGCTTGAATTGGTACCTCGAATTGTTGACGAGGGATAATTTTCTTGAGCTTATCAACGATGAGTTTCCCGCGTTCATAAGCAAAATCCTTGTGAACGATAAAGCTGAGGGCATCCACCTTGTCTCCATTGAGAAGGATATCCATTTTCACTAGCTTAGATGGGCGATACTCTGACAATTCATAGTCAAAGCTTGCATAACCACGTGTTGAAGACTTGAGTTTATCAAAGAAGTCGAAGACGATTTCAGCCAGTGGAATTTGATAGATAACATTGACACGATTATCATCAATATAGTCCATAGTCACAAAGTCCCCTCGCTTGCGCTGAGCTAGCTCCATCACTGCTCCTACGAACTCCTGTGGTACCATGATTTGCGCCTTAACATAAGGCTCTTCAATGGTCGCAATCTTGGTAGGATCTGGGAACTCAGATGGGTTAGACACATCCATAGACTCACCGTCGGTCAAATTAACTTTGTAAATAACAGACGGAGCTGTCATGATGAGGTCGATGTTGAACTCACGTTCCAAACGCTCTTGGATAACATCCATATGGAGTAGTCCAAGGAAACCACAACGGAAACCAAATCCAAGTGCCTGAGATGTTTCTGGTTCAAACTGAAGACTAGCATCATTCAGTTGCAATTTTTCAAGCGCTTCACGCAGGTCATTGTACTTGTTTGACTCGATAGGATAGAGACCCGCAAAGACCATAGGATTCATCTGCTTGTAGCCATGTAATGGCTCAGCCGCAGGATTGGTTGCCAAAGTAACTGTATCACCCACACGAGTATCCTGAACCGTCTTAATAGATGCTGCAATATAACCAACATCACCAGTCGCAAGGAAATCACGACCAACTGCTTTCGGAGTAAAAATACCGACTTCCGTCACATCAAAGGTCTTGCCATTACTCATGAGTTGAATCTTATCACCAGGTTTAACCACCCCATCCATGACACGCACTTGGAGAATAACCCCACGGTAAGCATCGTAAACCGAGTCGAAAATCAAGGCCTTAAGTGGCGCCGTCACATCACCCGTTGGTGCTGGAACTTTTTCTACAATTTGCTCGAGAATTTCTTCGATACCAATACCAGCTTTAGCTGATGCTAAGACTGCTTCGCTGGCATCCAAACCAATCACATCTTCAATCTCTGTACGAACGCGCTCAGGATCTGCAGCTGGTAGGTCAATTTTGTTAATGACTGGTATGATTTCCAAATCATTGTCCAAGGCCAGATAAACATTGGCAAGGGTTTGAGCCTCAATCCCTTGGGCAGCATCAACCACCAAAATCGCTCCCTCACAGGCAGCTAACGAACGCGAAACTTCATAGGTAAAGTCTACGTGCCCCGGCGTGTCAATCAAGTGGAAAATATAAATTTCCCCATCTTTGGCAGTATAATTGAGCTCGATGGCATTGAGTTTAATGGTAATCCCACGTTCTCGCTCTAAATCCATGCTATCCAAAAGCTGGGCCTGCATTTCACGACTGGATACTGTCTCTGTTTTTTCCAAAATGCGGTCTGCTAGAGTCGATTTCCCGTGGTCAATATGGGCGATAATAGAGAAGTTACGGATCTTCTCCTGTCGTTTTTTCAATTCTTCTAAGTTCATGATTCTCTTCCTTTCAGGGTATCTATTTATTATAAATTGTTTTTGACATTTTGACAAGACCATACCCTGCTAGGAGTACTAATCTTCAGCAACAAAGCCGTCATTTTCGATAAAGTGGTGTTCTGTCATTCCTTGGTCTGTAAAGACAATCCCATGAAGGACACCACCATAAACAGCTCCTCCATCCATTCCAATCTTGCCATCTTCTGTAGTCCAAAGCTCAGCAGTACCACGCTCTTGCTTTAACAAGCCATAAACCGGTGTGTGACCAAAGACAATGATTTTTCCAGTATGATTTTCTGCTTCGTGGAATGGTTTTCTAAGCCAGACTTTTTTATAATCTGTAGTTTCATGCCAGTCATTCAAGGTTAAATCAATACCTGCATGAACAAAGATATACTTGTCTGTCTCTACCACAAACGGCATTTGACGAATAAATTCGACCAAGTCTGCCGCTTCAGTCGCAACACGCTTGGCATCTTCTACTCCATCAACCGGTGCATCCAAAGGACGACCTAGGATAGAGTTAATGGTTGTATCACCACCATTGCGACGATAGTGGTCATAACTTTCTTCTGGGTCATCTAGCCATGTCAAAAACATATACTCGTGATTTCCTGACAAACAGATTGCCCCTTGATTATCGACCAAGTCCTTAACCATCTCTAGGACACGGCGACTATCTTCACCACGGTCAATCAAATCCCCTAGAAAGAGCAACTTGGTCTGACCATCCCATGTTTTGAGAAGGTCTTCCAGCATACCTGCTTTTCCGTGAACATCTCCAATTACATAATAGTCTGTCATCTTATTTCTCCCTGTTTCTCAACAATTCTCTGGCTTGCGTCAGGGCTGCTTCCGTCACATCATCACCTGCCAACATTTTAGCAACTTCCTCCACTCTCTCTTCAACCGTCAAGAGACGAACAGTCGAAACTGTTGAATGGTCATTACTAATCTTCTCAATAAAGAATTGATAATCTGCAATCGCAATCACTTGTGGTAAATGGGAAATAGCTAGAACCTGCCCATGCTGACCAATTTTATGAATCTTCTGCGCAATAGCTTGGGCAACACGGCCTGAAACTCCCGTATCCACCTCATCAAAGACAATACTTGTCTTGCCCTCTTTACGAGAAAAGGCAGACTTAATGGCTAGCATGAGACGAGATAATTCCCCACCGGACGCAACCTTGACCAAGGGTTTAAAGTCTTCACCAGGGTTGGTTGAAATGTAAAACTCAACCATTTCATTTCCCTCACGACTGAATTTGCCCTTGTTAAAACGAACCTGAAACTGGGCTTTTTCCATATAGAGGTCTTGCAGTTCTTGTTTAATCTCTGCTTCTAGCTGCTGAGCCAAGTCATGACGTGCAGATGCAAGCTGAGCTGCCAAGTCGACAAGATTAACTTCCAATTTCTTAAGTTCTGCTTCCATCTCTTCAGACGAAAGATTATTGCCTGTCAAGAGATTGTATTCTTCCGTAATCTTTGCAAAGTAAAGCAAGACATCGTCTACAGTCCCACCATATTTACGCGTAATAGTATGAAGGAGGTCCAAACGATTCTCAACCTGCATGAGACGATTGCCATCAAAATCAAGGTCTTCAATAATAGCTTCCAAACGTTTGCTAATATCTTCTAAGACATAGTAGGTCTCAGACAGAGAGCTTGAAATTTCACGGTATTCAGGGTCATACTCTTCAACACTTTCCATGTCATTCATGGCCGAACGAACATTGGCCAGACTTGAAAAATCTTCATTGTCCAACATACTATATGCATTGGTCAGCGTATCCGCAATATTTTTATGATTGAGAAGTTTATCACGCTCTTGATTGAGAGCCAGATCTTCTCCAGCTTGCAAGTTTGCTGCCTCAATCTCTGCCATTTGAAATTCCAACATTTCAATACGAGCCTTGTGTTCCTGTTGGTTTTTCTTGACTTCCAGAACCTGCTTACGCATTTTACGGTAGGCATCAAAACTCGTTTGATAGGTTTCTTTCAAGGCCCAAAAGGCTGTATCACCAAATTCATCCAACATTTGAATATGAAGTTGAGGGCGCATTAACTCTTCTTGGTCATGCTGACCATGAATATCTACCAGATGTTGCCCAATAGCACGCAAAACAGACAGATTAACCATCTGGCCATTGACACGACTAATACTCCGACCATTTTGCAGAATTTCCCGACGGATGATAATCTCATCCCCAAATTCCAAACCTTGCTCATCAAAAATTTCCTGTAAAAGACGACTATTCTC
Organism: Streptococcus mitis; assembly: GCF_001074635.1. Classification (GTDB taxonomy): domain Bacteria; phylum Bacillota; class Bacilli; order Lactobacillales; family Streptococcaceae; genus Streptococcus; species Streptococcus mitis_E. The sequence continues at coordinate 14,194 of NZ_JUQO01000166.1, forward strand.
AACTGAGAAAAGCCCCTCAATCTCTGCCTTTGGCGCACCATGACGAATAACATCTGTCGTCGCACGAGCTCCCAACATCATATTCATGGCATCAATGATAATCGACTTCCCTGCACCCGTTTCACCAGTCAGGACAGTCATCCCCTTTTCAAAATTGAGAGAAATAGCCTCAATAATGGCAAAGTTTTTTATCGAAATTTCAAGTAACATATAGACCTACCAATTTTTTACTTGTTCAAAGATTTCCTCAGCTAGACTTTCACTTCTGGCAATGACTAAAATCGAGCTATCATCAGCTAAACAGCTAAAAATCTTATCCGCAAAAGTCTCGGTTAACTGAGCTTTTACAAAAGCTGTATTTCCTGGGATAACTTGGAGATTGATCATCTTATCCATCAATTCAGCTGACTCAATATTATCTTCAGCCAGTTGCAAACTTTTCACGATTGATTTTGGCAATTCATAGACATAGGTATTATCTCTCAAAGGAATTTTGACAATACCTAGTTCTTTGATATCTCGTGATACCGTCGCTTGAGTGGCAGTGATACCTGCTTCTTTCAAATGTTCTACAATTTCTTCTTGCGTACCGATTTGATAATCTGTCACAAATCGTCTAATTTTTTCAAGTCTCTCTTTTTTATTCATTTTTAAATTGACTATGCGCCCTCTCTACTACTTCTTCAATCTCAGCAAGAACCTGATTGCTTGCTGACTCTTCTTTTTTCAAATACGCTAAAAACTCAATATTTCCATGACCGCCTTGGATGGGAGAAAAGTCCAAACCAAGAACTGAAAATCCTTCCTCTACTGCCATAGCTGTGACAGATTCAAGGACATGTTGATGAACCTTAGCATCTCGAATAATCCCATTTTTCCCAATCTGCTCACGTCCTGCCTCAAACTGGGGCTTAACCAAAGCCACAACCTGACCTTGATTAGCCAAGACACGGTGCAAGGCCGGCAAAATAAGACTGAGGGAAATGAAACTCACATCAATGCTGGCAAAGCTCGGTTCCTTTTCGAAATCAGTCTTTTCAGCATAGCGGAAATTGAACTGTTCCATGCTGACAACTCGCGGGTCCTGGCGTAGTTTCCAAGCCAACTGATTGGTACCAACATCAACTGCAAAGACTAACTCAGCACCATTTTGCAACATGACATCGGTAAAACCTCCAGTAGAGGCCCCGATATCAATCGTGGTCGCATCATCCACTGACAAATCAAAGACCTGCAAGGCCTTCTCCAGTTTCAAACCACCACGGCTGACATACTTGAGTTTTTCACCCTTAAGTTTTAGCTCGGTGTCGTCTGGAATTTTCTCTCCTGGCTTGTCAAACCTCTCTCCGTTAAGGACTGCTACGACTAGACCAGCCATGACACCGCGCTTGGCCTGCTCTCTCGTTTCAAACAAGCCCTGTTTATAAGCTAGTACATCCACTCTTTCCTTAGCCATTGATTCTCAAACTTTCTACTACTTTTACAATCGATTCTGTTTCCAAGGAAATCTGCTGGGCAATTTCTTCTAATTTTGCATTAGCTTGATCCAAAGTCTGGTTGCAAAAGGCAATAGCCTCTTCCAAGCCCAACAAAGCAGGATAGGTTGATTTTTCTGCCTGTAGATCCTTTTGTGGTGTCTTACCGATTTCCTCAAAACTAGCTGTCACATCCAGTACGTCGTCTCGAACTTGAAAAGCAAGTCCAATCAATTCACCAACAGTTTTCAGCTTCACCTGCATTTCAGGTACTAATTCGGCTATAATGGCTGCAGCTTGGAATGGATAGGCTAGTAGTTTTCCAGTCTTATTAGCATGAATGGTCTGAAGTTCTTCCAAGGACAAGTGCTGGTGTTCACCTTCCATATCCAAAACTTGTCCTGCAACCATGCCTAGACTTCCTGAAGCAAGCGATAAGTTGGCAATCAAGTCCACCTTGATCTGACTTGGCAAATCTGCCTGCGCTATCAAGGCGTAAGGATCCAGGAACAGAGCATCTCCAGCCAAAATGGCCATAGCTTCTCCAAATTTCTTGTGATTGGTCAAACGTCCCCGACGGTAATCATCATCATCCATAGCTGGAAGATCATCGTGAATCAAGCTCCCTGTATGAATCATTTCCAAGGCCGCGGCTACCTGTGCATGTGCTGGTTTAATAGCCACCTGCAAGGCTTCCAGAACTTCTAACAGAAGAAAAGGCCGAATACGCTTGCCACCAGCATGAATGGAATAGAGAACAGACTCTCGCAAACTAGAAGCAAACTGCTGGTCTCCATAAAAGTCTTCCAAGGCCGACTCGACAAGAGCTAATTTTTCTTGCTTCTTCATTCAAAATCACTTTCTGTTCCGTCTTCTTGCATGACCTTGACCAAGGTTTTTTCAGCCTTGTCCAGCGTCGCTTGGAGCTCTTTTGACAAGACCATGCCCTTTTGAAAGGCAGTAATCGCATCTTCCAAAGCAATTTCACCATTTTCCAAACTTTGGACAATGCTCTCCAGTTCTGCTAGATTTTCCTCAAATTTCTTTTGTTTTGACATCTTTAACCTCTAATTCTACTCGACCATCTCGCATCAAAAGCGTCACTTGGTCTTTTTTCTTCAAACTCTCAACCGAATCTACAACGGACTCTTCTTTTTTGACAATAGCATAACCACGCGCCACGATTCGACTGGTATCCAACATGAGTAAGGCTTCCGAAAGTCGCTTGACTTCAGCAACCTTGGCATCATAAACCAGCGCCATTTGGCTACCTAAGAGCTTATCCAACTGACCAAGTCTGTCTTGATAACGTTGAATTTTAGTAACAGGTGATAATTGTACCAGTCGATGCGTCCTTGCTTGTACTATCTGTTTGTTATCAGAAATCCGTGTTCGCAAATTTTGTTTTAAGCGCAGTTGCAGTTGATCCAAGCGTTGCATATAGCCATCATACAAACGCTCTGGCTGTCTAAAGATAACAGACTGACTGCATTTTTTCAAAGCTTCTTGTTTCTTAGATAGGACATTTCGTACTGCCGTTGCCATCCGTTTTTCCTGATTTTGCAAATGAGCTAATACATCCAACTTGGTCACAGGTGTTGCTAGTTCAGCAGCAGCCGTTGGTGTCGCAGCGCGGCGATCTGCCACAAAATCTGCCAAGGTCACATCCGTCTCATGCCCCACACTAGAAATAACTGGCAAACGAGACTCAAAAATAGCTAGTACCACAGTCTCTTCGTTAAAGGCCCAGAGATCCTCGATGGAACCACCACCACGACCAATAATCAGCAAATCCAAATCGTCCCGTTGATTAGCACGAGCAATATTCCGAGCAATTTCTTCTGCCGCTCCATCTCCTTGAACCTTAGTCGGATAGAGCAGAATATCGACACCTGGAAAGCGCCTGCTGACGGTCGTGATAATATCTCGAATAACGGCTCCACTACGACTGGTTACTACACCAATTCTCTTCGAAAATTGGGGCAGAGGTTGCTTGAAGCGTTCTTGAAACAGGCCTTCTTCTGTCAATTTTTTCTTGAGTTGTTCAAACTGAATCGCAAGCGCACCAACCCCATCTGGCTCAGCTTTTTCAATGATGATGGAGTAGCTACCGCTCGGTTCATAGACCTGTACACGCCCAATCACATTGATCTTCATTCCTTCTTCTAGGTCGAAACCTAATTTCTGATAAATCCCAGACCAGATGGTCGCTTGAATGACTGCATGGTCATCTTTTAAGGAGAAATATTGGTGAGTAGGTCGTTTACGAAAATTGGAAACTTGACCAGTTAAATAGACCCGTTCCAAATAAGGGTCTTTATCGAATTTCATTTTCAGATACTTGGTCAAAGTTGTTACCGATAAATACTTTTCCATCTCCACCTACTATTCATTTTCTTGCTCTTTCATGGGTATTATTATACCAAAAATATGCCTAAAAATCTCCATTTATGTACCATTATGAGAGAAAAATAGAAAAAGGAGGCAAAGCCTCCACATCTGATTATTTGCTGTTTCGAGCTTCTTCCAAAATCTTTGCAATCTTGGTCGTCAAAAGATCGATAGCCACTGTATTGCTAACCCCTTCAGGAATGACGATATCAGCATAACGCTTAGTTGGCTCGATAAACTGGTGGTACATTGGTTTAACCACACCTAAGTACTGGTCAATAACGCTATCAAGGCTACGGCCACGCTCTTCCATATCGCGCTTGATACGACGAATAATGCGCACATCGTCATCCGTATCCACAAAAATCTTGATATCCATCAAATCGCGCAGGCGCTTGTCCTCCAAGACCAAAATCCCCTCAACGATAAAGACATCTTGAGGCTCCTGACGATAAGTCTTGCTACTCCGTGTATGCTCTGTATAGTCATAAGTCGGGATGTCCACCGGACGCCCTGCCAACAATTCCTTAATCTGCTCGATCATCAAGTCTGTATCAAAGGCAAAAGGATGGTCGTAATTGGTTTTGACACGCTCTTCAAAGGTCAAATGAGACTGATCCTTGTAGTATGAATCGTGCTCAATCATGGAAATCTTTTCATCAGGAAAATGCGATAAAATGGCTCTTGAAACACTGGTCTTACCACCACCAGAACCACCTGTCACTCCGATAATGATTGGTCTATTTTGCATGCTATCCTCCGTTTTTTTATCCGTGGTCTATTCTATCACATTTTTTGCAAAATTTATAGTCTGATTTTGGATAGTCTAAGGGAAACAACACTCCCTACACCTCAGTTAGACTAGCTAAAAACCTTTCGTGGTTTGTAGAGATTGCCCCGTTTTTCAAGAATGGCTAGCAATTTATCATCTTCAAAGGCAGCTAATTCTTGTTCTGTTTGTTCGAGTTCGATAAAACGACCAAAGCGCACTTCTGTAGCCTTTTCTGGAGTTAGGAAAACTTTAACAAGATCCCCTGTTCCAATCTCTAGAGGATGGAGAAAGTCCAGTTGACCAGCCTCCACTCTTTCAGCAATTTCTTCCAAGGTAAGAGCGTCTTCTAGCTGTAAGCCAGCAGCACTTGTTCGAATCAGATGTGACATATGAGCCGCATAACCCAATTTTTCTCCCAAGTCAACTGACAAGGTACGAATATAAGTTCCCTTGCTACATTTTACACGAAAAGTGAATCGTGCGAGGTGATCCTCATAAGAAATAGGGCTTGTCCGATCAAATTGATAAATGGTCACCTGACGTTCTGGACGCTCCACTTCCTGACCAGCACGCGCATACTCATAAAGCTTGCGACCATTGACCTTGACTGCCGAATACATAGGTGGAATCTGGGTAATAGGCCCAGTCAGACTGGCAATCGCTTCATCGACAAGCTTTTCATCCAAGTGCGACAAAACAGGTGTCTCTGCGACCACTTTCCCACTGGCATCCTCAGTCGTCGTGGAATAACCCAGAGTGATTTCCCCCTCATAGACCTTGCCCTCGTCCTGCATAAACTCGACCATGCGTGTCGCCTTGCCAACTGCAATGGGCAAAACACCCACTACATCCGGATCCAAGGTCCCACCATGACCAATCTTCTTGGTTCCCAAAATCTTACGCAGTTTAAAAACCGCATCATGCGAGGTCATGCCCGCTTCTTTTTTTAAGTTGATAATACCGTTCATTTTTGCTTTCTACTCCCCCTTCAATGCTTCAAATTTCGCTTTCATAGTTGGATTTTTACGAGTCAATTTTTTGACGGAAACATCTTCCAGCTTATTGTTAGCTAAGCGAAGTTGGTTTTCAGATGTAGTTAGGAATTTCTTAACCTCTTCCATGCGTTTGATGGCCTTATCGATTTCATCGATTGCTTTACCAAAGTTAGTTGAAGCAGAGTTGTAGTTCTTGGCAAAAGCTAGCTTAAAGGCATCCAAGTCTTCCTCAAAATGTGTAATATCTATATTTTGTTCACGGACAAGTGCCAACTCTTGCTTGTATTTTAGGGAATTAAGCGCCGCATTTCTCAGGAGTCCAATCAACTGGATAAAGAATTGAGGACGAACAACATACATCTTTTCATACTCGTGGCTGACGTCAACAATCCCCGTGTTAAAGTAGTCATTATCGGCCTCAAGCATGGTCACCAAAACGGCATACTCACAGTTCTTCTCCCGACGGTCCTTGTCCAATTCCTTGTAAAAATCTGCATTCTTGTGCTTCTTCTCTGTTCCATCTGCTTCATTTTTCATTTCAAACATGATGGAAATAATTTCGACCCCATTTTCATCACTCTCACGGAAGATAAAGTCCCCCTTAGACCCACGCGCAGAAACCTTGTTATCCTTCTCAAAGTAGGCATTTGGAAAGGCGAAACTACGGACCTTGTTAAACTCACTCTCTGCATACTGTTCCAGACTTTCCCCGATGGCTTTTGTAGATTGCTGGGCTTTGAAATTCTTATAGAACTCGACCTGTTCACTGGCTGCTTTGAGCTGTGCTTCATAGTTTTGTTTAACAGAAGCCAAAGACAACTCGTTTTCCTTTTCTTGCAAGAGAAGCTGATTTTTAACCTGGTCTCGTTCTTTTTCTAGGTCAGAAAGGGTCTTCTGTAGTTGATTTTCATGCTCCAAACGCAAGGTTGCCAATTGGTTTTCCAAGGCCTGTACTTCCTTGTCCTTTGCTAATAATGCCTCATGGCTTGTCTGTTCAACCTCTTTCTTGGCCAATTCTTTTTCTGTATTAAAGTTTTGGATTTGGCTCTGCAATTGCGCAATTTCTTGGTCTTTTTGAGCCAGTTTAGACTGTTGTTCATTCATTGCCTTTTGCTCAGCCAAGGCCAGTTCCTGCTTCATCCGATCGTGCAATTCCTTATCAAACTCTGCTGTTCTCACTTGAGACAAGAGTTCGGCATACTGGCTTTCATTTACTGTAAAGACTTCCCCACAGTTGGGGCATTTGATTTCGTTCATATCGTTCCTCTTTCTAGACTTCTGTAACCATTATATCATGCCTGAGGGAAAATCAAAAACAGTGAGTCGAAACCCACTGTTTATCTTCTTTTACTTTAAATTTTCTCCAAGGCCAAGCGCAAATCTTCAATCAAATCCTCTACATTTTCGAGTCCGATAGACAAGCGGATTTGATTTGGTGTGACACCTGCTGCTTCCAGGTCTTTTTCTGACAATTGACCGTGAGTAGTTGTTGCTGGATGGACAACAAGTGATTTAGCATCTGCCACATTTGCAAGGTCAGAAAAGATTTCTAAATGATCAATTACCTTGCGAGCTTCTGCCTCTCCACCTTTGACATGGAAGGTAAAGATGGAGCCCACACCTTTTGGCAAGTATTTCTCAGCCAAGGCATGATATGGACTATCTGCTAGTTTTGGATAATTTACCTTTTCTACCTTAGGATGGTTGACGAGAAAATCAACAATTTTCTCTGCATTTTGCACATGACGTTCCACACGAAGTGAAAGGGTTTCAAGTCCTTGAAGCAAGAAAAAGGCATTAAATGGTGACAAGGCTGCACCTGTATCACGAAGCAATTGAACACGGACAGCGATAATAAAGGCTGCCGCACCCACATCACGAGTATAGCTCAAGTTATGATAGCTTGGATCTTCCTCAACAAATTGAGGGAATTTTCCTGAAGCCACCCAGTCAAAACGCCCGCTATCGACAATCACTCCTCCAATAGTCGTACCATGCCCACCGATAAACTTAGTCGCAGAGTGAATGGCAATATCTACACCGTGAGAAAATACATTAATCAAGTAAGGTGTTGCAAAGGTATTGTCCGAAATGAGTGGAATCCGGTGTCTATGCGCAATCTCAGCCAATTTTTCCAAGTCAGGAATGTTAATCAAAGGGTTACCCAAGGTTTCAATCAAAACAAGCTTGGTATTGTCATTGATCGCTGCTTCTACTTCCTCCAAATTATCAACATCGACAAAGGTTGTTGTGATACCATAACGAGGAAGGGTTTCTTTCAAAAGATTGAATGTTCCACCGTAAATAGTTGAGGCTGCTACAACATGGTCACCAGCGTGGGCAAGCGCCAAAATCGTATAAGTAACTGCAGCCATACCTGATGCGGTTGCAAGAGCTCCGACACCACCTTCAAGGGCAGCAATTCTTTCTTCAAAGGCAGCTGTTGTAGGGTTGGTGATACGAGTATAAATGTTCCCTGGTTTCCTCAAGGCAAACAGATCGGCACCTTCCTGCGTGTCATCAAAAACAAAGGATGTTGTCTGATAAATCGGCACTGCACGAGACTTAGTTGCTGGGTCAACTACTTGCCCAGCATGCAATTGTAAGGTTTCAAATTTAAAATCACGAGTCATAAGGCGACCTCCATATAGTTTCATTAAAGATATTGTAGCACCTTAAGGTATAGTTTACAAATATCAGTTTTCTATATTTTGATATAATAAATAACTATTGCCTTATTTTAAAAATAAAAAAAGCACGAATCAATCGTGCTCATTTTCTTAATCTACATAAGTATCTTCATTTTTATTGAGGAAGGCATATGGAAGACCCATCAAAAGACCTCCTCCGATAAAGTTTCCAATGAAGGTTACACCCCAGTGGCGAAGCATATTCCCAACACCGAAGTTAGCAATTGAATCAGCAGCAACACTGAATTTTACAATCGCGAAAGAAGCAAAGTTCGCCGCAATGTGCTCGTTTGTTAAGAATACAAACATGTAAATTGCTGACAACACAAGCCAAAGTTTGGCACCACCATCTTTGACCAAAACAAATGAAAGAATCGCAATATTTACGAAAATATTTGCCAAAATCGCCTCAAGCAAGATTAATTCATTTGAGCGGCCTAACTTCATCTCAACAACCCCTGAAATGAAACTATCGTGAGTCAGATGTGCATAAGCTGCTGAGTGGGCAAAGCCCCAACCTGCTATCAAGGCTCCGATAAGGTTAAACAAGGTACAGTAAAGTAAAATCTCAGCTGTTTTTCTCCAAGAGATTTTTTTCAAGAAACTACCAGCAGTCAAGAACATCATGTTTGATGTTACCAACTCGGCATTTAAGAAAACAATGTAGGCCAATCCCCAAGCAAAGACAAAGGGGAAGAGGAAACGTCCACTACCTGGTGCAATTTTATTAATCAAGTCAGCCCCAACTGCACCTGCAGCAGTACTGAAGGTTAAAAATGCACCTGCGAACATAGAACGAATCGCATACTTAAATTTGCTTTGACTATAAAGACTTTCTTTCTTCTTGCAAGCAAATTCAATCTTTGAGATAAATTCTGAAGAAACCATAATAAACTCCTAAAAATTTTTACCTGATAATTATATCACAAACGTTAAAATTAAGGAAGCGTTTTCTGTATTTCATAAAAGTTTATTCTTATGAAAAGCTTAAAAAATCAGTGAAATCCAAGATTTCACTGATTTGTATTAATAAAATTGTTTGTATGGTTGATTGAAAGCTGTTAGGATTTCATCAGATGTTTGTGAATATTCTTTTGTTTCTTTCAAATCGCCTTTTACAATAATACGTTCTGTGGCAGCAAGGTCTTCACAGGTTACTAATGTAATCTCATTGACCCCATCTCTATCATCAACTTCATCAACACGATCCGGTGTAACACGTTTGACTTCACGTATTTCATAAGTATAAACTTTATTTTTATCGGTTAGATAAATCTTCATACCATTTTTAGCGTTATCTAAAGGAGAAAATAACATTTTATTAGCATTATTGACACCAAAAATATGATGACTAGCTAGACTATAATTTCCTTTCCCCATCACTTGATCGCGTTTCATGGTACCAGCACCATAGAAGAGATTGACATTATCAAGCCCTTTAAAAATTGGCAGATTCATTTCTAATTCAGGAACTGCAATTCCGCCGATAACTGGTAATTTTTGAGCATCCCATTGAGAAGCTAGAACAGCTTCCGAAGAGATAGCATTGACAGAATCAAAATCAAAATTTCCTTCTGTATCCTGATTTTCTTCTATTTTTTCTTTTGATACCTGACTAACTTGGTACTTATTGGTATTCCAAACTATGAAAATATCACGAATTTTAGCATTAAAAATCAAAGCAATTGATAGTAGTATCAGAAATCCTGCCAGGACATTTGTCAGCAGATTTTTCCGTTTGTTTTTCTTTTTATTATTTTTTTGAGACATTATGCTTCACCTTCTGTTTCGTTTTCTGTCCCAACTTCTTCTTTTTCTGCCGCTGCAACCGTAGTAAAGGTTACAATTTTAGCATCTTGATCCAGACGCATTACTTTAACTCCCATAGTTGAGCGTCCTGTTTGTGAAATATTGGCAACATTGGTTCGAATCATGACACCTGTATCAGTGATAATCATCAAGTCTTCATCACCTTTCACAGTCAAGAGACCTGATAGAGGACCATTTTTTTCAGCTACATTAGCCGTCTTCATCCCTTTACCACCACGACCTTTTGTTGGATATTCAGTCGCAACTGTACGCTTACCATATCCTTTTTCAGTAATGATAAGAACCTCATCTTGATCAGTAATTACGCTAGCACCAACTACTGTGTCTCCCTCACGGAGATTAACACCTTTCACACCTGTGGCGATACGACTCATGCCGCGAACGGCTGATTGATTAAAGCGAACTGCATACCCAAACTTGGTACCAATGATAATATCCGTATTTTCTTCCGTCAACAAGACATTAATCAACTCATCTTCATCTTTGAGGTTCAATGCCTTAAGTCCATTTTGACGAATATTAGCAAATTCCTTAACGCTGGTTCTCTTTACAATACCATGACGGGTTGTGAAGAAGAGGTAAGCGTCATCACTGCGTTCAGACTCAACATTGATAATAGTCTGAATACTTTCACCTTCATCCAATTTCAAGAGATTGACTACTGGTAGCCCTTTGGCTGTCCGACCATACTCAGGAATTTCATAACCTTTCAGGCGATAGACACGTCCTTTATTTGTGAAGAAGAGTAAATGATCATGAGTGCTAGTTGACACTAACTCTCGGACAAAATCGTCATCCTTAACACCTGTCCCTTGAACACCGCGGCCACCACGTTTTTGAACAGTAAACTCAGCTTGGTCCAGACGTTTGATGTATCCCTTATTAGAAAGCGTAATCAAGACATCCGATTCTTCAATCAAATCCTCATCTTCAAGACTCAAGACTTCACCGACCATCAATTCAGTACGACGTTGGTCACCAAACTTACGCTTGACTTCATCTAATTCATCTTTGATGATTTGAGAAACACGTTCTGGTTTAGCAAGAATATCTGCTAAATCCGCAATCAGAGCCAAGAGGTCATCATACTCAGACTGAATCTTATCGCGTTCCAAACCTGTCAAACGACGGAGACGCATATCAAGGATGGCCTGACTTTGACGTTCAGAAAGCTTAAACTTGCTCATCAACTCAGCTTGTGCTTCAGCATCCGTTTCACTAGCACGGATGATACGAATCACTTCGTCGATATGGTCTAGCGCAATCAAGAGACCTTCTAAGATATGAGCACGCGCTTCCGCTTTTTCCTTATCAAAACGAGTACGACGAACAACCACTTCTTTTTGGTGCTCAATATAAGCATCCAAAATCTGACGAAGAGATAAAATCTTCGGCACCCCATTTTGAATCGCCAACATATTAAAACCAAAGTTGGTTTGCATCTGGGTCATCTTGAAGAGGTTATTGAGGATAACATTGGCTGAAGCATCGCGCTTGACCTCGATCACGAAACGAACCCCTTCGCGGTTTGACTCATCACGAACCGCTGTGATGCCCTCAATCCGTTTTTCCTGAACCAAACGAACAATATGCTCATGCACCTTGGTTTTATTGACCATGTAAGGAAATTCCGTCACAACGATGCGCTCACGGCCAGTCTTAGTTTCTTCAATTTCAGTACGAGAACGAAGGACAATAGAACCTTTACCTGTTTCATAAGCCTTATGAATGCCTGATTTCCCCATGACAAGGGCACCTGTTGGAAAATCTGGACCAGGCAAGACTTCCATCAAGTCCTTGGTAGTCACTTCAGGATTGTCCATGACCAACTTCACTGCATCAATGGTTTCACCCAAGTTATGAGGGGGAATATTGGTCGCCATCCCAACGGCAATACCAGTTGCTCCATTAACTAAAAGATTTGGAAAACGAGCTGGCAAGACCAAGGGTTCACGTTCATTAGCATCATAGTTATCAACGAAATCAACCGTATTCTTATTGATATCTCGAAGCATTTCTAGAGCAATCTTGCTCATACGTGCCTCAGTGTAACGCTGGGCGGCAGCACCATCTCCATCCATGGAACCAAAGTTTCCATGCCCATCTACAAGCATGTAACGGTAGCTCCACCATTGAGCCATGCGGACCATTGCTTCATAGATAGAGGAATCCCCGTGTGGGTGGTATTTACCCATGACGTCCCCTGTAATACGAGCAGATTTTTTATGGGGTTTGTCTGGAGTAACACCCAATTCATTCATTCCATAGAGAATCCGACGGTGAACAGGTTTCAAGCCATCTCGAACATCAGGAAGAGCCCGCGCTACGATAACACTCATGGCGTAATCGATAAAGCTCGCCTTCATCTCCTTTGTCAGATTGACATTCACTAAATTTCTATCCTGCATTAATAAATGCCTCATTTCACTATTAGTAATTAATAATATTATACCATAATGTCCGCCATATTTCAGGTATCCAAATTAGCTAAAACGTTTACATCAAGAACTCCAAGGCATATTCGTGACAAAGCTTTTTAAAAGTGATAGAATTAAAATAACTGGGGAAATCCCTGAATAAAATTAAGGAGATGTTTAGAACAATGACTTCAACTAAACAACACAAAAAAGTTATCCTTGTCGGAGATGGTGCTGTAGGTTCATCTTACGCTTTTGCACTTGTTAACCAAGGAATTGCACAAGAGCTTGGAATTATCGAAATTCCACAATTGCATGAAAAAGCTGTTGGTGACGCGCTTGACCTTAGTCACGCCCTTGCCTTCACTTCACCTAAAAAAATCTATGCAGCTCAATACTCTGACTGTGCAGACGCTGACCTTGTTGTGATCACTGCAGGTGCGCCTCAAAAACCAGGTGAAACTCGTCTTGACCTTGTAGGTAAAAACCTTGCTATCAACAAATCAATCGTAACTCAAGTTGTTGAATCCGGTTTCAAAGGTATCTTCCTTGTTGCTGCTAACCCAGTTGACGTTTTGACTTACTCAACTTGGAAATTCTCTGGTTTCCCTAAAGAACGCGTTATCGGTTCAGGTACTTCGCTTGACTCAGCTCGTTTCCGTCAAGCACTTGCTGAAAAATTGGATGTAGATGCTCGTTCAGTTCACGCTTACATCATGGGTGAACACGGTGATTCTGAATTCGCTGTTTGGTCACACGCAAACATCGCTGGTGTAAACCTTGAAGAATTCCTTAAAGACACTCAAAATGTTCAAGAAGCTGAATTGATTGAATTGTTCGAAGGTGTTCGTGATGCAGCCTACACAATCATCAACAAAAAAGGTGCAACATACTACGGTATCGCAGTAGCCCTTGCTCGTATCACTAAAGCAATCCTTGACGACGAAAATGCAGTACTTCCACTTTCAGTATTCCAAGAAGGTCAATACGGAGTTGAGAACGTCTTTATCGGTCAACCAGCTGTTGTTGGTGCACATGGTATCGTTCGTCCAGTAAATATCCCATTGAACGACGCAGAAACTCAAAAAATGCAAGCATCTGCTAAAGAATTGCAAGCTATCATTGACGAAGCATGGAAAAATCCAGAATTCCAAGAAGCTTCTAAAAACTAATTTAACTATAGACAACTCCTTGAATCATCAAGGAGTTGTTTTTTTCTGTATTATAGTAGATTGAAATAAGATATGAACAAATTAATTTCTAGAAATGTTTTAGTAGCCACGGCGTACTATTCTAGCTGCAATCCACTATAAGAACTAAACATTTTATGAAATTTTCGTTCAAAAAACAACATCCCTTTAAAAGTTATCATGTCATGGCTTGGGCATGAAGATAAAAAGACTACCAATCGGATTTATACTCACATCACAAAAAGTATGGAACAAGCAACGATTTACTCTCTAGCTACAGTTACATTAAATCAAAAGTAGAAAACTTTTCCCATATACAAAAAAGCCCATCATACAGGCTAGACAGCTTGATACGATAGGCTATTTTTCTATTAATTAACGTACTGTACGGATACGCATTGTGTTTGTACGAACAGCTTCTCCAACTGGTACACCAGCAACAATAACGATATCGTCACCAGATTCTACTAGACCTGCTTCAACTGCTTTACGTTCAGCAATTTCGAACATATCGTCAGTTGAAGATGGAGCATCTGTCAACATTGGGATAACACCCCAGTTCAACATCAATCCACGTTCTGTCAATTCGTCGAATGTCAATGCCAAGATGTCAGCATTTGGACGGTATTTAGAGATCAAACGTGCAGTGTGACCTGTCTTAGTAAGAGTTACAACCAATTTAATGTCCATTGAGTTAGTAGCATCTTTAACAGCTGAAGCCATTACTTCTGTCTTAGAGTTACGTTCGAATGAATCTGAGTTCAAACGTCCGTATTCGTTAAGAAGAGTTTGAGCGTTCTTATCGATTGTAGCCATTGTAGTTACTGACTCAAGTGGGTATTTACCATTTGCAGACTCACCTGAAAGCATTGTTGCGTCAGTTCCGTCAATAACAGCGTTAAATACGTCTGATACTTCTGAACGAGTTGCACGTGGTTTTTCAGTCATTGTTTCAAGCATGTTTGTTGCAGTGATAACAACTTTACCTGCAGCATTGACTTTAGTGATGATCATTTTTTGGTAAACTGGAACCATTTCGAATGGTACTTCGATACCCATGTCACCACGAGCGATCATGATACCATCAGCAGCTTCGATGATTTCATCCAAGTTATCGATACCTTGTTGGTTTTCGATTTTAGCGAACAATTGAACATGTCCGTTTCCAGTTTCTTCACAGATTGCACGAACTTCGTTCACATCTTTTGCAGTACGTACGAATGAAATCGCGATGAAGTTGATACCTTGTTCAAGACCGAAACGGATATCGTCGTTATCGCGTTCAGCAAGAGCTGGGAAAGGAATTTTAGTGTTAGGAATGTTCACACCTTTTTGTTTAGCGATGATACCATCGTTTTCAACTTCAACTTCAAATTCACGAGTTGCATCATCTTTAGCAACCACACGAAGACCAAGTTTACCATCGTCAACCAAAACTTGACGACCAACTTCAACATCATCATAGATATCAAGAGCACCAGCAACGTTCAATGCAATCACTTCACGAGTTGATTTGATTCCTTGTTTAGTTGCAACACGGATTTTCTCACCAGTTTTATATGAATACTCTTTAGCTTCACCTTCGAACAATTCTGTACGGATTTCTGGTCCTTTTGTATCAAGAAGGAAACCAACTTTTTTACCTGCAAGTTTTTCAGCAAGTTTAACAGTTGCCATACGCTCACCTTGTTCTTGATGGTCACCGTGTGAGAAGTTGAAACGGAATGTGTTAGCACCAGCTTCAATCAATTTAGCAATGTTTTTAGCTGAAGCTTCAACATCAAGTTTTTCACCCCAGTATCCGTCCTCACCGAATTTTTTACCACCACGGATTTCTACCGCAGGACCCAAAGTTGCAACGATTTTTACACGTTTGTTCATGATTTTTGTGACTCCTTTATATATATGACCTTTTTGGTCTTATTAACTAAATTGTAAATTATGACAAGCTCTTATTCAAGCTAGATAGCTCAATGTCGGCTTTGTGTGGGTTGTTAACTACAATCTTACCTTCTGCAGTAAGGCTAAACAATGCTCCTTCTTCTGCAGTACCAAGAATTGGGTTTTCAACCATTTTTTCGTTACGGATACCAACCGCAACACCACCGATACCTTCTTTAAGAAGTTTAACAGCATGCGCACCCATACGTGACGCCAATACACGGTCACGCGCAGTTGGAGAACCACCACGTTGAATATGTCCAAGTTCTGTCACACGAAGGTCGCTTGTATCCCCAGCTTCTTTTAGTTTTTTACCAAATTCAGCTGCTGACATCACACCTTCTGCCAAGACGATGATATTGTGTTTTTTACCACACTCATAACCACATTTAATGCTTTCTACGATATCTTCAATCTTGAATCCTTCTTCAGGAATGATGATTTCATCAGCACCAGTTGCAATACCAGCCCAAAGAGCGATATCACCAGCGTTACGTCCCATAACTTCAATAACAAAAGTACGACGGTGACTTGATGATGTATCACGAATCTTATCGATAGCATCCATAGCAGTTGTAACCGCTGTGTCAAAACCGATTGTAAAGTCAGTACCAACGATATCGTTATCGATTGTACCTGGAAGACCGATAGCTGGGAAGCCATGTTCAGTCAAACGCATAGCGCCGTGGTAAGATCCGTCACCACCGATAACAACTACACCTTCAATTCCGTGTTTTTTCAATTGCTCAATCCCTTTAAGTTGCCCTTCAAGTTGAGCGAACTCTGGGTAACGAGCTGAGTGAAGGAAAGTACCACCACGAGAAATGATGTCTCCTACTGAAGCTGCATCTAGGGGATGAATTTCACCGGCAACCATACCAGCATATCCGTCATAGATACCAAACACTTCCATTCCTTCTGAAATTGCTTGACGAACAACTGCGCGGATAGCAGCGTTCATACCAGGGGCGTCTCCACCACTAGTCAAAACAGCAATACGTTTCATATTGGTTATGCTCCTTTTTCTTTTAACATTCTTATTGATTATACCACATTTGATTTTAAAATTCTTCTATTTTCCGTATTTTTAGCGATAAATCGTTTTCATAACGATTTCATTCAACTTCGCTTCTAATTCATTGGATTTAGCTACAAAATGATGAGGGGAAACGATTGTTTTCTGTTCCTCTTCATACCTGACGATGACTGGGATTGGACCTTTAAATTGTTCTAAAATACGTGAAATTTCTTGATCCGATTCATGATTTTTTACCTGTATCCAAAAGCGTTCAGCAACTGCTTCTCTTATTTCTTGTGCAATCATTTGCAGACGGCCATCACGTGACTGGATTTTTCCTTTTATATAGTAGAAGGCTCCCTCTTTTATTTCCTGCCCAACCTGACGATATAAGTCTGAAAAGAGTGTGACATCCAATTTTTTCTTACTGTCATCT
>NZ_JUQO01000167.1 GCF_001074635.1 Streptococcus mitis
GATATTTATTTCAAGATTTTGGCTTAATTGAAAGCCAAACCGTCAAAGAGAATCTCAATCTGGGTTTAGTTGGTAAAAAGTTGAAAGAAAAAGAGAAAATCTCTTTGATGAAACAAGCTCTAAACCGTGTAAACCTCTCTTATTTGGATTTAAAGCAACCTATATTTGAATTATCAGGAGGAGAAGCGCAACGTGTTGCACTAGCGAAGATAATTTTAAAGGATCCGCCTTTGATTCTCGCAGATGAACCAACCGCTTCCTTAGACCCCAAAAACTCTGAGGAATTACTTTCTATCCTAGAATCTTTAAAAAATCCGAATCGAACCATTATTATTGCGACCCACAATCCTCTGATTTGGGAGCAAGTGGACCAAGTTATTCGAGTTACCGATTTATCACATAGATGATATGGTAAGATTCATACTCAATGAAAATCAAAAAGCAAACTAGGAAGCTAGCCGCAGGCTGCTCAAAGCACTGCTTTGAGGTTGTAG
>NZ_JUQO01000168.1 GCF_001074635.1 Streptococcus mitis
GCCATAATCACCAGCTAAAACAAATGTTAATTTTTCCATTGTATTTACCCATTTCCATTTATTTTTATTTTTCTATTAATTTGCAAACTCAATAAACATCAAATTGATGGTTTAATTTTAAAAATTAAACATAGAAAATATTAGAATTCAATTAAATTCTAATACCCTTCTTCTCTATGAAAGATAATTAATACTCTTCAAACCACGTCAACTTCAACTTGCCGTATAACTATATTTTGACCTGACTCGTCAGTTCCGTCCGCAGCATCAAAGCAATGCTTTGAGCACCCTGTATCTAGTTTGCTATTTGATTTTCATTGAGTATAAACTTCATTTTGATTTTTTGATACTATAAAGTAAATTTACAAAACAGTTGAAAAATATTCCTATCTTAAATTATAACATCATTTTCCCCTACAATACAATAAAAACCCCTTGAAAGTTAAACTTTCCAAGGGGTTTCTTTCAGCATTTCTAATCAATAAGAAAACTTTTTAGATAGTCGTCTTATTAATCTTCTTGATCATTTTTACGGCGTTTCGCAAACAGACCTAGACCAGTCACAGCTGCCAAAGCTCCTAAAAGTACAGATGATTTAGAAGCTTCTGTACCAGTATTTGGCAATTGTTTTCTTGACTTACCTTCTGATACTGTTGTTGTCTCAGAAGATAATGTGTCTGCTGATGTTGATACGCTTGCTGATACTGAAGTATCTGCTGATGTTGATACTGAATCACTTGCTGAAGCTGATACGCTTGTTGACGCAGATACAGATTCAGAAACAGATGTACTTACTGAAGCTGACGCACTTGTTGATCCTAATTCAGAAGGCAATGTGCTTGCTGAAGTAGATGTACTTGTTAACTCTGACGTTGCTTTAGAAACTGATTCGCTCACTGAGTTGTTTGGT
>NZ_JUQO01000018.1 GCF_001074635.1 Streptococcus mitis
AATATCATCTTTTGTTAAAGGTGTATTCGTCACTGGGGTTTCGATTTCCTTAACAGGTGTTACATTGACAGGAACTTCGACTGTAGTTGTTTTTCCATTTGGTAAAGTAACAGTAACTTTAACTGGATCTTTCTTACCTGGGGTTGTTAAGTCTGGAATGTTCTCTACGTTCGTTACGTTACCACCTTCTGGCACTTTAACATATTTAGCAATATCCTCTTTTGTTAATGGTGTATTCGTTACTGGTGTTTCGATTGGTGTTGGTTTTGATTCCACAACTTTAATGGTTGCTGGAACCTCTACTAATACATTACCATTTTTATCTTTTACCACAACTGTAACTGATTTATCCCCTGGAGTTGTTCCATCATATGGAGTTGTTTGTCCTTCTGGAACTTTATATTCAAATGTTGAGTCTGCTGGATAATCACTTGGTGTAATACTATCTTTTGGTTTTGGTTGATTTTCACCTGTAGCATTAATAGGAATTAATTGTTCTTTTCCTTCTACTACTTTAACTTTAGCTGGTACTTCAACAAGTGTGTCATCTCCATCTTTTGCAACAACGACTACATCTTTTTCGCCTGGTGTTGTTGTGTCCACTGGAGTCTTATATCCAAATGTAATTTCATCTGGATATTGTTCAGGATCAATACTCTTAGATGCATCTGGTTGTTTGTTTGATTTATCAACTGGCACATATTGTGTCTTAGGTTCTACAACCATTACTTTTGCAGGGACTTTCGCAATGACTTTATCCCCAATTTTCGCTACTACAACAACATCCTTTTCGCCTGGTGTTGTTGTGTCTACTGGAGTTTCGTAAGTAAACTCTGTCTCTTTAGGGAATGCTTTAGGATCAATACTTCCTTCAGCAGAAGGTTGTTTTTTATCCTTGTCTACTGGCACAAATTGTGGATAGCTTTCTACAACACGTACAGTTGCAGGTACTTCTACTAATACTTTATCCCCTTGTTTCACAACAACAGTAACTTTCTTGTCGCCTGATGTAGACGTATCTACTTCTTCTTTATACTCAAATGTTGCATCTTCTGGATAATCATCCGTATCAATGCTATCTTCTGGAGACGGTTGTTTCTTACCTTCATCCACTGGAACAATTTGAGGGTAACCTTGTACAACCTTCACTTTTGTTGGCACTTCAACAAGTGTATCATCTCCATCTTTGGCAACAACGACTACATCTTTTTCACCTGGAGTTGTTGTATCTACTGGAGTTTTGTACTCAAATGTTGTGCCATCTGGATATTGTTCTGGATCAATACTCTTAGATGCATCTGGTTGTGGTTTGCTTGGATCTGCTGCCACATATTGCGTCTTAGGATCTACTACCACTACTTTTGCAGGAACTTCTACAATTGGTTGATTATTTAGCTTAGCTACAACTGTCACATCTTTTTCACCTGCAGTTGTTGTATCTACCGGTGTCTTGTACTCAAATGTTGTGCCATCTGGATATTCTCCTGGTGTAACACTATCTTTCGCTTCAGGTTGTTTCTTAGCTGGATTTGCTACTACAAATTGTGGTGTACTATCTACTACACGTACAATCGCTGGTACTTCTGCAATAGGATTACCGCCTTTATCTAGCACTTCAACAATCACATTCTTATCTCCAGTTGTTGTTACATCGATTGG
Organism: Streptococcus mitis; assembly: GCF_001074635.1. Taxonomy (GTDB): domain Bacteria; phylum Bacillota; class Bacilli; order Lactobacillales; family Streptococcaceae; genus Streptococcus; species Streptococcus mitis_E. The sequence continues at coordinate 1,660 of NZ_JUQO01000018.1, forward strand.
AGATGTTTGTCCATTAGGAGTTTTATATCTAAATGTAGAACCATCTGGATATTCCGTTTTATCAATACTGTTTTCTGGATTTGGTTGTTTATTGTTTTCATCCACTGGAACAATTTGAGGAACACCTTCAACTACTGTTACAGGAACTTTAATCGTTGTCATTTTTTCTTGACCATCTACAGTGTATTTAACTGGTACATCAACTTCTGTATCTTCTGTTAAGTCAGGAACTGTTACTGTAGCTGTTTTATCAATCTCAACTCTAGCACCTTGTGGTAGTTTACCTGTAAATGTTCCATCAGCAATCGCTTTTTCAGCTTGAGCAAGTACTTTTTCTTTTGCTTTTTCTTTATCGCCATTTTTAGGAACAAGAATTTCATCAGCTTCTGGTTTTGGTAATACTGTTACAGGGACACTTACTGTTTCTGTTATCTTACCATTATCATAAGTTACCGGCACGTCAACTTTTACATCTGTAGCTCCAGCTTTTCCAGTTGTTTCTGGTAATGTTGTTGGTTCACCTTTTTTACCGTCTGTTCCTGGTGTTACCGCTTCTTTTGCTTGTTCAGCAGTTGGTTTTTCACCTTCAAATACAACAATCTTACTTGGTGTTGAACTTACGACTGTTACTGGTACTAAAATTGTATCTTCAGTTACCACTGTACCTGTACTGTCTTTGTATTGTACTTTTACTGGTACTGCTGTTTTGTCACCATTAGAATCTGTTGCTGGAACAGCATATGTTTGATTTGGATCTAATTCTGCTGTAACTCCTGATGGTAATGTTAGTTTACCTACTGCAGCTTGTGCTTTTTCTTTTACAGCTGTTGTTAGGTTGTCACTAGTTGTATCTTTTAATGTTGTTACTTTTTCTGGTATTGCTTTTGGTAATACTTCAACTGGTACATTTACAGTTTCATTTCCGCTTGGATACGTTACTGTAGTTGGAACAGTTACATCTGTTGCTCCAACTTTTCCTGTTGTTTCTGGTAAATCAGCTTCTGTTGGCGTTCCTACTGTTCCGTCAGTATCTGGTGTTACTGCTTCTTTTACCTTATTCGCATCTGGTTTTGTTCCTTCTACAGTGTAGACTGTTTTTGGTACTGAACCTAATACGTTAACCGTAATTTCAGCATCTTTTGTATACGTTTTGCCATCAACTGTATAAGTTACTGGAACTTTAACGATTCCTTTATCCGTTCCTTTTTCTGCAGTCATTGTTGCTAATACTTCTTCAGTAACATCTCCAACAACTACATCTTTAGAACCTTCTGGTAAATTCGCTTTGAAATCAGCTGATGTTACTAATTCTGTTACTTTTGCTTTAGCTGCTTCTTTTACTTTTTCAACAGTTGAGCCTTTTGGTACGTCTACATCACCAGTTGCTTTTGGTAAAACTACTACTGGTACTAAAACTCTTTCCGATAAACTATCATTATTATAGGTTACAGGAATTGGAACTTCCTTAGTCCCTGGTTCTGCTGTAATATTTTCAGATAATAGTGGTTCACCTTTTTTCCCATCTGTACCTGCTGTTACAGCAGCTTTCACTTCATCATCTGTTAATTCATCACCTTCGAGTTTTACAATTTTATTTACTGTTGATCCTACTACCGTTACTGGAACTTCGACTTCTCTCGTTTCAACAACATTATCATTAGCATCTTTGTACTCTACTACTACTTTTGCAGGAGTTTGGACACCTGTTGTCGTTGTTGCTGGAAGAGTACCTTCTTTTACTTGTTTAATCGATACTTTTACACCTGTTGGAATCTTATCTGTTGCAATTGCTTTAGCTGCTTCTATTGCTTTTTCTTTCACTACAGTTTCTAAATCAGTGCTATCTTTAAGTACCGTCACTCCTGTAGGAGTTACTTTTGGTAAAACTACAACATCTACAGTTGTTTCTACTGAAATTGTTTCTGTTCCTTTTGTATAAGTTACTGTTGCAGGAGTTGGTAATGTTTGACCTGCTTTACCTGAAGTTGCAGGAATATTAGTAATATCATTTTTAGTTGGAGTAAATCCATCTACAGCTGTAGGATTTACTTTGTCTTTTATTTGATCACTTGTTACAGTGTCATCCTCTACTGTATAAAGTTTACCTGTTGCTTGATTTTTAACAGTAATAACATAAGTCGTTGAAGCAATCGCAGTATTATCATTTTCATTTGTTCCTGTTGCTGTATCAGAATCGGCAGTAACTATATTTCCATTACTATCTTTTACATCTACTTTAACAGTATAATGACCCGCTTCTGTTAACTTAACAGCTGCAACTTCTGCGGCACTATAATATTCCGTTACTTTCCCTGAAGGAGATGTTAACGTTACTTTAGTAACAGTTGTTTCCTTCTTAGTTGGATCTGTAGTTGCATCATCTTCTCTGTCAGTAATTGTTACTGCAGCAGATGCTTGTTTTACTAAATCAACAGTTGCACCTTTTACAGTTGTGTAAGAAGTTGAAGTAACAGCTGGAGCATCATTTAATATAGACGCTTTATCTGAACTTTCTGCATGAACTGCATCGACTGTTCCAGTGAAGCCTGATGTAGTTGAAATATTCCATGTTTCTCCATTTTTGGTTGCTGTTACAGTAGAGTTGTCATCTGCAGTCCATTTATTTAGTCCTTTGTCATATTTTACAGTTACAACCATACCTTTATTGGTATCAGTTGCTGAGTCTGCTGAACTATTCGCCGCATTTTCTTTATGATAAGTTGTCAAGGTACGAGTAGGATTATTGACAGCTGTCACTTTTCCTGTTGCATCTAACGTACGAGTATATTCATAAACATTAAATATTGTTTCTCCATTTTTGTTTACATCAACATACAAGTCACGTTTTAACCATGTAGTAGTTCCATCGCTATTAACTGTTTTCTTTTCAGCAATATCACTAGGTAAATCCCAACGACCTGTTGTCTTATTGAATGTTGCGGTTACATTATCTCCAACTTGCGTTTTTATAGTTACTTCCGCTCGTGTGAAAGTAGCTGTTACATTTTCACTGCTTGCTGTTACATTAATCGTATCTGTAGCCGCTTTTGCTGTTGCTGTTGGAAGAACTTTTAAATTAAATGTTTCTCCAACTGTACCGATTTCATCATTAACGTTTACAGCTGTATTAGTTGTTTCCGATACAACCCATTTACCATTTTTAGCAACAATTTTAGTATTTGTTCCATCTGGCAATGAAATCGTTGCTTCAGAAGCACCGTTTGAAATCGTAATTGGGACTTCTTTATCATATGCGTGCACATTTTTTACAGTTACTGAAGGCGCAATTTTAAAGGTTGCGTGAGCATACGCTTCATTTGCATTAGTTACATTATAGTCTCTTGCATAAATAGATACGCGGTAAATCCCTGCTTCAGTAGGAGTTCCTTTAAATCCATTCGGATTGCTATCTGTCATATCATTCGAGGCAATTGTGAAACCTACACCAGGAATTTTTGTGTCATTTCCTGTTAATTCTGTAGGATTCCCTGCTCCTGCTCCTGTAGTTCCTGTAATTTTCTCCCCAGAAACACCAACAATAGCACGACTTACTGTATCTCTAATAGTTATCACACGATTTAGCGGTGTTCCATTTTCATCTGTTAAATTATAAGGAATATTTCTACCATTAGGTGCGCCGGCATGAGAACCACCGGCATCTCTATATTCAACCGGAACTACAAGATTTTCTCCTACTTTTCCTTCTTTCACTGTATCATTAATTCCGATTTTAGGCGGTGTAGTATCTTTCCAAGCAACTCCACCAAATCGATGATCATCTAAAGGAAGTGTTAATGTTTTACCAGTAATAGTATTTTTAAAAGTTACTCGAGTTCTTAATTGTTGATAGTTAAATGGAGTATTATGTGTAAGAACCCCTTGCACACTATCTGTTTGCTTGTCATATGTAGCTCCTGGAAAATTGTATACTGTAAAATCTGAAACCGTCCATCCAGCGGCCTTAGCTTTTTCCGTTACTTCAATACGTTTGCTTACATCTTTAATATATACTTTATCAATACCTTGTTCATATCCAAGTTTATAAATACTTGATATTAGATATTCATATGGTCCACTACCAAAATATGTAGAAGCAGCTGCACTTTGAATTCTCGACCCATCATAGCGCATTTTTCCACGCCAAAGAACCGCTTCTTCTATCAACTTTTGAACTTCTTCTGCTGGTAATTTCAAACCATAGTCGATACGCGCTTTAACATCACTCTCTTTACCTAAATACGTATAATTAGAAGGTCCTGGACTAGGTCTTGTACCAGCACGTTGATCAGAAAATACTCTAAACTCTAGTCCTTCTGCATCAGCTTTCTTCTCTGGAGTATTTACTCCTAAATCCCCTTCCCCTGGGTGATGACTTCCAAATGGCATTGTATAGGTATCCCAACCAGTGAAATTCTCTCTTGATACTGTACTTGTATCTCCAACTATATCTTTTGCTGTTGGTTTCGCTGGTGTTGTTGGGGTGATGACATCATTGGTAACTGTAGTGTTTGATGTCTCACTTGTTGTACCCGCTGCCTCTCTAAACCCACTTTCCCCATTACCAGGAATCGCTTGTCCATTACGTGAGTCTTGATTTTGTTTTTCTTCTTTCTTTTCTACTTTTGGCATACTTGAAAGAACGAAAGCTTGGCTATTCAATTCTTTAGCAACTTTATCTACTTCTGTTTGGGTTGCTTTGTCGTTTGACAGTAGGGCTTGAGCCTTAGCAAGTTCTGTTTTTGCTGCTTCAATAGCTGAGGCAGTCTTTTCAGATACTCCTGCTTTGCCAAGGGCTGTCTCCATACGAGCAATAGCTGCTTCCAATTTGCTTGTGTCAGCCTTTGTAGTTGGTGCTTCTTCCGCTTTTGATGCTTCTGCTGGTGCTACTGGTTGTTCTACAGCTGGTGCTGTTGATTGCTTAGTTGCTGGTGTCGCCACAGTTGATGTAGAAGTTTCAGTTGCTGCTACTATAGTTTCTGCACCTTGTACCTCTGTCGCTGAAACTGCTCCATTTCCTAAGAACATTAAACCAGCCGCAATCGCTACTGATGCTGCTCCAAAACTGTATTTACGAATACCGTAACGAATATACTTTTCCGTTCTAAAATCTTGTTGTTTACCCTTCATTTAGAGTCACAACCTCCTTTATGCATATTTTTTTAATATTGAATTGAAATATACAGACAAATAAAAAGCCCCCCCCCCCCTTAAATTTTTTAGCAATATTAAGAGGTTATCATTTTAAAAAAGGTTGCCCAATAATTATCAATATCACTTAATATTGTATCATGCCACTATTATTAATTCAAGTTTCGTGCCTATATATATTTATGGTTTCAAGCTAATACTTCCTTGAAGAAAATAGTACATACATCAGTTTTTAAACAATAAGATTAATGTACTAGGATACGAAACTCTATTCTGAACAACTGGTAGTATGTTTCTAGCACAAATTCAATTTTATAAGAAAAGGAAGTAAATATTTTCACGAAAAGCGCATATTATCAAGATTTTGAAAACCTGATAATAGTTACTTTCGTTTCTCGACCTTTCCATGAAAAAAACGCCACATGGGCGTTTTCCTATTCTTACGGTTTGATACGGTGCAACATACGTGGGAATGGGATAGCTTCACGAATGTGTTTTGTTCCAGCTGCGAAGGTCACCATACGTTCAATACCGATACCGAAGCCACCGTGTGGTACAGTACCGTATTTACGAAGGTCAAGGTAGAATTCATACTCTGTACGATCCATACCAAGTTCATCCATCTTAGCAACAAGGGCATCGTAGTCTTCCTCACGCATAGAACCACCGATGATTTCTCCGTAACCTTCTGGAGCAAGCAAGTCTGCACAAAGCACGCGCTCTGGATTTCCAGGAACTGGTTTCATGTAGAAGGCCTTGATAGCTGCTGGGTAATTCATGACAAAAGTTGGCACACCAAAGTGGTTTGAGATCCAAGTTTCATGCGGTGAACCAAAGTCATCACCATGCTCAAGATGTTCGTAGTCAGCATCTTCATCATTTTCATGCTCTTGCAAGAGGTCGATGGCTTGATCATAAGTGATGCGTTTGAAGGGCTCTGCAATGTAGCGTTTCAAGAGTTCTGTATCACGTTCCAATGTTTCCAAGGCTTGAGGCGCACGATCAAGAACACCTTGAAGAAGAGCTTTCACATAAGCTTCTTGCAAGTCAAGCGACTCATCATGTGTCAAGTATGAGTACTCAGCATCCATCATCCAGAACTCAGTCAAGTGACGGCGTGTTTTTGATTTTTCAGCACGGAATACTGGACCAAAGTCAAAGACACGGCCAAGGGCCATAGCTCCTGCTTCTAGGTAAAGCTGACCTGATTGGCTCAAGTAAGCTGGCGTTCCAAAGTAGTCAGTTTCAAAGAGTTCCGTTGAATCTTCAGCCGCATTTCCTGAAAGAATTGGGCTATCAAACTTCATGAAACCGTTCTTGTCAAAGAACTCATAAGTTGCATAAATGATAGCGTTACGAATTTGCATCACCGCTACTTGCTTACGAGAACGGAGCCACAAGTGACGGTTGTCCATCAAGAAGTCTGTCCCGTGTTCTTTTGGTGTGATTGGGTAGTCTTGAGATTCACCGATCACTTCGATGTCTGTAATATCCAACTCATAGCCAAACTTAGAACGTTCGTCTTCTTTGACAATACCTGTCACATAAACAGACGTTTCTTGGCTCAAGCGTTTGATAACATCAAACTTCTCAAGTCCCACTTCTTCACCAAATTTTTCTACAAAGTTTGGTTTAAAGGCCACACCTTGGAAGAAGGCTGTTCCATCACGCAATTGTAAGAAGGCGATTTTCCCTTTTCCTGATTTGTTGGCAACCCAAGCGCCAATCGTCACTTCTTGACCAACATAGTCTTTTACATCAATAATCGTTACACGTTTTGTCATTATTTTTCCTTTTCTTTTTTATTCTTTATGGCAAACCACTTCTATATTGTTCCCATCTGGGTCAATCACAAAAGCAGCATAGTAAATCGGATGCTCACTGCGATAACCAGGAGCCCCATTGTCTCGCCCACCTGCCTCTAAGCCAGCCTCATAACAAGCTTGAACCTCTTCCTTATTTTCTGCTAAGAAAGCAAAGTGAATAGGATCTTGTGTCCCCTGAGCCAGCCAAAAATCACCACCAGGATGAGGGCTGTTTGGAGCAAGAAAACTGATTAGAGAACTAGTCTTAAAAGCCAATTTATAGCCCAAAGGAGCGAGAAATCTCTTATAAAATCCTTCTGAAATTTGTAAATCTTTTACCTTAATTTCAAAATGATCAATCATTCTCACTACCCATAAATGCTTTCAAGCGTTTAACTGCTTCTTTAAGCGTGTCTAGGTCTGTCGCATAGCTGAGGCGGACATTTTCTGGCGCTCCAAAGCCAGCTCCTGTTATGAGTGCCAAACCAACTTCCTCAAGAATAGCTGTTGTAAAGTCAGTCACATCCGTATAACCTTTCATCTCCATGGCTTTTTTAACATTTGGAAAGAGATAGAAGGCTCCTTGTGGTTTGACCACTTCAAAACCAGGGACTTCACACAAGAGTGGATAGATGGTATTGAGACGTTCTTCAAATGCTTGACGCATAACTTCCACAGAATCTTGCGGTCCAGTTAGGGCTTCGATGGTTGCATATTGTGAAACAGCAGTTAGGTTAGAAGTTGTTTGACCTGTCAATTTGCTCATAGCAGCAATGATTTCTGGATCACCCACTGCATAACCTACCCGCCAACCTGTCATGGCATAAGCTTTTGATACACCGTTGATCACAATGGTTTGCTTACGAATTGCTTCTGATAGACTTGAGATTGGAATAAATTCATTTCCATTATAAACAAGGCGACCGTATATATCATCAGCTAAAATCAGAATGTCATGCTCAACTGCCCAATTTCCGATAGCTAGTAATTCTTCACGAGTATAAATCATACCAGTCGGATTAGATGGTGAATTGAGAACCAAAACCTTGGTCTTATCAGTGCGAACTGCTTCTAACTGCTCTACAGTTACCTTAAAGTGGTTATCTTCCTTAGCAGGAACAAAGGCGGGAACGCCTTCTGCCATCTTGACCTGATCTCCATAACTAACCCAGTATGGAGTTGGAATAATAACCTCATCTAAAGGATTAATTACAGCCATAAAGAAAGTATAGAGGGAGAACTTGGCACCTGTAGCAAAGGTAACCTCGTTACTTGCGACAGAATAGCCATAGTAGCGCTCGAAGTAGGTATTCACCGCAGCTTTTAATTCTGGTAGACCTGAAGCTACTGTATAGAAGGAAGCCTGTCCTTCTCGAATAGCTTTAACTGCTGCATCCTGAATATTTTCAGGGGTGTGAAAATCTGGTTGTCCCAAGGTCAAGAAAAGGACATCTTTACCTTGAGCTTTTAATTTTTTTGCTCTTGCATCACTAGCTAAAGTGACACTTTCTTCCATTTCTAAAACACGGTTGGATAGTTTCATAGGCCCTCCTTATTGACCAATGCTCCTGTTTCAAAATCTACTAGATAAAAATCAGATCCTGACTTGACTTCCCAGATTGGCTTATCTTGATAACGGCCAAAGGTAATCTTGTCAATCTCGCCAGCTCCTTTTTCCTTAGAAAGAGCTTCTGCTTTTTCTTGTGAAACACCTTGATTTAGCTGATAAACGTAAATCTTATGGTCATCTTTTCCAATCAGGACAGCAAGCGATTCTTGTTTTTTATTGCGACCAAGAACGCTATAATAAGATTCCAAGCCATTGTATAAGTCAACCTGATCAGCCTGCTCTAATCCTGCATACTGCTGAGCTAATTTTTCTCCTTCACTTTTAGCTGTTTGATAGGGTTTCATGCTAAGAGAAACCAGATACAGAAAGGAAGCACTGATAACCACAAGCAAAATCGTCATCCCTAGACCATACTGCCACAGTAGATTATTTTTTGCTTTGTTTTGTCTTTTTTTCACTCGTCTATTTTACCATCTATTAAGCTTTATTACAAGTGAATGCAAGAAT
>NZ_JUQO01000169.1 GCF_001074635.1 Streptococcus mitis
AGATTTTATAGACCTGCTGGCGCAGACCACGTTCGTCTTTGCCACGCCCTGCAAAATTTTTCAGCAAATGACTAAAGGTCTCTTTCTGTTTACCTTGGTAATGGGCTTCAAAGACCTCATGAAAGACTTCGTTTTTTAGAAGAAGTTGCTCGCTTTGGTTTTGTAAAATACGGAAATTAGGTGCAATATCAATCAGATAGCCATGTTTACCAAGGAATTTTTGTGTGAAAGAGTCCATGGTTCCGATGGCAGCGTTGGGTAGATCAGCCAACTGACGACCCAAGTGTTGTTTGAGCTCGACATCATCCGTTTCTTGGATTTGTTGGCTGATTTTTTTCTCCAAACGTTCCTTAAGCTCTGTGGCAGCCTTGACGGTAAAGGTTGAAATAAAGAGTTGAGAAATTTCGACACCACGCGCCAATTGGTCCAGAATACGTTCGGCCATGACAAAAGTCTTCCCAGAACCAGCAGACGCTGAGACAAGGATATTATGACCAGAAGTATAGATGGCTTCGATTTGCTCGGCAGTTTTCTTTTGTTCCTTGCTCGAATGCGCTTCTACTTCTTGCAGTTTTTGAATTTCCTCCTCAGTTAAAAAGGGAATGGGCTTCATCGATTCAACTCCTCTCTTATTTTTTCAAACCAAGCTTGCTTGAGTTTTTCTCCGACAAGACGCTTGCCATCAGTTAAGTCCAACTTTTCTAGGAAACGGGCTTGCCCCAAATGGTAATTGGCTTCAAATCCTGTGATGGCTTGATGTTGCTGAACATACGGTGCAATACTTCTGCCATTTTCAGTATAAGGGTTAATGGCGAACTGACCTGCTAAAATCTTCTCAGCTGCTTTCTTGTAAAGATGGGCATTGTAGTCCAGCAGGAGCTGGAATTCCTCATCCGTCAGCTGATTGGCCTTGTTTTTATTGTAAAATTCGCCCAAATGACTGCTTTCTTTTTCTAAAAAGAGTCCTTGGTATTTCATTGACTTGCTAGCTTCTACTACTGCACCTGCCAGACTTTTAACGGCCATCAGAGATTGGACGGGCTCAGCCATTTCCAAGTACATAGCACCAAAAAAGTTCTGCTCCCCTTCTCTTTTTAAGGCAGCTAAATAGGTTGGCAACTGAGAATTAAGCCCATTAAAGAAATGAGGAAACTGGAACTGAGTCAGACTGGATTTGTAGTCTACCACTCCAATCGCCCCATCAGCTTTCAATCGGTCAATGCGGTCAACCTTGCCTCGTACAAAGACACTGCGTCCATTGTCTAATTGAATAAAGGCCTGCTCTTTCCCACCGAAATTCGCCTCTTCTTTGATGGTTTCAATAGCTGGATTGTGTCGGAGAATGTGGCCAGTCGTCCGTGCAACATCAAGTAGAACTTCCTTGGTAAACTGGGCTTCCAAACTCTCTTGATAAATAGCTTCAAATTCGCGTTCTTGACTGGTTTCTTGGATAGCTTGTTCTAAACGTTGGTCAAAGGAGTCTTCATCAGATAACTGCAAGGCACGTTCAAAAATACGGTGTAAGAAATTCCCGTGACTACGGGCATCAGGACGCAGGCGCAATTCCTCCTGCAAGCCTAAAACGTAGCGAAGAAAATAACTGTATTGGTTCCGATAAAACTCCGTCAAACCAGACGTAGACAGGTAAAACTCTTGATCAGCAGGATAGAGCGCTAGTAAGGTGTCCTTAGACAACTGCTTGCTGCTTGGACTGGTTGGGAGGGCTGGATTTTCCAGACCTTGCTGGTCTAGTTTTTTACCCATGACACGCGCCAGAACCTTGACAAAGGTCAAATCTTGCTCAGTATCACTCGTCTCGCCCTGCTGGTGATAGGCAACCAGACTGGACAAAAGACTGTGATATGACCCCATATCTTCCTTAGACAGCCCTATGTGATTCATCCTCTTCTCTCTCCGCCTAAATCCAAAATGGACTAGCTCTTGAAGATAGATTGATTCCTTGCTTTCACTTTCGTTAAAAAGGCTTGGAGCCGACAAGACCAACTCTTTACGAGCAGAATTGACCAAGGAAAGCATAGTATAGCAATTTTTCTTGAAATTTTCACTACTTGCAATCAGTAACAGTGCTCTCTCTTCTGTCGCTTGGTTTAAGCTTTGTCTCTCTTCATCTGTCAATAGACTGGTGTTTTGCGCAATTTTTGGTAAGTTGTCCTGAGTCAGTCCAATTGCGTAGACAAAGTCAGCAGTCAGTGGTGCAATCAAATCGTAACTCTGCACCAGAACGGTGTTCACTGTCGCTGGAATGATACGGTATTGAGATAGGCTCATTCCAGAATGGAGCAAGGCTAGGAAGTCTTCTAGACTAACTGGTGAACCAGCAAAAACAGTCGCAAATTGTTCTAAAATATGACAGAATGCCTTCCAAACTTCAGCTTGTCTTTCCTGTTCAAGAGCTTCCATAGTGGCTGTCAAATCTTGCAGTTGCTTGGTTACAGCTCCTTCTTTTAGAAAAGAATTCCACTTTTGCAAGAGATTTTCAGCCTTCTGTTTTCGGCTAGCAAAAAGAGTCTCAAGAGGGGTTAAAATACGCAGACGAAGAGCATTTAAACGTTCCAGATTAAATTTTCCATGGTGGGATTTGGTGAAGGTTTGCTGAAAAGCTGGCAAGCCGTTGATACCAAGATAGCGAAGATATTGCTCAAAAGCATCAATATCAGCCTGACTAAGGTCGGTATACAAACCTGTTCTGAGAAGGTTAATCAAATCCTCCTGACGGAAACGATAGCGTTTCAAAGCTAAAATAGACTCGACAAACTGTGTCAAGGGATGATGCGCCATGGATTCGCTTCTACCAAGATAGAAAGGAATCTGGTACTGGTCAAAAATGGTTTTAAGAGATAACTGATAAGAAGCCACATCCCCCAAGAGAATACGAAAATGCTTGTAACTCAGATTTGAGTTCTCGTGTAATTTCTGACGAATGCTACGTGCAACCAATTCCAACTCTTCTTTTTGCGTCAAACAAGACCAGATTTGTAAGTTTTCACGGTCCTTCTCATCGACATCCAATGTTAATTCTGAAAAGTCATAAGAAGACTCCAGCAAACGAGAGGCCTTGTCAAAGCTATCCATCTGCTCATGAGCTTGAGAACAGTCCTGAGCAGGCGTTTGGTATTTGGAGGCTAGATGATGGAGAAACTCCACACTGGCTTGGTAGAGATTGCCCTCGCTAAAAGGGCTAGTATAGGCTTTCTTACTAGCATAGGCTCCAATGACAATCTCAACACCCTTGCCATGAAGTAAGTCCACAATCCGCTCTTCTTCGGCAGAAAAACGGGTAAATCCATCAATAACCAAGGCGATTTGAGTAAAATCACTACTAACTTTGTTATTCTCAATAGCCTCAATCAAATGGGATAACTGACTTCCCTGAGCTAACTGCCCTTGGTTAAGATAGGCCGTTACTTTCTCAAAAATCAAGAGTAAATCGGCCCTCTTGTCCTCATCCGTCAAACTCTCCAAGTCCAAAAAACTCATTTGAGCAGTCGTCATCTCGTGATAAAGATCAATCAACAGCTGGATAAACTGAGGATCCTGCTTGATAGCTCCATAAACACGTAAATCCTTAGGATCAAGTTCGGCAAGGCATTTGTAAAAGGCCATCCCAAGACCGATGTCATCTAGACTGGTCTTGGCAGGCAAGTCATTCAAGATCAGGTATCGAGCCATTTGAGCAAAGCGCGTGACGGTAATCGAAAAAGAAGCCTGCTGGGACAAGCATTCCAGCACGGCACGTTCCTTTTCAAAAGAAAGAGAGTTGGGAGCGATGTAGAAGACCCGCTTGCCAGCAGCAACTAGCTCCTCCGCCTCTTTGGTTAGAATTTCAGTCAAAGAAGTCCGAATATCAGTATAAAGTAATTTCATCTCTGCCTCGTTGGAATTTTTCATTACCTTTTATTATACCATGATTAGCCAGCCAAGTCTGAAAATAATCAGTTCTTGTTCATTCGTTGAAAAGAAAATGCCGGAAAGTTCCGACATTGTTTTAGTAAGCTAACTTCCTGAAAATAGGAGTAACCACACATTCCAGAAGGCAGTGATATTAATGAGAATGTGAACTAGTATTGGATAGTAGAGATTTTTTGTCATGCGATACAATAGAGCCAAAATAAGACCTCCACTAGCATAAATGAAAAAAGCAAGAGGTGTTAAAGCAAAATTGACATGAATATAACCGAAAATAATAGCAGAAAGCAAGACATCTCCATACCAAGGCGAGTTTTTGAAAAAGGTTGTCATAAGCACACCGCGATAAATCAATTCCTCAGCAATAGGGCCGATGAAGCAAGCTATGAGCAAGAAATAGGGTAATTCCTGTCTCCCTATCATTTCTATCGTTTCATTCAAAGAAATTTGATTTGAAGATGAGGGTATGAAATAAGACAAGAAGAAGTCCGACATATACGAAATGATGTAGCTCAGTAAAAGGTAGATAAAGTACCTCGGCTGCCACTTGAAATGAAAAGTCTTCTTTTCTGCAAAAACTAGTAGATAGATGACCGCTAATAAAAGACCTCCACTCTCCATCCAAAGCAGAATCTGAAAAAACTCACGACTTGCTGGTAGATAGGACTTTGCGAGATGATTGAAAAGCCTCCAAAACCAAGTTGATTTGTAAAAAATTAAGGACAATGCTAGTAAAATCTGAATAATCCGTTTTTTCATATTAAACCCTCTGTTTTCCTTGACTAGATTATTGAATATAATGGTTTACTTAACTGTATAACAAGTTTAGTATAGCATCTCTTTACAAAATATCCTCTTCAAATCATGAATTGTCATCAAAACATCTTAAACTGTAAAATCAATTAGCCCCAAGCTTCCTATCAATTTCTTCTCCAAAATATGCTATAATAATACCAAAAGATAAAGAAGGAAAAACTATGATTAAACTACTAGCCTTGGATATGGACGGAACTCTCCTCAATGAAGCCAAGGAAATCCCACAAGCTCACATCGCTGCTATTCACCAAGCCATTGAAAAAGGTGTCAAACTGGTTCTCTGTACGGGTCGCCCCCTTTTCGGCGTCCTCCTCTACTATCAAAAACTGGGGCTGGACCTCCAGAATGAGTATGTCATTGTTAACAACGGTTGTTCAACTCACCAGACAAGTGACTGGAGTCTAGTTGACTGGCAAGAACTTAGTCCAGCTGACATCGAATACCTCTATGACCTTGCTGAAAAGAGTGATGTTCAGTTGACACTTTTTGACGAGTCACATTATTTTGTTCTCGGTGGCAAGCCCAATCAAGTTATTGAAAATGATGCCAAACTAGTCTTTTCAGACCTGACTGAAATTTCGCTTGAGGAAGCTACCAGTGGCAAGTATCTCATGTTCCAAGGTATGTTTTTGGGCACCAAAGAGCAAACAGATGATTTTGAAGAGCGTTTTGCTAAGGAGCTTTGCCAACGATTTAGTGGAGTTCGTTCGCAGCCTGTCATTTATGAAGCTATGCCACTTGGTACGACAAAGGCTACTGCTCTTTCTCGACTAGCAGAGATTTTGAAGATTGATTCCTCAGAAATCATGGCCATGGGCGATGCCAATAACGATATCGAAATGCTCCAGTTTGCAGGGCTTGGGATTGCAATGGGAAATGCCAGCGATTATGTCAAATCCCTAGCTGATGACGTTACAGCAAGCAACGAAGAAGACGGCGTTGCGCGTGCGATTGAGAAATATATTTTATAGTAAAGAAGCCCAGTTCGTGTCAACTGGGTTTTGATATTTAAGAATTCCTAAAACTTTAGAAACTCTTTAGAAATCCTTGAGCTTTCTTTGATTTCTATGCTTTATACTAGAGTTATCAAAATAAATCAAAAGGAGAGAATCATGAAAACAGTACTCTACATTCATGGATTGTCCAAAAACTTTGACAAACAAGCTATCCTTCAGGATCTTCATCTAACGATAAGAGAAGGAGATATCTATGGACTTATCGGAAAGAATGGAGCTGGGAAAACCACCTTAATCAAAATCATTACGCAACTACTGTTTGCGGATAAAGGAACTGTTTCCCTCTTTTCTAGTCAAACGGAAAATGAGTGGACCAAGGCTCTATCTCGAGTAGGTTCAGTGATTGAATCACCTGTAGCTCATAATCACTTAACAGCCTATCAAAATCTGAAATATTACTGTATGATTCGTCATATTCCAAATGCTGATCAAGTCATTCGAGAAACGCTGGACTATGTAGGTTTGTCAGATACAGGTAAGAAAGTCTTTCGTGATTTCTCGCTAGGAATGAAACAAAGACTTGGTATCGCCATTGCCCTTCTATCTAAACCAGACTTCCTGATATTAGATGAACCTATCAATGGTCTAGACCCAATCGGTATCAAAGAATTTCGATCAATGATTCAACGGCTCAATCAAGAAAAAGGGATCACCATTCTCATCTCTAGCCATATCTTGTCAGAACTCTATCTCCTAGCCAATCGTTTTGGTATTTTAGATCAAGGCAAGATTATTCGTGAAATCAGCAAAGCTGAATTTGAAACACTAAGTGAGGATTATATTGTTCTTAAGACAGCTGATCAAGAGAAAGCTTGTCAAGTATTGAAAGAACAAATCCAGCTCCAGTTCAAGGTTGTTAATCCTGAAAATGAAATCCATATCTTTGGTCAGGAACAAGATGTCAAACAGATTCTCAAGGAATTAACCTTGGCAGATGTTGCCATTGACGAGATTTACTATGCCCGTCAAAACCTAGAAGAATACTTCACTCAATTGGTCGAATAGGAGAAAAATCATGATACATACCATTCAAGCAGACTTTTACCGTCTTTTCCGTTCCAAAGGATTCTGGATTACAGAGTTCATTCTCTTTGTAATCATGTTAATGGGGGCTGTTTTTGGGGCTACTGGCCATCTAATGGCAATCAATACAGAAGAACCAGAAATTCCAACCCATGGTTGGGACGGTGTACAGGCACTTATTAACGCATCTAGTCAAGGTTCAAACCTCGTTTTTCTCTGTATCGTCCTAGCCTGCCTCGTTCTTGGAGTTGATTTAATCGGCAAACTCTATAAAAATAATTTAACAGTGGGTGTCTCTCGTACCGAGTTTTTTCTAGCGAAAGCCTTTGTATTGGCTTCTATTGCACTTTTACAAGTCATCATCAGCCTTGTGATTGCCTTTATTCCAGCAACGATCTTAAATGGATTTGGAACCATGCCTGATGACTTTATTGGAAATCTACTGATAACCATTTCCCTTCAATTCCTTTGCCTCCTTGCTTGGCTTTCCATTGTTTCCTTCATCCTCTATGTTAGTCATTCTTATATTGCGGTATTTATTGGTTATTTGGTCAGCTCTATCTCACTTTCTATGCCAATGATCATTTTTCCAAGTATCAAAATTTTGCCATATTTATCATTGCAGTTTTTCTATGCTATGACTGCTAATAGTGAGTCAATTCTCTACACATTTATAGTTAGCTTAGCTGTTATTGTAATCTTTAATATAGGTGGACTGGCAGTTTTCAAAAAGAAAAGTCTATAAAAAATGACCTCCTCTAGCCTACAGAGGAGGTTTCTTTTCGTTAAAAGTAAATGAAAACCGACAACCACTGTCCATCTGTGCTTAGTTTCATCTCTGCACCGAGAAGATGGCATAATTCCTCAGTGATATAAAGGCCTAAACCAGAGGATTCTTCGGTGTCTGATAGATTTTCAGAATAAAAACGATTGCTAAGATTTTCTATTTTTTTGATGGGCTGTTTGACAAGGTTTGCAATCTCTAAGACAAGCTGTTCCTTTTCCTTTCTCAAAGATAGTCGCGCTTCTTCCTTGCCATGTTTGAGGACATTTCCAAGCAGATTTTGTAAAATTCGATCCAGTAAGTCTTCATCAGTCCTCATTTTCAGACCAGCTTCAACCTTAAAATCAAGCATGATATTTGCCGCCTGAAAAACATCATAATAAGCCAAAGTTTTTTTGGTGATAAAAGCTGAAAGATCCACTTCTTCCAGTTTCGGTTTGACAGCTCCTTCCATCAAACGACGGTATTCTAGGAGAGCCTCCAAACGTTTGGAAACTAAATCAAGGTGCTGGGCTATTTTTTGTAGGGTTTCTGCTTTGTTTTCAGGAGACTTTATCAATTGTTGAGTGTAGCCTGACGCGATAGTCAGAGGCGTCCGAATATCATGGGCGATATTGCTGATGGCCATATCCAGAGTCTGCTTTTCCCTTTTCATAACCAATCGAGATTGCTCTACTTCCTGAAATAGATTCTCAATCTGCTGGTAGAGATGTAAAAAATGTTTGGAAAAAATGCTGACTCCGACTCTTTTCATACTACCTGTGAGAATCTTGTCCTCAATCTGTTGACTCAAGTTTTTAAGTGCTAGATGGTAGCGAATTAATACAATCGATAAAATAATTAGGAGTATCAGTAGGATAAAGATTATCATGTAGGTCATTGCTTGTCTCCTTTTAATCTTACCCCAACTCCCCAAATGGTTTCAATATATTCTTGATTTGGGTCAAGCTGGTTTAATTTTTTACGAAGATTACTCAAATGCGTATTGAGGGTATTATCTCCAGGTAGGTAGCTATCCTCCCAGACCAATTCATAAAGTTCTTCCTTGGTAAAAATTTTCTTAGGGTGTTTGAGAAGAGTTTGGAGAATCAAGCATTCTTTCTTAGCAAGGCGAATCGTTTCCTGACTATTTTTGATTTCAAAACTTTCTGCATCAAACTGGATATTTTTCAAGTTTTGTGGCAGATTTTCAGTTTTTCCTATTTCCATAGGCTGTTTTTCTACGCTTTGACGTAATTGAACAGTAACTCTGGCAAAGACTTCGTCCAAATCAAAAGGCTTGACGATGTAATCATTGGCACCGTCTAAGAGGTATTGACTGATTAACTTCTTATCGCTCAAAGCCGTTAGCATAATGACTGGAATTTGACTTTGTTCCCTGATAGCTTTTAAAACCTGATCCCCATTTTTCCCAGGAAGCATGATATCGAGCAAAACGAGGTCAATTCCCCCTTGGTCAAAATGCATGATTCCTTCTGTACCAGAAAAGGCTTGAATCACCTCATGCTCGTCAGCAAGAAGTGTTCGCAAAATTTCTTGAATGTCACTATTGTCTTCAATAACCAATATCCTAGCCATAAATACCAACCTTTCTGCAACTATTATAGCATGTTTTATTGATAAAGCTTAAACAGAAAAGCTCCTCGCATAAAAGCGCGAGAAAGCTTTGGAGGATTAAAATATAAAATCCACTTACTAGATGACCTAGTATCCCTATAGTTACTAGTGAAAACGAGTCTAGCAGAATGAATCTCTCATTTCTTCCCTACTAGTCCGTAATTCGTTGATACATTTCGGGTCTTCTATCACGAAACAAGCCCCAGTTTAAGCGCTCGCTTGCTCCCTTGTCTAGGTCATAAGTAGCTAACAGAACAGCTTCTCCTTGTCTTTCAGCTTGCTCTAGAATAGCTCCTGTTTCATCCGTCATAAAGGATGAACCGTAGAAGTCAAGACTGGAACTCTGTCCACCATTTTCATCACTTGGAGTGACTTCCTCCAAGCCATAGCGATTGACTGCAATAACTGGGACAATATTTGCTGCTGCGTGTCCTTGCATGGTACGTTGCCAGTGACCACAACTATCTGTATCCAAAATCGGCTCTGAACCGATGGCTGTTGGATAAAAGAGCAATTCTGCCCCGTTCAGAGCAAGACAGCGGGCTGTTTCAGGGAACCATTGATCCCAACAGATACCGATCCCAATCTTAGCATAGCGAGTATCCCAGACCTTAAAACCAGTGTTACCAGGCGTGAAATAGAATTTTTCTTGATAGTAATGGTCGTCTGGTATGTGGGTTTTCCGATAAACGCCCAGTACCTCACCGTCTGCATCAATGACAGCAATAGAGTTATACAAGACATTGCCATCTTTTTCATAGAAACTGATTGGTAAAACGACCTTTAGCTCCTTTGCAATGGTTTTAAAATGCTGAATGGCTGTATTGTCTGTCACCGACTGGGCATGCTGGTAGTAGTCATACTGACGTTCCTGACAGAAATAGGGACGTTCAAACAACTCTGGTAAGAGAATGATTTGTGCGCCTTGTTCTGCAGCCTGACGTACTAAACGCTCCGCTGTTTGAATATTTGTTGCCACATCCTTGTCACATTGCATCTGAATGGCTGCAACTCTTACATTTCTCATCTTTTTCTCCTATTCTGGGATTTGTTGGGTGATACAGTGGATATTGCCACCACCTAAAAGAATATCTCTGGCTGGAATTCCGACAACTTTACGGTCTGGGAAACACTTACTGAGAATATCTAAGGCTACTTGGTCGTTTTTATCTTGAAACTGGGGAACCAAGACTGCCTTATTGGCGATATAAAAATTTACGTAGGAAGCAGCAAGCCTTTCACCTGCGTATCGCTCTTCTTCTCCTTCTTCATAGATGTAGCCTGGCAAATCCTCTTCGGTTACAACTTGACGAACTGCAGGGATAGGCAATTTATGAATGGTGAAGGGACGACATTTTGCATCCGTTTCTTGCTCTAAGAGTTCGAGATCTGCTTTTGACATGGCATATTGAGGATCACTTTCGTCGTCCGTCCAAGCCAAGACAAGCTCAGCAGGACCAACGAAGGCAGCAACATTGTCAACGTGTTCATTGGTTTCATCCTGATAAATACCATAAGGAAGCCAGATAACTTTTTCAGCTCCAAGGCTCTCTAATAAGGTGTTTTCGATTTCCTCTTTACTGAGGTGAGGATTGCGACCAGGACTAAGCAAGCAACTTTCAGTTACGAGAATGGTTCCTTGGCCATCGCTATGGATTGCTCCGCCTTCCAGTACAAAGGGTTTGGCATCATAGACAGGCATATCCAAGGCCTCAGCAAAATGACTAGCTACTTGGTCATCATCTTCATAATCTTGATAAAGACCATCAACAGCACCACCCCAAGCATTGAAAGACCAGTCTACTCCCAACTTTTCCCTTTTATCATTAAGGAGAATGGTTGGGCCAGTATCACGCGCCCAGGCATCATTGGTAGGAATATCTAGATAAACAACCTTGTCTCCTAGATAGGATTGGGCTTCAGATAGATAATCTTGCTCCACCAAAAGATAGACTCTTTCTCCCTCTGCTATGGTTTTTATAATCTGACTAAATGCTCTTTTAGCAGCTTTACCTTGAAAAGGCCAAGACCCTGGTCTTGTAGGCCATATCATGAGGGTACCATGGTGGGTTTCATACTCTGCTGGCATACGATAGCCTAATTTTTTGGGACTGTCCATCATGATAATCTCCCTTTAAAATCTTGATAGCCGAAGGCTTTGACTAAGCTACAGTCACCCTGATCGCCCATGAGATAGAGACTTGGCAATCCAATACCATTAAAGGTATTATTTTTGACAAATGAGTAAATAGCCATGTCTTCGAAATAAAGTCTGTCTCCGATTTGGACTGGATTTTCAAAGCTATAATCACCAATCACATCGCCCGTCAGACAAGTATTGGAAGAAAGTCTATAGGTATGGGCTTTTTCCTGTGCCTCAAAGCCATTTCTCAAAGGTGGACGATAGGGCATCTCAAGTACATCAGGCATATGGCAGGTCGCAGAGGCGTCTAAAACCAAGATTTCCATACCGTTTTCTACAATATCTAATACCTCAGTTGCTAGATAACCCGCATTGAGCGCAATGGCTTCACCCGGCTCGATATAGATTTCAAGATTGTAAGTTTCTCGGATACGCTTGATTTCTGAAATCAGCAAATCCACATCGTAACCTTCTCTTGTGATGTGGTGTCCGCCCCCCATATTGAGCCATTTGATCTCATGTAAGTACGAACCAAACTGCGCTTCTACAGCTTTCAAAGTTGTTTGTAAATCATCTGCCCCCTGCTCGCAAAGGGTGTGAAAATGAAGACCATCCACCAAATCTAGTAAATCACTAGGAATCTTGTCTAGAGTGACTCCAAAACGAGAGCCTGGTGCACAAGGGTCATAGAGCGCGTGGTCACCTTGAGTTGAACACTGAGGGTTGAGGCGCAAACCAACACTGACACCAGCCTCCCGACAACGAGATCCATGCTTACGCAACTGTCTTTCTGAGTTAAAGACGATATGGTCTGTTATCTCAAGTAATTCCTCCAAGTCCGCTTCCTTGAAAGCTGGCGCAAATACATGGACTTCCCCCGGGAACTCTTCTCTAGCGAGCTTAGCTTCATATAGACCACTTGCAGTTGTGCCAGATAGATACTGGCTAATCAAGGGATAGGTTTTATAGAGGGAATAGGCCTTCTGGGCAAGCAAAACCTTGCAACCAGCTTCTTCTTGAACATATTGTAAGATACGGCAATTGGCTTCTAACTTGGCCAAATCAATGACATAGGCTGGTGTTGGTACTTGTTCTAGCTTCATTAGTCCACCATTTGTGGATTTTCAACCACAACCCAAGGCAAACCATACTCATTCAAAGCTTCCATGAATGGATCTGGATCCAATTCTTCAAGGTTGTAAACTCCAGCTTGTTTCCAAGTTCCGTTCATAACCAATTTTGTCCCAATCATGGCTGGAACGCCAGTCGTGTAAGAAATTGCTTGTGAACCAACTTCTGCGTAACATTCCTGATGGTCGCAGACATTGTAGATGTAGATGGTCTTTTCAACACCATCTTTAACACCTGTAAAGATACAACCAATATTGGTTTTTCCAACTGTACGTGGTCCAAGACTGGCAGGGTCTGGAAGCAAGGCTTTCAAAAATTGAATTGGAACAATTTCTTGGCCGTTAAAGTTAATGGCATCCGTACGAAGGAGACCGACATTTTCCAAGCATTTCATGTGAGTTAGATAAGATTGACCAAAAGTCATAAAGAAACGAATGCGTTTGACACCTGGAATGTTCTTAGCCAATGATTCGATTTCTTCGTGGTGAAGGAGATACATGTCTTTTTGCCCAACCTGAGGGAAATCGTACTCGCGCTTGATAGACATGGCTTCAACTTCGACCCATTTTCCATCTTCCCAGTAAGAACCTGGTGCAGAAACCTCGCGGAGATTGATTTCTGGGTTAAAGTTTGTTGCAAACGGATAACCGTGGTCACCACCATTACAGTCTAAAATGTCGATATAGTGGATTTCATCAAAATAGTGTTTGAGGGCATAAGCTGAGAAAACACTGGTCACACCTGGGTCAAAACCAGAACCAAGTAGAGCGGTCAAGCCAGCTTCTTTAAATTTTTCTTGATAAGCCCATTGCCATGAGTAGTCAAAGTAGGCTGTAAATCCAAGTTCCTTACAGCGTTTTTCGTAGATAGCACGCCACTCAGGGTCTTCTGTGTCTTCTGCTTCGTAGTTAGCTGTGTCGATATAGTGAACACCTGTTGCCAAACAAGCATCCATAATGGTTAAATCTTGATATGGTAAAGCTACGTTCAAAACAGCTTCTGGTTTGTAGCTTTCAATCAAGGCAATGACTTCTTCGACCTTGTCAGCATCAAGAGCAGCTGTCTCAATCTTTGTACTTGTTTTACCTTCTAGCTTCGCTTTCAAGTCATCGCATTTTGACTTAGTACGGCTAGCAATCATAATTTCTGTAAAGGTTTCGCTATCTTGGCAAATCTTTGAAATAGCAACTTGGGCAACGCCCCCACATCCAATAACTAGTAAACGACTCATTTTTTTCCTTCCTCTTCTTCTAAAATGTCTTCAACATACTTGGGCAACATAAAGGCTCCCACGTGTAAGTTTGCAGTGTAGTATTCTGTGAAAAGCTGGCGTTTTTTCCAGCCTTCCTTGTCAAAATCTTTGACAGGGTGGTATTTTTTCGATGCAAATCCAAACAACCAATAGCCAGCTGGACTGGTTGGGATGTGGGCTTGGTAGACCCGACTAATTGGAAAGGCTTGATTAACCTTACGGTGCATGCTTCGGCAAGCCGACTCATCTTCGTCAAAGAAAGGACTACCATGCTGGTATATCATGATACCGTCCTCTTTCAAGGCTCTGTAACTATTTCCGTAAAATTCCTTGGTAAAGAGCCCTTCCGTATGTCCAAATGGATCTGTCGCATCGTTGATAATGATATCGTAATCATCTTCGCAGTTTCGCAAAAAGCGTAGCCCATTTTGATAGTAAATGGTAACACGAGGATCATCTAACCCCGCAGCAAAATCTGGAAAATACTCACGACAAACCTCAACCAACATCTCATCTGGTTCCACGATATCGATTTGTTCCAGCTCAGGATAGAGTGTTAATACTTGGGCAACACCGCCGTCACCACCCCCAATAACCAAGACTTTCTTGGGATTTGGGTGGACAGCCATGGGAACGTGAACAGTCATTTCGTTGTAGACAAAATCATCTGCATCTGAAAACAAGACATGGCCGTTTAAAATCAATATCTTTCCAAAAGCTGGAGTATCTAATACTTCAATATCCTGCCACTCACTTTTTCCAGCATAGAGTTGCTTGGCTGTTCTCAGGGACAATTTGACATCTGGAGTATGAACTTCAGAAAACCATAAATCCATCTAGTTCTCCTTTCTCTTAATGACGTTGATGTGATTGACCTCTGGATCTTCCGTCCCTTGGAGGGAGCAACCACGTTCCTTGGCAAATTGGATATAGCCGACAATTTCTCGTGTAATGCGTTCACCTGGTGCTAGAATTGGAATTCCTGGAGGATAGCACATGACAAATTCCCCACATACTTGTCCAACAGATTCATCCAAGGTCAAACTTTTTCTCTCTGAATAAAAGGCTTCCTGAGGAGATAGGACCAACTCAGGCTGAATATATTCTCCAGCTATCAAGTCCTTCCCATCTCGTGAATAGAGTCTCTTGATATCAGCAAGAGCACCAACCAAGCGCTCGATGTCTTGGATGCGGTCACCGATTGAAATATAGGCCAAGATATTACCAATATCACCAAACTCAATCTGAATGTCGTATTCGTCTCGTAGGAGGTCATAAACCTCGATACCTGTTAAGCCAATACCCTGAGTGTAAACTGACAGCTTGGTTACATCAAAATCGCAAACGGACACTCCGTCTATTAACTCTTTTGAATAGGCGTAATAACCGCCAATAGCATTGATTTCACGGCGAGCATACTCGGATAGCTCAATGACTTTCTCAAACGACTCTTTACCACGAAGGACCAAGTTGCGACGTGAAATATCCAAACTAGCCATCAACAAATAAGAGGCGGATGTTGACTGGGTCAGGTTGATAATCTGACGAACGTATTCAGGATTCATCTGCTCCCCGATTAAAAGAAGCGAACTTTGGGTCAAACTCCCACCAGACTTATGCATGGAGACTGCTGCCATATCAGCACCTGCATCCATAGCAGAAATTGGAAGTTTATCAGTAAAATGCAAATGCGCTCCGTGGGCTTCATCTACTAAAACCATCATGCCAGCTTCATGAGCCATTTCTGTCAACCCCTTTAAGTCTGAACAGATTCCGTAGTAAGTAGGATTGTTAATCAAAATGGCCTTGGCATCTGGATGGTCCTTTATGGCCTTAGCTACTCGATCATTTTCAAGACCTAAAGCGATACCAATCTTAGGATCTACACTCATCTCAATATAGATGGGAATAGCACCACATAGAACCAGCGCATTAATAGCAGATTTATGGACATTACGTGGCAGAATAATCTTATCTCCTGCCTTGCAGGTTGACAGAATCATGGTCTGCACCGATGAAGTTGTTCCCCCAATCATGAGAAAGGCATGGGCTGCTCCAAAAGCATCAGCTGCCAGCTCCTCTGCATCCCGAATAATCGAAATGGGGTGACCAAGATTATCCAAGGGTTTCATCGAATTGACATCAATGCCTACACATTTTTCTCCTAAGAGTTCGACAAGTTCTGGATTTCCTCGTCCACGCTTGTGACCTGGAACATCAAAGGGAACAATCCTTTTCTTGCGTAACTTCACCATGGCCTCATAAATTGGGGCCTGGTTTTGATCTAACTCTTTCAAGACATACTCCTTTACCGTATTTTTAGCGCTTCAAGAAGACGAAGGCGACTAAAGGTTGACTCATGAAAAAAGAGCAGGTTTTCACCTGCTCTGCAATCTTCTGACGTTTTTATGTTTGTTTCTGTTGAGTATGTCTGTTCCCGATGTTTCCTAACTCTCTAGTAGCAAATATTACGTACTTTATTGATCGTTTCACAAGATGACGTGTGCTTTCACCACACTAAAAATTTATGAATTAGGACAAGTGTCCTAACATCAACTTATAAAAGTAGGCTTTTAACCCTATCAATAATGTGGTTTTTCAACCACGCTTCGGCATTCAACCCTGCCTGTCCGTAGGCATTTTTTACTCGGGTTTATATTTGCTAGAAAACATCATCTCATTTTCTAAGCTCCATTACTATATCATGTTTTCAAGAACTTGTAAAGCGTTTTACGAAAAAAATATAAAAAAGTTCGCAAAATATTTGGATTTTATTTGATTTAATACTAATTATTTTCTTGTAAACGATTATAACATGAACGAAAT
>NZ_JUQO01000170.1 GCF_001074635.1 Streptococcus mitis
ATTTGCCAAAAAGAAAAAAGACGATGAAGAGGAAGCTTAAATAGATGATCTCATCTGATCCTTAGTAGCTTTCCCTGCATAAAGTCTTTGTAAATCAAAAAGAACTAGAAACATCACTCATTTGTGAGAACTCTAGTTCTTTTTTTCGTATTTCAAGAACTAGTCATTCAATTGTTGATGAATTGTCTAGTTCTTTTATATAGAGGGCTAAAAGTCTGTCCGATTGTCTGTTTTAGAATAGCGATTAGTGATGACTAGATCGCATTGACCAAGTCTTGAGCTTGTTTTTCAAGTGAGTTTAGGACTGTTTCTTCGAGAACCAATTTTCCGTCTGCCCAAGCAGAGGCATTAACACGTGCAGCAGTGAAATCACTAACGACTTGTGTACGGATAAATGGCAAGAGATCTTTGTAAATAGCGAAGAGTTGATCGTGACCGGCATTAGCTACAGATGATACGGTGACAAACTTGTCTTGAAGGGCAGAAGCACCACGTGTATCAGACAAGTCAAGGGCACGAGATAGCCAGTCAAGCAAATTTTTCACTGTTCCAGGGATAGAGAAGTTGTAGACTGGAGAGAAGATCCAGATAGCATCCGCAGCGAGAACCGCTTCACGAGCAGTAGCTACAGCTGGGTGAGTTGGAACTTCTAAATCTTGGCTGAAGAGAGGAAGGGTTGAATAATCAAGGTAGCTAACTTCTGCTTGACCATCAAGTGCTTTCTCAGCTTCGAGAGCCATTTGGTGGTTAAAAGAACCTTGACGTAGTGATCCGACGATAAATAATACTTTTTTAGACATGATGTGTCTCCTTTTTCTTAAATTTTCGAGAACTCTCTCGTTGTTATAAAACATATTACAACAAAACAAAAGGACTTGCAAGAAATTTGCTCAAAGATAATTAAAACTATAAAATTGTAGAAACTCTAATCACTTGCGACTGGAATGCATTTGATTTTCGAAGAGTATTCTAACATTCTCTTGTAATATGATGACATAAGTGCTAAAATAAACAAGAAAACTCGCAATAGAAACCGCAGAACAGCTATTTTCCGGTATCATTTCATAAATCATTAAAGGAACAATAATGGCATTGAAGAATGCTTCTAAAAGGGGTGGAGATCATGTAAGGCACAGATTAACAAGTGACGGACAAAAGAAATAATAATACACTTGTTAAAGGAGAAAATATGTTAATAAGAAATTATCGGAAAAATATTGGCCTGATGGCCGGAGTTGAGTTTTTTGCATTTCTAGGGATTACCAGTTTTTGGATTCTCTTTCTCAGTCAAAACGGAATGTCTCTTTGGCAGATTGGACTTCTGGAGAGTATCTTTCATGCGACCAGTCTTCTCTGTGAAATTCCATCTGGTATGTTAGCTGATCGCTATTCCTATAAGACCAACCTTTATTTAAGCCGAATAGCAGGGATTGTGTCTTCCATTCTCATGTTGACAGGGCAGGGAAATTTTTGGATTTATGCACTAGCGATGGCTGTGAGTGCCTTGTCTTATAATTTTGATTCGGGGACGAGTGCAGCAATGGTCTATGACTCGGCTGTAGAGGCTGGACTAAGGGAGCGTTATCTATCCATTTCAAGTTTCCTATCAGGAGTAGCAGAAGGAACTCGGTCTTTGGGGACCGTTTTGGCAGGATTTTTTGTCCATGGTCAATTGCACCTGACCTACTATATCATGATTGCCACTTCTATCATAGTTCTTTTCCTGATTTGGATGCTGAAAGAACCTAGTGTCAAGCTAGAAAAAGCTGATAGTGTGACCATGAGACAGATTATTTGGACTGTTAAGGAAGAGTTGGAGCGTAATCCCATGCTGTTCAACTGGATGGTTTTGTCTCAGATTGTCGGAGTACTCATGTGCATGTTTTATTTTTACTATCAAAATCAGTTACCAGATTTAAGTGGTTGGCAAATTTCAGCAGTTATGCTACTTGGAAGTCTCTTAAATATCGTCGCAGTCTATCTAGCGAGTAAGATTGGAAAGAACTATGCTGCCTTGAAGCTTTTCCCTGTCCTAGTTCTGCTGACTGGAGTTACCTATATGCTGTCCTACTTTGGAACACCTCTAATCTATATTTTGATTTATTTGATGAGTAATGCTCTATATGCTCTTTTTCAGCCGATTTTTGACAATGATTTGCAAGAGCGACTCCCAAGTGAAGTAAGGGCAACCATGCTGAGTGTCTACTCTATGATGTTTAGCCTGAGTATGATTGTCTTCTTCCCACTGACAGGCTGGTTGATTGACAATTTAGGCTTTGTAGTAACATTTCTTTATCTAGGATTCTTTTTAGTCATGATTGGCCTTCTACTTCCTATCTTTTTAGGAAAAATGGCTAAAAGAATGGATGATAAAGTGATTCCATAGATCAAAAAAAATTACGAAAACTTGAGTGTCAAGCTCAGGTTTTTTAATAGGTTGATTTTGGATCTGTCTTTACTTTTCTTGCTCGGTTTTAATCAAGAAAAATCGGTTTGCTTTGAAGGAAGAAATAGAATTGGTTGCTTATACTCAATGAAAATCAAAGAGCAAACTAGGAAGCTAGCCGTAAGCTGTACTTGAGTACGGTAAGGCGAAGCTGACGTGGTTTGAATTTGATTTTCGAAGAGTATTCTTGCATTCACTTGTAATAAAGCTTAAT
>NZ_JUQO01000171.1 GCF_001074635.1 Streptococcus mitis
GAGTACGGCAAGGTGAAGCTGACGTGGTTTGAATTTGATTTTCGAAGAGTATTATTATGAATTTGGGTCATCAAGACTACGGCCATGTAATCCTTTTTCACGTTGTACCTGACGTAGTTTTTCTGGTGTAACATCGTTTCCTTCTTCGTCTACAATTTTGATCCCTTCAATGTGGTGACGAACAGTGCGACGATAACCTTCGATGTACTCCTCACGTAGTTTGGCTTGTTCCACTTTTTCTTCCGGTGTCAAGCCTTCTGCTTTTTTCTTTTTAGCTAGCTCGTTAATACGATCAATTTTTTTAGGATCCATGTTTCTCTCCTTTATGATAAGATTTAATCCGTTTAACAGATTTTATTTAGTGTTAATTTGGTTAAAACGAGCAAGCTTTGCTGCTTTTTGAGTTAAATGAGACAAGATTGCCAAACGATTTTGACGGACTGCTTCATTTTCAGCCATAACCATGGTATTCTCAAAGAAAGCATCAATGACTGGGCTAAGAGCAAAGAGTTGTTTCAATTGCTGACTGGCAGTCCCAGACAAAACGAGTGATTCTACTGCTTCTGCCAAGGTTTTCTCTTCTTCATTCTCAAAGAGAGCTGAATCAACTGTAGCAACTCCTTCTGCCTTCTCAGCCAAGTTAAAGGCACGAGAAAGTGATTCAACAGATGGTTTAAAGTCTTCTTTCTTGCTTGCTTCTACGAGAGCACTTGCTGCTTCCAACATATCCGCCACAACAAAGTTTGAACCTGCAAGAACGGCTTCCTTGATATCTTTTGGAGTAGATCCCATCATCTTATCAACACGAGCCTTGATAAAGTCCATAACCTCTGGCTTATTTTCATAAGTCAAGCTGTCAAATTTCAAAGCATAAAGGCTATCAATCAACTCATCCATAGCAATGTGCCAACCAAAGGCATCCAAGATACGAACCACACCTTGCGTCGCACGACGAAGGGCATAAGGGTCATTAGAACCTGATGGAATCAAGCCTACTGAGAAGAAACTCAAAATCGTATCCAATTTGTCTGCAATGGCTAGAATGGCTCCAACCTTGCTCTCTGGAAGTTCTCCTTCGGCTGATGTAGGCATGTAGTGTTCACGAATAGCAGCTGCTACCGCTGGAGTTTCCCCAGCAAGAAGGGCATATTTTTCACCCATAATTCCTTGGAGCTCGTCAAACTCACCAACCATACCTGTCAACAAGTCAAACTTGTAAATGGCTGCTGCACGAGCTAAGTCAATCGTTTCATCCGCTGACAAACCAGCTTTTTCTGCCAAGAGAATAGCAATCTGCCCCGTACGAATCATGTGTTCACGAAGGGAACCAATTTTCTCATGGAAGGTGACATTGTTTAATTTTTCAACAAGGTCTGAAATAACCAATTTTTGGTCTTCACGCCAGAAGAATTCTCCGTCTTCCAAACGGGCAACTAAAACTTTTTCGTTACCCTTGATGACATTTTCCAAATGCTCTGCATTTCCATTACGGACAGAAATAAAGTTTGGCAAGAGTTTACCATCTTGATCACGAACAACAAAGTAACGTTGGTGTTCTTTCATTGAAGTCACCAAAACTTCTTCTGGAACTTCAAGGTATTTGGCATCAAAACTTCCCATAAAGGCAGTTGGGTATTCAACCAAGTTCAAGACTTCATTAAGCAAGTCCGCATCAATTTCGATATGTACACCATGCTCAGCTTCGATTGCTTTAATCTGGTCAACAATCATTTGCTCACGTTCGCGTGGATCTGCGATTACAAACTGACGACGAAGGTCTTCTTCATAGCTCAAAGCTGACTGAATCTTGGTTTCTTGTCCTAAGAAACGATGGCCACGGCTCACACGACCTCCCTTGATATCAAGGAAATCCAAATCAAACTCTTCTTCATCTAAAAGAACAGTTAAAGTGTGAACA
>NZ_JUQO01000172.1 GCF_001074635.1 Streptococcus mitis
AGGTGGATGATTTAAACTAAAGAAATCCCCTTTAAACATATCGACTGTTGCATATGGAGATACAAATAAGGTTGCATCCATCCAAATTCCACCATACTGATATAACAAACTAAAACGAACAATATCAGAATAATGAGCGGCTGACAATTCTTTTTTCTTATATTTTTCTGTGATATCTTTTGGAATATTGATAAAATTATGAAGATTTTCGTCAGTTAACAAATGAAGTTCACAACCATTTCTTCTGGCGAAGTCTTTTATTGTTTTCATTGAGGATTTTACGGTTTCAGGCATTTGAGCTTCTCCCTGTTGCCACATTGTCCAAATAATATTGGGAAATTCTGTTGTAGTTTCTTTACTTTCATCAGCCGGTTCATCTATTTGAGCTTTTTTTCGTAATTTTAGAACAAAGTCTAAAATAATATTTTTACTAAAGTCGTAATATTTAGCATCTGATTGTTGTGTATGATAATACACAAGTGTTAATTTAGGACCATAGTATTTAAAAATCTGACCGTATCTAGTTATTTTTTCTCGAATGGATTGTAATTTCATCGTTTTTACAATTCCTTTCACATTTATCTAAGGCCGTTTTTAGATAATATCCGTTACGAATATTATCTCCTATTTTTTTACTATTTCTTATCAACTCCTCATACTCATCATTACTAATAGAGTCTAAACGCTCTGCAATCTCAAATAAAGAATCCACTAATATTCCACAATTATTTTTTGTTACGAAGTCACTAAGAGCGGACTGTCTCCACACAATAATTGGAAATCCAGAAGCTAAATAAAGAGACGCTTTATGCGGATTATTCATCTTCAAATATTCTCCAAACATTCCACTACAAGTATAAGGACTATCGCCATCCCATACTAAACCAAAACCACCTTGTAAATAATATGGGAGTTCTTCAGGTGAGAAAGCTCCATTATAATGAACGTTTTGAGGAAGGTTCTCTTCTTCAAAGTTAATCCCATAAATCGAAAATTCTGGATTATCAGGTAATTGTCTTGCATATTTTGCTTTTTTTATATTAAAATTTCCTGCTACTAACACCGTACGCTTCTCATAAGTTTTTTTCTCTTCAAAATGAGGAATTAGATAATCAAATATTTCTAATGAAATAATCTTTTTCTCTGGTATCCCCAATTGAACAAGTACATCTTTCATCTTATCATTATGGGCAATGATACCATCGACTCTTTCTAGTACTGTTTTATTTTGTAAGAAATGGATAATGGAATGTTTAAAATCTGTAAATGATCTGATTTTTTTGTTTCTCAGGGACTCGATATCATGAATCAGTAAATAAGCTTTGAATGTTCTATTTTTCAAAAATCTCGTTAAAATTTGTGTTTTTAATGAATGCAATAATAATGGAAATTGAAGAACTAACACATCATCTTTTGTCAAAGTGATGGGATTTGAATTATTATTTAGGGAAAAAGGAGCATATCCTGCTTCTAGCATTATTTTTTCAGCATCTAATCTTGCTTTGGATCCTGCATGATTGGCTTTCGCAAAAAATTCTTTTAAGTAATAATTCATACTACTTCATTCCTTTCCATGAACCTCTTATAAAATATTTTTCCACTCTCCATTGAATCGCTCCAGCAACTCTTGAAATAAAAAAAATATTTTGAGGGAATAAGTGATAGGCTCGCATTACCAATGAACGACTTGAAGATTTTGAATACCGATTCAAATATTCTACGTATTTTTCTTTATATGGATTCCCCTCAAATATATGATAATCTACAATATGCATCAAGACTAAATGAAACAGGCGACGATGAATATACGCAAGAGCAAATGTATCACCTCGATATAATTGCTCCAACTTATCACAAATCGTAAATAAATCTAAATTTTTCAAATTAAATTCTCGATTCATAATACTACCTAATCGTACACGGTAATAATATCCTATATAATTAATTTTCACCATTTTACGTATATGTTTTAAAATCCCAATTCCGCCATAAACATCTTCATAAAATAAACCTTCTAAAAATGGAAAATTGAGTATTACTTCTCTTCGATACAATTTTGCCCATGCATTCAAACGGACAATATTATCTTTACAAAGAGACACTAATGCTTCTTTACCATTTCCTTGAAAAATAATTTCTGCATCTTTTGGAGAAGGCAAATCTAATTCATGTTTTTCATTCGTATACCAACACTCTACAATATCAATATCTTCAGAAGTCATTTGTTTTATCAATTGCTCAAGCATATCTTCTTTAATGACATCATCACTATCAACAAATGAAATAAATTCTCCCTTAGATTCACTCATTCCCCGATTACGTGCTCCACTTAATCCTTTATTTTCTTGATTAATCAACTTAAATCGACTGTCTTTGGCACAATATCTTTCACATATTTCTTTTGATTCATCTGTTGATCCATCATTGACTAATATGACTTCAATATCTGTATAAGTTTGATTTCGTATACTCTCTAAACACTCTTCTAAATATTCTTCAACATTATAAACTGGGACTATTACACTAATCATACATTACCCCTAATTTTACTTTTTACATATTGGACTATAGAAATATATCTCAAATATAAGGGAAATATAACTCTTATAAAATACTTAGGAGACCATAAATACCATCTTAATAATCTACTACTTTTTAGAACTTCAGATGATTTTTTAGCAATATTCGCATATTTAGCGATATAATCTTGATATGTCTTATAATATAAATGATTCGGTTTTATTCTATAGTATAGAACATGTTGAGAAATTATAAGAAACATATACTCACCAAGTTTCGAAAGCATTATATCATTTTTAAATGTTTCTAATAACGAATCACATATTTTGAAAATATCAAGATTTTTCTCACTGTGTTTCTTTCTCATAATACTATCCGAACGAATTCTATAATAATAACCTATCGTATCAAGCACAATTATTTTGCGAATATATTTTAGAGTAACCATTCCTGTATACAAATCTTCATAAATTAAACCTTTCAAAAAAGGAACTGTCTCAACAAGATTTCTTCTGTATAATTTATCCCATGCAAAATACGTAACCCCTTGATAATTTAGACAACTAGAAATGGCTTCAGATGAGTTTCCTTGAAATACTATATTAGTGGATGTTTGCAGAACTAAATCCTCTTTTTTTGTTGAATGATTGCATCCCACAATATCTACATCATCTTTCATAAAAGAGAATAAAGTTTCTAAAATATCAACTTTTATAACATCATCACTATCCACAAAGAATATATATTCTCCCATAGATGCTCTGACT
>NZ_JUQO01000173.1 GCF_001074635.1 Streptococcus mitis
TTCACAAATTTCTTTTGAATCATCAGTAGATCCATCGTTAACTAATATTACCTCAATATCAGTATATGTTTGCTGTCGAATACTTTCTAGACACTCTTCTAAATAATCTTCCACATTATAAACAGGTACAATTACACTGATCAATTTATTAACATCCAATTTTATTCTCCTTTAATCATTAATTCTTTTAAACGTTTTACTCTACCCCATATTTTATATGCAAGCGGAAAAGTGTATAAAAGATATAAACTGGGTGCTAATTTATATTCTTATCATTTTACTACTCCTTGCTACCTTTGGAGAATCTTCCACAATTTTCACATACTGTGTCAATTTATCTTCATACATCTCTTGGTATGGATTGCTTTCTTCAGTAAAATAATTATAATGGGTCGTTACAATTTGAACTAAAAATTTCCCTAATTATAAACTGGTACTATTACATTAATCATATAATAGTTTCCTTCTCATTTAGTTTTATTCATCTACCTTTTCTTCTTTAATTCCATTTTTGAATTTATCGTTTAGATTATTAATTACTATTTTAGTAGAAATCCATATCTTATAAATTAATTTAAAAGTCGGATAAGTAATCGTTGTATAATATTTTGGAGCAAGTAAGTACAGTCTCAATAAACGATATTTCCGAACAACTTCCTTAGATTGCTTTGCTATAATAGCAGCGTTTCGAATAAAATCTTCATATAAATCAACATAAATACTCTTCTTATTTATTCCATCTTTTAAATAGTGTGCATGACCAATATAAAACATAAAATATCCAATATATGGAAGTAGATTTTCATCATCTTTAAAAGATTCTATTAACTGTTTTCCCACTTTAAAAATATCTAAATCTTTTTCATTAAAAGATTTCGTCATAATACTATTTGGACGAACACGATAATAATAACCATTTAAATCAACAACAACTATTTTTCGAATATGTTTTAAATAATTTATTCCTGTAAAAACATCTTCGTAAATATATCCCTTTAAAAATGGTATTTTTTCGACAATTTCTTTTCTATATAATTTTGTAAAAGCACAAAATTTCACTTCTTCAAACGCTATACAATTAAGAATAGCTTCATTAGATTTCCCTTCGAATACAATTTTAGTAGTTCCAGTATGAATTAACATTTCTTTATTTCTTGTTAATCTACATTCTACTATATCCACATCCGTCTTCATGTAAGGAAGTAGTACTTCTAACACGTTTATATTAATAACATCATCACTATCCACAAAGAATATATATTCTCCCATAGATGCTCTGACT
>NZ_JUQO01000174.1 GCF_001074635.1 Streptococcus mitis
ATAAAAAAGAATTTATTGCATTTAATAATCGTTTCAATAGATTTATTTTAGCGTTTGATCAGTTAAAAAAAAATCAACATAAAAGTGGTGTTGACAAATCCATTACGTTGAATGAGGTACATTTGATTGTTGTGATTGGGAAAAATCAGCCCTTAAATCTAGTAAAATTATCTGAATTATTAGAAGTTTCGAGAAGTGCAATAACTCAAAGTGTTAGGAGATTGATTCAAAAAAATTTAGTTGTTTTTGATTTTGAACCGAATAATGGGAAAAATAAATATTTGAGATTATCTGAAAAAGGTATCGAAGTTTTTAAAATCCATAAGGAGCAACAAGCACATATTGAAAAATCAATCTTTTCAGTTTTAAACAACTATAGCGAGGGGGAACTTCAAACAGTTGTGAAATTGATGGATGATATTGAAAAGGTGTGGGGAGAATTACCGTGGTAAAAGTCGCGGTAAATTTCAAATATAATTGTTAAGTAAATTAACAAAAAGGAGAAGATATGACTGTAAACATAGAGCAGATTTCACAAACAGATTTAGCGGATGAATCTTTTTATATTGCTATTAATGGTTTAGAACCAAGGGCAATGTATTGTGTAGAAATGTACCTGTCTGATTATTACTGTATAAATGCTCCCTTGCTTTTAGATCATGATGTTATATGGAAATCAACCGCAATTTTTTTATCTGATCAGGACGGTATGATTGATACCTCTCAGACAGCATCTATTTCGGGATCTTATAAAGGGATTTCAGAAATGGGATTATTCTTTAATGCGAAACCGTTGAAGAATAGGAAAAGGAGATTACCGAGTTCTCTTGATAGAATTCCATTACGAGATTGTTTTGGTGTTGAAATTAAAATCAGGCTAGGGAAAGATGTGGTCGCGGAGCAAAGTTTTGTAAGGCGTTATATGAATCTAGGAGTAAGATATCAAGATATCTATGACAAGCATTTTCAAGGTCGATTATTTTATGATGAAAAGTTAAGAAGGGCGCCAGCCGTGATTATTGTTAGTGGTAGTGAGGGAAGAATTGAAAAAGCTCAGAATATTGCCCAACTTTTATCTTCAAGAGGCTATATTTGTCTTGCGATAGCTTATTTTGGTTTAGAGGGATTACCCCAAAATTTAGAACGAATTCCAATAGAATGTCTGGAGGAGGCGAAAGATTTTCTATATCATCATCCTCAAGTTGATAATACAAAAATAGGAATATATGGTCGCTCTAAAGGAGCAGAACTTGTTCTGGCTGGACAAAGTATTTTGAAAGATGTGCAATGTTTGGTACTCAATTCCCCCTCAAATGTAATATTTGAGGGAATAAAGGGAAAACTCAACTCTCATTCATCTTCTTGGACATATTTACAAAAAGAACTTCCGTATCAAAAATTTCAGTTAGGAAATTATTTGTTAAACAAGTTTTTTGGAAAACATATTCCTGAAGATAGTAGGGCTCAGATTGATGTGAGTAAAATTTCCTCTCCTTTATTATTACTAGGAAGCGATGTTGATGAAATATGGAATGCATCATCCGCGATAGATGATATCATTTCACATTATAAAGGGGAATCCATTTTGTTTAAAAAATACCATGAAACAGGGCATATGTTGACGATTGCTTATCAACCGAATCATCGTTATAGAAAAGATTGGCGCTTATTAATGAAAGAAAGTGTAGACTCTTGGTTTGCTACGATAAATTTTTTTGATACACATCTGAAGAATTTGTAGATAGTGCTGAACCGTACTATAATAGTCCCAACTAAGATAAAAACACAGTTCTGGTTGGTAGTCCAGTCTACAAAAGCAAACACTAAAACAAGAGAAATTTGAATACAAACAGTAAAAAATAGAGAGAAGCATAAAGGGAATTAACTCACTCGTTCCCATATTTGATTATTCCTCTATAAAGTGGATGGATGATTTTTATAAGAGGAGTTTGCATTATTGAATAGAAAACCAAGTGTTTCCTAAAATTTTCATTGAGATATGTTATACTATATTCAATAAGTGAAACAAGGAGAATGCTATGCCAGTAAATGAATATGGTCAGATAATTGGGGAGTCAATAGAAGGTTATACACCCGGTGCACTGCCTTCTATTGATTTCTTAGAAGGGCGTTATGCTCGAATAGAGGCTCTTTCAGTGGAAAAGCATGCGGAGGATTTATTAGCTGTTTATGGCCCTGATACGCCTCGGGAAATGTGGACCTACCTCTTTCAGGAACCAGTGGCAGACAAAGAGGAACTGGTTACTCTTTTAAATCAGATGTTGGCTCGTAAGGACCGTTTTTACTATGCAATCATAGACAAGGCAACTGGTAAGGCTTTGGGAACTTTTTCTCTCATGCGCATTGACCAGAATAACCGAGTAATAGAAGTGGGAACTGTCACTTTTTCTCCAGAGCTCAGGGGGACACGGATAGGAACAGAAGCTCAGTATCTTTTGGCTCGCTATGTCTTTGAAGAGCTTAACTATCGTCGCTATGAATGGAAATGCGATGCCTTAAATCTGCCATCCAGACGAGCAGCGGAACGTTTGGGCTTTATTTATGAAGGAACCTTCCGTCAGGCAGTGGTTTATAAGGGACGGACGAGGGATACGGATTGGTTGTCTATGATTGATAAGGACTGGCCTCAAGTCAAAGCTCGCTTGGAAACATGGTTGCGTCCTGAAAATTTTGATAAAAATGGACGGCAGTACAAGAGCTTGAGAGAACTCTAAGAGGTGTTGAGATGATTACTATTAAAAAGCAAGAAATTGTCAAGCTAGAGGATGTTTTGCATCTCTATCAGGCTGTCGGTTGGACAAACTATACCCATCAAACTCAGATGCTGGAGCAGGCCTTATCTCATTCATTAGCGGTTTATATGGCGCTTGATGGCGATGCTGTGGTGGGCTTGATTCGTTTGGTTGGAGATGGATTTTCATCAGTTTTTGTACAGGATTTGATTGTTTTGCCTAGCTATCAGCGCCAAGGGCTTGGTAGTGCCCTAATGAAAGAGGCTTTAAAAGATTACAAAGATGCCTATCAAGTCCAGCTGGTGACAGAAGAGACAGAAAAAAACGTGGGATTTTATCGTTCTATGGGTTTTGAAGTCTTATCCACCTATGATTGTATAGGAATGACTTGGGCGAATCGAGAAAAATAATAAAACTTGTTTTTTCTTAAGCAAAGTTTAAGGATGGTCTAGTATCATATAGTCATTAAATAAAGACCTCCTAACTTTATTTAATGAAATCCTAAAACTTTTTTTCATCATAATCTCCTAATGAAGTCACCCAATCAGGTGGCTTTTTTCGTGGGTAGGTGATGGTGATAGAATTTTTTTGTAAAATAGTAAAATATGAGAAAAGTTAAGCTAGTTTTAAGCTTCGTCATGTATCATATAGTTATTAAATAAAGACCTCCTAACTTTATTTAATAAAATCCTAAACTTTTCTTTTTCATAATAATCTCCCTTAACTCCACCCAATCAGGTGGAGTTTTTTGGCTCTAATTCAGGCTTTTGGGAACTATTCTAAAAATCATTTTTCGATAACTTTCGCTTAACCTTGAACGTTTTGTCGTACAGTGGTTAAAGAGGATGTAAAGTTTTGACAAATTTTGTGAACTGTGGGATAATGGAGAGGAATTAAGGATTAGTTCTATATCATGGACTAGAAAAGACCCCAAGCTCACGACCAAATAAGCTTGGGGTCTTTTTTGACACT
>NZ_JUQO01000175.1 GCF_001074635.1 Streptococcus mitis
ATTTGGTTTACCAATATCAAAGGATATTCCAATATATCCATGGCTTCCTTTTAGAATCGTTTTCAGCCTCTCTCTAGGAAGAGAGTGATTCTTATAAATCCCTTGTAGGCTTGCTGCCTGCAGCTTGTGACGATGATTAAAGCTTTTAAAAACAATAACAGGTTCAACTGTTTCATTTGTTTTCCAGCTGGCTTGTGCTATCAAACCTTGTTGAATCATCTTTTCTATGATTTCTTCTGAGATTCCTCTACATTTTGTTAAGTAATATCTGGCCAGACTACAGTTAGAATCTTCTACTCTCTTTAAAGGATAATAAAATGGTCTCTCTCTTTTTTCTTGAACAGCTTCTTTTTGAAAAGGTTCTTCAGAAAGAAAGGCTAGAGCTTCTTTAAAGGAAATTCCCTTAACAAGTCGAACAAAATCAATGACATCACCTTGAATTTCTCTTGAAAACCATTTAAAAGTATTGGTAGTTGAAAAAATCCGAAATGAATCGTGTTCAGGATGTTCATAGACACTGCTCGAAACTTGTTTAAAGGAGATCCCCAAACGATTGGCTACATCAAGAATTGAAATTTGCTTACATTCTTCTATTTCCATGCAATATCATCATTTTGTTGTAGTATTTGGCAGTGATGGAACAGATGAGGATTCTTCCAAAGTTTTGGGAGTGGCCTTATCCAAATCATCTAACCCAGATTTCCAAACCTGTACTTGATTGACCAATAACTTACCTGGTAGTTTCGAATAAGACAACTTAACCGTTCTGGTTTCTGTCTGATTGGTCTTTGATTGGTTGGCATTCTTTAAATCAGATACATAGGTTACATTATAAGAGACCATGGCAATGGCTTGATTCGTAGTCTGATTGACAAAGATATCTGCTTTTTCAAAATGATAATCCAAAATATAGTCCTTATACACTTGGTTCATGGCATCATTTTGACTTGACAATTCTTGAGAATAAGCCGATTCAGTCATATAAGGTTGAATACGTGTATTATTTTCTCCGAGCTTTTCTTTCGTATAGTACTGAGTCAAAAATTCTTTTACAGTATCCGATGACAAAATACTTGCTTTATCTTCTGCTTGTTTGTCCTCTACAAGTTTAGCTGCAGCCAATTCGATTTCTTTGCGACTTTGTTTAGCAGTAGAATGTTGACCAGCAGTATATCCCATCATGAGAATAAAGCTAGTTGCAGCCACTGCTCCGACACTAATTAAGGCTTTAGTTTTGACTTTATTTAACATCTTAGACCTTCTTTCTATAAAAACTAGGTCAAGAATAACAAAAAGGACTTGTAAGTTTTATCACACCATAATAAAAGGTGATTCCTACATTTCAGGCGCAAAATCGTACAGTTCAGAGAAAAATATCAAAATTAGCTGTCTTCAGTTTATAATATAAATATGAACAAATTAAAAGAAGAAAATTTGAGAAGAGCTCTTTCTCATATTGAACGACATAAACAAGCCATAAATACAAGTAATAATAGTAAGGATAAAAATTATCATAAATTATTGCTCCAATTTAGCTATGAAGTGTATGAAAGAATCAAGGCTAATAAAAAACCTTATCCGAATTTAGATTCAGATAAAGTCTTTTGACTAACTTTTTCCTTATAAAAAATTTTATATAAAAATATCTCTAAATAAAAGTTTTATCCAGAGATATTTTTACACCTAAATTCTAATTTTTATTATATATTTTAGATTTCATTATTGTATAAAACTTTAACAATTTTTTACTTTGGGAGTTCACTATCAATTTTATCTAGTAACAGTAGTAATTTTTCAATAATTGATAATCTACGAATAGCATAATCCTCCATTGAAAATTTAATTGGAAGATTATGATTTGATTTCCATTTTTCTTGGAAAATAATAAATGGATTTTTAAGAG
>NZ_JUQO01000019.1 GCF_001074635.1 Streptococcus mitis
TTGACTAAACATTTTCCTGTCCTCCTCGGACCAGCTCTTATAGTCCAGCAGTTGGTATGCTTGGCTGATGGCTCGCTCAGGTTGCTGGGTAAAGGGTTTATTCCCGAAAAACTCCAACCACGGCTTGCGAACCTCGTCTTTGCTGGTTTCTCTGTATTTTCTTAATTCCAAGAACGCCATCTTGACTAGTATTGGTAATGGTCTTACAACAAGGCCTCAAACTCAGCGACTGACATACCTAATTGCTGACTTGCTATCTCGGCAGTCAGAAGACCTTGACGGACCATATCCAGAAAGGCAAAAAGTTTCCCACGTTCTAAACCTTGTTCAATACCTTCTGCACGACCACGTTCAAGACCACGTTCTAGTCCTTGTTCAAGACCTTCAGCCCTAGCAGTTTCCAAGGCATAGTCCTGTGCCAAC
>NZ_JUQO01000176.1 GCF_001074635.1 Streptococcus mitis
GTTAAAGTGTGAACAGGACGAATGTATTCAAAAGTGTTGTTAGCCCAGTGCATGCTGACAGGGAAAGTCAATGACTTCAAAACATCTACAACACCAGGAACAATTGCTTCAACTGCTTGACCAACTTCTTCCTTAGTGACATAGACATACTCTTCACCCTTGATTTCACGGAATTCGATATCTTCAACAGTCAAGCCTTTTCCACGGACAAATCCTTGAGCTGCTTTGGTGAAGTTTCCATCGCTATCCAAGGCAATTTTCTTTGCTGGACCCTTGAAATCTTCTGTCAAATCAGCCTGTTTGTCTGATAAACCAGTCACACGAACAGCCAAACGACGTGGTGTTGAGAAGGTCTGAATAGCTTCAAAAGACAGGCGGTTTTCCTTGAGGAAGGCTGCCATTTTTTCGCCTAGTTGTTTTTCACTTGGTGTGACAACATAGGCTGGTAATTCTTCAAGACCGAGTTCTACTAATAAGTTTTTTGTCATGTTTTTTCTCCGAAAAGTATCTTTTTATTTTCCAGCTTGCCTTATGTGATTGGCACGCAAGCAACCAACTTCGTTGTTTCATTGCTAAAATTGGAGTCAAAAGTCTCCAATTTTGCCTAGTATCCTTAGCTTCACTAAGGATACCTTCATCACTGCGGCAACTGGTTCAGGGCTCACACTGTTAGCCCATTTTCGTAATTTGTCACTTTCTTTATTCCGCGTCTTCTGCTAAGAGTTTAGCTCGTGTTGCTTCATCCAAAAGTGGGTAGCCTAGGCGTTTGCGTTCTGCGACAAAGGTTTTGGCTACGACACGGGCTAGGTTACGAATACGAGCGATATAGCCTGCACGCTCGGTTACGGATACGGCACCACGCGCATCAAGCAGGTTAAAGGTGTGTGAACATTTGAGAACATAGTCATAGGCAGGGTGCACCAATCCTTCTTCCAAGGCACGACCAGCTTCTTTTTCAAACTTATCAAAGTTTTCCAGCAACATTTCTTGATCTGAAATTTCAAATGAATATTTTGAGTGTTCGTACTCAGGCTGGATAAAGATTTCTCCATATTTTACACCATCAGCCCACTCGATATCATAGACAGAATCAACCTCTTGGATGTAAGAAGCTAAACGCTCCAAACCATAGGTAACTTCCGCAGTCACAGGGCCAGTTGCCAATCCACCGACTTGTTGGAAATAAGTGAACTGAGTAATTTCCATTCCGTCAAGCCAAACTTCCCAACCAAGACCAGCTGAACCAGTAGAAGGATTTTCCCAGTTGTCTTCAACGAAACGAATATCGTGCTCCAAAGGATTGATACCCAATTTTTCCAGAGACTCAAGGTAAAGTTCTTGGATGTTTGATGGAGATGGCTTCATGACCACCTGGAATTGGTGGTGTTGGTAAAGACGGTTAGGATTTTCTCCGTAACGACCGTCAGCAGGACGACGTGATGGCTCTACATAAGCCGCATTCCATGGCTCAGGTCCGATAGCACGAAGGAAAGTGTAAGGACTCATTGTCCCCGCACCTTTTTCATTATCATAAGCCTGCATAAGCATACAACCTTGGTCATTCCAAAATTGTTGCAAAGTCAAAATAATTTCTTGAAATGTTAATTTCTTAGACATTGTTTACTCCTTTAATTTATATTATCTTCTTAGATTTATTTATCAAGCAACCAAGAAAAGGCTGGGTCCTGAAAAATATGACGTTTAGGAACAGTTTGTAAATTCTGATCGCATTCATCTATTGTACCTAATTTCAAAGCACAGACTTCTGGTATATTTTCTTGAACAGTGAAAATTTGACTATGACAGTTCTGGCAGTAATAGCGTTGTTTCCCTGGAGATGAACTATAGGTAACCAAATTCTCTTCTCCATACAATATCATATTTTTACTGCTAACTTTGGCATTCACTGTATAAGCAGACGCAGTTGCTTTCCGACAAAATGAGCAATAACAAAAAACTAATTCCGATAATTCCTCATCTAGAGTGTAGGTCACTGCTTTACATAAACAAGATCCTTTAAGCATTATGCTCCTTTCTACTTAGGTATTAGACAAAATCAAAAAGAACCGAATTTCAACACCCAAGCCTTGCGACTAGGGGCGTCAGAAACGCGGTTCCACCCTAATTTATTACTTCATTATCTTTGAAAATACTACAGAAAGCGCCAGTTCTTTATTTTGTCCTACTTGGCTCCCACTATCCCAAGCTCGCTTGAAGAACGCCATAAGACTTTCTTTCCTGTTGACTATTATATCAAAAATTGGAGTAATGTACAATTCTTTTTATGATTTTCTAGAAATCCATATCATCAACTCGTGGAGCACCAGACTGAACAGCAATCACTTTTAAGGTTTCACGTTCCTCATGATTCAGTTCAATTTCAAAACAATCAAGATTAGCCTGAATACGAGACGCTGTGACAGATTTCGGAAGCGGTAAAAATCCTTCTGCTAAGCTCCATGCCAAGGCTATCTGAGCAACAGACTTTCCATGATTTGCTGCGATTTCTTGCACTTGCTTGCTATCAAACAGTTCTCCCTGACCAAAAGGTCCCCAAGCTTCCAATAAAATTCCTTTTTCTCGACAGTAATCTACGACTTCCTCTTGATACACACCTGGAGCCAAGCGAACTTGATTGACCGCTGGAACGATAGTTGCTGTTTCAAGCAAGGCATCCAAATGATGGGGAAGGAAATTACTAACTCCAATAGCACGGATTTTGCCTTCTTGATATAGGTCTTCCATAGCTCTCCAAACTTCTGAATTTCGGATTTTC
This sequence comes from Streptococcus mitis, assembly GCF_001074635.1. GTDB lineage: Bacteria > Bacillota > Bacilli > Lactobacillales > Streptococcaceae > Streptococcus > Streptococcus mitis_E. The sequence continues at coordinate 2,777 of NZ_JUQO01000176.1, forward strand.
CAGTGGTTATTTTCTCTGAGCGGTTTTGGATTTGGCCAATGAATCAAATACAAATCCAAATATTCCAAGCCCAGCTTCTTTAAAGACTCTTCAAAAGCCTGACGAGTTTGCTCATAGTTGTGATTTGTATTCCAGAGTTTGCTGGTTACAAAAATTTCCTCACGCGGAACGCCACTATCTTGAATGGCACGACCAACGCTTTCTTCATTTTTATAAATAGCTGCCGTATCTATATGGCGATAGCCTGCCTTTAAAGCCTCTAGTACAGCTTGATAGGCAATCTCTCCATTTTCAGCTTTCCAGGTTCCAAATCCCAGTACTGGAATCGTAACACCATTATTTAAAATATAAGATTTCATTATTTTTCCTTTCTATGAGAAGAAAATCCAAAGAAACAAATTCTCAAAGAAAACTTATCTCTTTAGATTTTGTGTATTATTGGTCACGGTCGTAATAGAGCTGGTGAGGTTTAAGACGAGTATCTAACAAATCTGGAATTGTCACAAAGTCATAACCTTGCCCTTTCAAATAGTCAATAACCTTTGGTAGAGCATTTACCGTCTCAGCATGGATATCATGCATAAGAATAATAGAACCATTCTTGACTTCACGCTGAATTTCTGTCAAAATAGATGCTTCATTTTTACTCTTCCAGTCCAGACTATCTACATCCCACATAATAAAGCTCAAATCTAAGCTTTTGCGAATGTCGTCTGTAATGGCTCCATAAGGGGGACGCATAAGTTTAGAGCTAGAACCCAGCACCTTAGTTAGCGCATCCTCAGTATCAGTTATTTGTTTTTTAGCGTCATCAAGCGAAAGTTTTGAAAGAACTGGATGGCTCCAACTATGGTTTCCAATGACATGACCATCTGCTTTCATACGTTTCAAAATCTCTTCATTGCCAGAAACATTCTTACCTAAAACAAAGAAAGTCGCCTTAATACCATACTTAGAAAGTGTATCTAATGCTTGATTTGTCGTCGCAGGATTTGGTCCATCATCAAAAGTCAAGGCCACTACTTTACGATTTTTCTTTTCAAAATAAGCTTTATAAAGTTCCGCATCCTTATCTAGCAAATATGAGGACTGAATAACTTCAAAGAAACTAGATACTGGCAAGGCAATCTCATCCAGATTTTCAACAGGCTGACTCGGATAAATAAGAATTTGGCTATCCTTATAATCAAAATTCCATGCAGACAAGTCTTGGTCAGACAAACCTTTAACAATCTGATCAATCTTTTCTTGTTCCAATTTCTTATCTTGTAAGAAAGAAGTCAGTTCTTTTAACAGCTTCTCTTTAGCCTTACTAGCATCTGAAAATAGTTGATCAAGGGTAAAAGTTTTACCATCTTCTGTCAAATGCACTTTTGCTAGACTAGTTTTTTCAGTCTCTTCAACTTTTGACGAAGTTAAATCATAGACTTGTTTTATCACACTTCGGTTGACAATCCCTTTTAAAGTCGAATCCTGTTTCTCCGTATAATAAAAAACCAGATTTTCCTTATCCTCTAGATTGTCTTTAATATCCTGTGTCATAATTCCCTTTATAGACGAAATCACTTGCTCCCCTTGGAGAGGATAATATGCAATTACTTCGGCTTTTCCCTTGCGAAAATGATCCTTCTGATTTCCCTCACCCAATTGATCATCTTTCTCTTTTTTGAGCGATTCAATCTTTTGTTCAAAACTTTGTTTTGTGTATATTTTGTATCCAATCATTGAACCAAGGACACAAATACTTACTGAGAAGATAGCTACTAGGGCTATTAAACTCATTCTTATCTTATCGTGATTCTCACGATTTGCTCTACTTTTATCCATAAGACCATCATATCAAATTCAAGCTATAATTTCAATGATTTGGGAGGAAATAGTATATTAAAAAAGAGGGGAAGTCCCCCTCTTTAGATTTTATTTAACTGCTTCTTTCAAAGCATCTACCTTATCCAAGCGTTCCCATGGAAGATCAATATCTGTACGTCCCATGTGTCCATAAGCCGCTGTTTGACGGTAAATTGGACGCTTAAGGTCCAGCATTTGGATAATCCCTGCAGGGCGAAGGTCAAAGATTTGACGGGCTGCTTTTTCAAGCTTACCTTCAGCTACTCTTCCTGTACCGAAGGTATCGATACGAACAGAGACAGGCTGCGCAACACCGATAGCGTAAGCCAATTGTACTTCCGCCTTCTTAGCAAGACCCGCTGCAACGATATTCTTGGCAATATAACGAGCCGCATAAGAGGCTGAACGGTCCACCTTAGTCGCATCTTTACCAGAGAAGGCACCACCACCGTGACGAGAGTAGCCACCATAGGTATCCACGATAATCTTACGACCAGTCAAGCCTGAGTCTCCTTGAGGTCCACCGATTACAAAGCGACCAGTTGGATTGATGAAGAATTTTGTTTGCTCATCCAAGTAAGAGGCTGGAATAACCTCTTTGATAACCTTGCTAATGACATCATTGTGAATTTGTTCGTTGCTGACTTCTGGATCGTGCTGAGTTGAAATAACAACTGTGTCCACACGTACTGGACGGTCATTTTCATCATACTCAACCGTAACTTGTGATTTTGCATCTGGGCGAAGATAGCTAATTTCCCCAGACTTACGAAGTTCTGCCAGACGACGAACCAATTTATGACTGAGTGAGATTGGCAATGGCATGAGCTCTTCTGTTTCATCCACTGCAAATCCAAACATGAGCCCTTGGTCACCAGCACCAATCAAGTCAAGTGGATCTTGGTCTGCATTCCCACGGACCTCCAAGGCTTCGTTAACACCTTGGGCGATATCCGGTGACTGCTCAACAAGTGACGGATGGACTCCCACTGTCTCAGCAGAAAATCCATATTCTGTATTGGTATAGCCAATCTCTGCAATGGTATCACGAACCACACGGTTAATATCCACATAGTCATTTGTAGATATTTCACCAAAAACATGGACGGAACCAGTATATACAGCTGTCTCAGCAGCAACGTGCGCCTCTGGATCCTTGGCTAAAATAGCATCCAAAATCGCATCTGAAATTTGGTCTGCAATCTTATCTGGATGCCCCTCAGATACAGATTCAGACGTGAATAATTTACGTTCTGACATAAAAATGTCCCCCCTTAAAAATAGTGTTATAGAGTTACAAAGTACTGATAGGAAATTTCTTAGTGCTGAATACCTACCATCTTATCGGGACTATATAACTTTACCATTATACCATTTTTAGGCGCAATTTGCAGTCTATAATGTAGTGTTTCTGTATAGATAGTTCGTTGCTAACTTCTCAAAGTAACTTCCACTTGGATGGTCAAAGTGGAAGTTAGTCTCAGACGAATTCCCACTGATTTCACGCGTTTTTCTCATACTAAAAGCTAGGTTGGGGGAAACTGGAAGTTAGTTTGGGAATTTACCGATAGTTCGTTCTCATAAATAAAAAAAGTTGGAGCTCAGTACTCCAACAATTACTATTAAAATGTTTGGCGTTTAGCTTTACGCTCTGCACGACCGCGAGCGCGATTTTCAGCACGCTTGGTTTTGCGGCGCTTTTCATCAACCGCCCATTGAATTTTCTTCTTATAACCCGGTTTGACTTTTTTCTTTTTCTTTTTAACCAAACCAATCATTTCGATATCAAGTTTATCTTGTTTTTTCTCACGGTTGGCACGACGATCACGGTCATAGGTATCTTGAAATTCCCCGTCTTTGACCATCTTAGGAGTAAACTTGATTCCCAATTTCTCCAACTCACGGATATCCGAATCATCGCTTGGCTGGTAAAGAGTAATAGCTGTACCTGGTAGGCCATTGCGTCCAGTACGACCAACACGGTGTACAAAGAAGGACAAGTCTTGCGGAATGGCATCATTGATAACATGGCTGACACCTTCAATGTCAATTCCACGCGCTGCCAAATCTGTTGCGACAATATACTCAAAATCCAGATTTTTCACCTGATTCATGATACGCTTGCGCTCACGAGGGGCAATATCTCCATGAATCTTTGCAACTTTCAAACCTTGAGCAGTCAGATATGAATGCAATTCATCAGCACGCGTTTTAGTGTTAACAAAAATCATTGCCAAATACGGTTGCATCAACTGAGTCAACTGATAAATTTGAGCATTCTTGTCACGTCCCTTAGTAGAAATCAACCAATTATCAATGGTATCAGAAATGACCGTTTTGGTCTTGATTTTCTCCATGACAGGATTTGACAAGTATTTTTTCAAGAATGGTTGCAACTTTTGTGGAATAGTCGCTGAGAAGACCATGAATTGCAGGTCTTTTGGAAGGCTACCAGCAATCTTATCAACAGTTTCCAAGAATCCCATATCCAAGGTCATATCTGCCTCATCGACCACAAAGGTCTTGGCCTTGTGAATAGCCAAATCACCGGATTTAACCAAGTCGTAGATACGGCCTGGTGTTCCAATAACAATATGAGGCTGATTGCTTGCCAATTTCTCAATCTGGCGAGCCTTATCCGTACCACCCACATAATTAACCACACGAACTTCGACATCTGAGTGAGCTGCAATCTGACGCGCTGCTTGGTAAATTTGAGTAGCCAACTCACGACTCGGTGCAGTAATCACTGCTTGTACACTATCGCTAGCTTCATCTAATTGCTGGAAAATCGGTAACAAGAAAGTGTGAGTCTTACCCGAACCTGTTTTTGATTCTCCAACCAAATCCCGGCCTGCCAAGACAATGGGAATCAACTTATCTTGTACCTCTGTTGGAGTTGTAAATTTCAACTCCTCCAAGGCTTCTCTAATATAGTTTTTAAATTGAAATTTCGTAAATGACATAATATCCTCGATTCTATCTATCTTATCAATTATACCACATTTTATTCCATTTCAGTAGTCTCACTTATTTAGGCTATTTCCAGTACCTTTTCTAGTCAGAAAAAGGCTGGAATTTTATAATCCCAACCTCTTTTCATACTCAATGAAAATTAAAGAGCAAACTAGGAAGCTAGCCGCAGGTTGCTCAAAACACTGTTTTGAGGTT
>NZ_JUQO01000020.1 GCF_001074635.1 Streptococcus mitis
TTTTAAAAAATAAAATTTCTGAGCATATATCTTGCAAGCTTTTCTTAATTAATATATAATGAAGAGTAAAAATTTTTGAAAGGTAAAATGAAAATGTTAAAAGATCTTAAAGCATTTTTGCTTCGTGGTAATGTTGTTGACCTTGCTGTCGGTGTGATCATTGCCTCTGCTTTTGGTGCAATCGTTACATCACTTGTTAACGATATCATCACTCCACTTATTTTGAATCCAGCCTTGGAAGCTGCGAAAGTACAAAACATCGCTGAGCTTGCTTGGAATGGTGTTACATATGGTAAATTCTTGAGTGCTGTTATCAACTTCCTAGTTATCGGTACTGTTCTCTTCTTCCTTATCAAAGGTATTGAAAAAGCTCAAAGCCTTACTAAGAAAGAAGAAGCTGCTGAAGAAGCTCCAGCTGCTCCAACTGAATTGGAAGTACTTCAAGAAATCAAAGCCCTTCTTGAGAAAAAATAATCGTTTAAAAGGATCTAGCACAAAGCTAAATCCTTTTTCTTTACTCTTTCGGCAACTTACCTGCTTTCTCAAGCATTTTCTTGATCAAATAAGGCATCTTAACATTTTCACGACCTTTTTTCTCAATCAATTTTTTAACAAATTCTGGCATTTGTAAATCTTGAGATTCGGCCAAAATGTTTTTAGTCTCATCTGAAGGAACTAACTCATCAAAGGTTTCTTCTTCTGGGAGAAATTCCTTAAACTCTTTGTCCTCATTAGCTCTGACTGTATTAACCAAGGCATCAATCAAACGAGAATCTGTATTTGGCATTGGTGGACGATGGTAGTTTACACCAAATTCCTGACATAAGTCATAACATTCCACATCATTATCAAACAAGACTTCAATATGCTCGCTAATGAAGCTGATAGGAACAAAAATATAATGGTCTGGATGTTCTTTCTGTTCTCTGAGATACTCCAAAACATCTGGCTTAATCCATGGAATCCCGATATCACTTTCACTCTGCCAAGTGTTGGTATATTGTTCTGAACTCAGTCCTAGTTTTTCAGCGACTAGCTTGCTATTTTCGAAAATTTGGTCAATATATGGGTCACCAAAATCCAAGGCAAAAATAGGCACACTATGGGCTGAAAAGATGACTTTAAAGCTATCCTGCTTTACTTCTTCTTTTAAAATCTTAGCAATTTCATCCGCCCAATAGTTTAACAGTGCTTCTTCTTGATACCAGTCCTTAATAACCAAAAATTGAATTTGCTTGCTTTCTAAAAATTTCTCATAACCCATGACAGAGTAAAAAGAATAATGAGGTTCTAAAATCAAGCAAATACACTGCTCAATACCGTCTGCTTCCATCTGACCAATCACATCTGGAATAAAGGGACTGGAAAACTTATTGGCAAAATAGACACTATATTCATTTCCTAGCCTAGCTTCTACCAAGGCAACCTCTTCACGGGTAATTCTTTGCAGAGGCGTACCTCCAATAAGTACATAATTATCATAGAGTGTTTGAATCTCGTGGTCTTGAGGTCTCACTCCGCGACGAATATTTGTGAAAAAATCAGCCACACCTTCAAAGGTAATCTCTTCTGGCGAACCGAAAGTCATCATTAAAATTGCTTTTTTCATAATCGCTTCCTTGTGATATTTTTATCAAGTTTATTTTATCATTAATTCGTTGATAAGTAAACGCCAACATAGCGAATTTCCCTAACTTCAGTCTTTTGTTTTTCTCTTCTTTCTATGATACAATGGAAAAAAATGAATTCAAAAGGAGTTTTTTATGACTTACCCCAATCTCTTGGACCGCTTCTTAACCTACGTTAAGGTCAACACGCGCTCTGATGAACACTCTACTACTACTCCAAGTACGCAGAGTCAGGTAGATTTTGCTACAAATGTTCTTATTCCTGAAATGAAACGTGTTGGTTTACAAAATGTTTATTATCTACCAAATGGTTTTGCAATTGGGACCTTACCAGCCAATGATCCATCTTTAACACGTAAGATTGGCTTCATCTCCCACATGGATACTGCTGACTTTAATGCCGAAGGAGTCAATCCTCAGGTGATTGAAAACTACGATGGTAGTGTGATTGAACTTGGAAATTCGGGTTTTAAACTAGATTCAGCCGACTTCAAGAGTCTTGAGAAATATCCAGGACAAACTCTCATCACAACCGATGGAACAACCTTGCTAGGTGCCGATGATAAGTCTGGTATTGCTGAAATTATGACTGCTATTGAATATCTGACTGCCCATCCTGAAATCAAACACTGTGAGATTCGTGTTGGTTTTGGTCCAGATGAGGAAATCGGTGTTGGTGCTAATCAATTTGATGCAGAAGATTTTGATGTAGATTTTGCCTACACTGTTGATGGCGGACCACTAGGTGAACTTCAATACGAGACTTTTTCAGCAGCTGGTGCTGAATTGCATTTCCAAGGGCGCAATGTCCACCCTGGTACTGCAAAGGGACAGATGGTAAATGCTCTGCAATTAGCAATTGATTTCCATAATCAACTCCCTGAAACTGACCGTCCTGAACTGACAGAGGGTTACCAAGGTTTCTACCATCTTATGGATGTGACAGGTAGTGTTGAGGAGGCGAGTGCTAGCTACATCATTCGCGATTTTGAAAAGGATGCCTTTGAAGCGCGTAAAGCAGCAATGCAGTCTATCGCTGATAAGATGAATCAAGAACTTGGTAGCGACCGTGTCACCCTAAACTTGACAGACCAGTACTACAATATGAAAGAAGTCATTGAAAAAGATATGACTCCAATTACCATTGCCAAAGCCGTTATGGAAGATTTGGATATCACTCCTATAATCGAACCAATCCGTGGAGGGACAGACGGCTCTAAGATTTCCTTTATGGGAATCCCAACTCCTAATATCTTTGCGGGTGGAGAAAATATGCACGGACGTTTTGAATACGTCAGCCTTCAGACCATGGAACGTGCAGTTGATACCATTATTGGTATCGTATCTTATAAAGACTAAAAAGACGAGGTAGCTTAGCTACTTCGCCTTTCTTTTTATTCTGCTGGTTTTTCTTGATTTCCAGTACTTATTGTAGATTCTGTTGTTTCCTTTTCTGAAGCTGGTTCAGCAGGTTTAGAATCTGTTGTGTTGCTTGGTTTGCTTTCGTCGCTTGCGGTATCACTGTTAGATTCAGATGCTACTGGTGCTTCGGTTTCTGTACTTGCAATTGGTTGATTCTCTGCACTTGTGCTATCAGCATTCGATTCAGGTTTTGTTGCTGGACTTGCTTCTTCACTCGCACTTGATTTTGACTTGATTTCTTGATTCAAGACCAGAATAGCTTTTGTCAATTCAAGTAAAGCAGCCTTATCTTTGCTCTTAGCAGAAAGTTGATCTAGTAATGCATCCACCTTATCAAAGTCTTCATCAGAACCCTTATTGTTTTCTAAGTAAGCGTGAAGTGACATGAGGATATCGTAAAGCTTTTGATAGAGTACAAGTGTCTGAGGATCTTGCTCAGCATTTTCCTTCTCTTGTTGAAGAGCGCTAGCGATACGAGTCAAGACATCTTTTACCTGACTGTTTACTTCATCCAAGTCTGCATCAGCCTTGTTTGTAGCAGCTTTGAGATTTTCTACTTCTTCTGCCAAGGATTGTCTGATTCCTTCTTCTTGGATTTGCTCTAAGAGTTGAGTTGCCTTGCTCAGAAGACTCTCCACTTGTTCCTTGCTGACATGATTCATATGCTCTTCAGGCATAAAGTCTCCGTACAATTCTTTCAAAAAGCCATAAATAGCTGTCTTGGCACTTTGATTATCAACTTTTTCAGTATCTAGAACTGTCTGACTTGATTTCGCAGTAGTTGGCTGAGCTTTCAAAGCTTCTTCCACTTCTTGTTTTGCCTGATAGATACTTGGGAATAATTTGTTCAATTCTGCTGCCTTAAGGAAGGATTGGGATTGATACAAGGTCCAAGTCAACTGAGCTACTTTGTTTCGAAGTTCATCACTCAAACGACCGTCATTTACGTGTTCGTAGAAGTACTTGATGTATTCTACAGTTGTAACACCTGTTCGATCATTAAAGTCTTGAAGAGCTTGAAGTTGTGATTCAACCGCTACTAAAGCAGCCTCATCTTTAGCCAATTTAGCCTCTTGGAGTCGAACGAGAAGGTCTTTCTTAGGAAGTCCAAAAGTGTCTGTATCCAGAGTATTGATTTTATCAATCAAGGCCTGATATTTCTTATCTAAAGCACTTGTTTCAACAGGTTTGACACTTTCATCAATATGGATATATTGCTTATCAAAGAGATCAAGGGTTGCAAGATAACCTGCTGTAGAGTTAGTTGCCAGTTTCTTCATGTTCTCAGTAAACTGACCTAAGGCTAACTCAATCTGTCTTTGTTCGATAGGCTTGTCTTTGTAGATACTTCTGCTATCAGCTAGAAGTTGATCTACTTTTTCCAAGACTGCCTTCTCATCAAAAGCTCCAGGTTGATAATTGGATTGTAGGGCTGGAATCTTGTTTTTCAAAGCTACTTCATAGCCCTTGGTTTGAACCTTGATGTAGTGATTGTGGTCGCCATGAGGAATCACAAAACTACCATTTTCTACCTGTAAGCTATAAGGAGACACACCATCTCGCAAAGCAGTGGTATAGAGTTCGTTTAGGAAATCAAGTTCTGGATTGCCAGTTTGGAGTGGCAAACGAACATGTTCCTTACGAACAGCATATGGGTGGATATGAGTTGGATCGTAGGCTTGGTCTGGATTTCCAAAGACAAAGAATCCGTTTGAAATTCTAATAGCTTCAAGTGGAACACCGTAGGTCTTAGAAATATAAGCAATCTTTTCTTCATCGCTAGCATCTCTTGAGAAAGACTCTACCGTTTTAGCAAGAGGTTTTACAGGCTCTGCATCATGATGTGTTTTCAGATGGTCTTGCGCTGCCTTAATTTGCTCTGCTGTCAAATCTTTCTTGAAGAAGTAATGATTGTGATCTCCGTGTGACATGACAAAGCCTTGATCATCTTCAGCAATAATACGATCGGCATCAAAATCATGGCCATGTTCGTCATGGTGATGACCATGTGCATCTTCATCATGATCGTCATCGTCATCATGTGCTGGACTTGGTGTTGCTGGTGTTTTACCTCTCAAATGATCTTGTGCCGCCTTGATTTGTTCAGGGGTCAAATCTTTCTTAAAGAAATAATGATTGTGGTCGCCATGGGTCATGACAAAGCCTGCCGCATCTTCACTGATAATTCGATTGGCATCAAAATCATGGCCGTGTTCTTCACCGTGATGGTGATCATGCTCTTCTTCATCGTGATCATCATGAGATGCACTTGGTATTGTCGTATTTGCCCCTTTCAAGTGGTCTTGCGCCGCCTTAATTTGGTCCGCTGTCAAGTCTTTCTTGAAGAAGTAATGGTTATGATCACCATGAGTCATGATAAATCCTGCTTCATCTTCAGCAATAATACGATTGGCATCAAAGCCGTGTCCACCTTCTTCATGTTCCTCATGTGAAACACTAGGATTGACTGGAAGAGATGGCGAAGGTATTGTTAGACCATTGTTTGGAAGATTCGGTTGACCAATTTGATTCGTCTTAGGAATGTAATGGAAATGATCACCATGTCTGACGATATAAGCTGTGGCTGTTTCTTCAACGATATCTTTTGGATTAAAGATATAACCATCAGATGTTGAAGAAATTTCCTTATTTAACGTTGAAGAAGCATTATTCAATATAGATGGATTACTTGGAAGACTTCCTAGACTAGACGCTACTTCATGATGTTTTTCATTTGTAGAGACCGTAGAATCAGTTCCACCGATAGGCACCATTCTAGCAATCTTTTCTTCTAAAGGAGAGAGCTTGCTGTAAGGAATAAAGTGATAATGGTCACCATGCGGAATCGCAACACCATTTGGTGTACGACTGATAATCTTAGCAGGATCAAAAACCAGACCGTCTGATTCACTGTAACGTTGGTCACTAGGCGAATCATAGAGTTCTTTCAATAGACTTTGGAGATTTTCAACTTTGCTTTCTGGCTTGCTAGTTGATTCTTGATCTATAACTTGAGTATTATTGTCACTAACTGTTGAAGAATAGCTTAACTGGCTCGGTTGCGTATTTTTGCCAGCTAAATGAGCTTTTGCTGCTGCTAACTCACTAGCAGACAAATCACTTTTTGGAATATAGTGATAGTGACCTCCATGAGGAACGATATAAGCATCACCCGTATCTTCGATAATATCAGCTGGATTAAAGACATAACCATCATCTGTCGTATAGCGCCCCTGAGATCTTGCTACAGCAACATCAGAGCTGACCTTCTCATTATCTTTGACATGTTCTTGTTTTTGACGATTGATTTCATCCTTAGTTCGAACATTATCAGCATGAGCTGCATCTTTCAGGTAGACATAATATTTTCCATCTACCTTGATGATATAACCACCCTTGACTTCATTGACAATATCTCCATCCTTAAGTTGGTAGTTTGGATCCTTCATCAAGAGTTCTTCACTAAAGAGGGCATCATAAGGAACTTTCCCGTTATAGTAATGATAGTGATCACCGTGTGACGTCACATAGCCCTGATCTGTAATTTTGATGACAATTTGCTCAGCCTGAATTCCTTCTTTCTGGCTAACCTGATCTGGTGTCAAGTTTTCACTTTTCTGACTTGATTGGCTACCATCCACATAAGAAACACGATTATTGTCCTTATTTTCCTGCGATCGATGCTGGTTCAATGCATATGCACATAGACTCAAGGATACGATAACAGCTGATCCAGCTGCTATATATTTTTTACTGAATTTCATAAATCCCTCATTTCAATAAGTAATGAAGCTTTTCTTAACTTCTTTTTCTCGGTTAAACAGTTTTTCTAAACCGGTTATTTAACCATTTAATTAACCAGTAAATAGTTTACCTTTTTTAAACTTATCTGTCAAGATTTTTATGTCATTTAAAAAAATAAAAGCCAGTATTGCTACTGACTCTTACATCATTTTGATTTATAGTATAAAGTTTATACTGCTGGTTTCATCGTAACTGACTCACTACCTTTTAACAAAGCAAGTAGTTTCTCTGCTTCTGCCATGATGCCATTATTATCCATGGTTTGGAGACTCAGATTATTTCGTAAACCAGCTAGGGTTTCTGTCGCATTAGCTTTCAGACTAGCATCTGTTACTTTAGCAAGTAAAGCTTCTACTTCTTTGAGTTTGGCTTCTACTTTTTCAGTCTCTACTTGAGGGACTTCTGGCTCAGCAGGTGTTTCCTCTACTGGCTCTTCATCTGCTTTGAAGTTCTTATTTGGATCTTCACTGTGGTCTTTCTTACCTAAGACATGCTCGCTGGCATTGCCCCATCCATCATTAGAATGTGGACGTTCGTCAGGATGTTCAACGTAGTACTTAATCGTCGCAAACAAATCTTCCAAGGTATAACCATTTGGAGCCTTGTATGAGTGATCATCAAACCAAGAAAATTTAATGTTGTGGTAATGATCCTTATGAGGAATGATTAAATTACCATTTTTTATCTCAACTGTATGCTCAACCATGTAAGGAAGTCGAACGAGTGGAATTCGTTTTTCACCTTTCACACGATTGTAAATGGCCGCTGCACTATCTCCAGTTGGATTTGCTTGAGCGTCTGCATCTGGAGACGGAGGTAGGATACCTTTTTCTTTAGTATAAGATTGAGCAGCTGCTTTTTCCTTATCAGAAAGACTATCTTTTCCAATCCAGTGACTATGACCCATATGAGGCGTTACATAGGCATCCCCCTCATCACTGATAATATCATGTTCGTCAAAAATGTAACCATCCGACGTTGTATACTTATCAGCTAATTGAGCAATGCGGACTTCATTTTCGGTATACTCAATCTGAGAATTTGGTTTGCCAAGTCGCTCTGGATGAGTAATTGGTGCTAGGAATGCCAATAAATCATCTACTAATTTTCCTTTATTAGAAGATTCATCATTCAAGCGTTCTGCTAATTTGTCTAAGGCTTGGAAATCAGAAGTACGACCCTTATTTTCAGACAAGGCTTTATGAGCCTCGGCCAATAAATTATATGCTTTATCATAAAATTCTTGGTCACGAGGAGCGACATTTTCTTTCTTCGCAACTAGGGCATGCGTCTCTTGAGTTTTCTTAGACAAGAGATTTTCAATAGCGTCAATCTTATCCTTGGCTAAGTCTTTAGCTAGAACATAACGACTAGCGCCCTTATCTTCGACAATATATCCGTCGCCAACTTTTCTAACAACCTGGTTAACATCAAATTCTGTCGGTTTATTTTCCACTGGTGCTAGAGGTTTGGTAGTAGGGGCTGGCTTCAGAGGAGTAACACTTGGCAAGACACTGCCATTTTGTCCCTTGACGGCTATCATACGAGCCAATTTTTCTTCCAGCGGTGACATTTGTGAATAAGGGATAAAGTGATAATGATCTCCGTGAGGCACTGCTACACCGTTAGCTGTACGTTTGATAATTTGGGCCGGATCAAAGACTAATCCATCAGATTCCACATGACGTTCTGATAAAGGTTTGGCATACAATTCACTTAAAAGTGTTGAAATGTCTTCCCCTTGATTTTGATGATAAGTTGGGGTGACAGTCAGGTTTGGAGTCTCTGTCAAACTTGGTTGGGCTGGTTTAGCATTATCACTACTTGGTTTACTTGAGCTTGTAGCAGAATGAGAACCCTGTTTACCATTCCAATAAGCTTGGGCAGCAGCCAATTCTCCTGCAGACAAAGCACCTTTTGGTATATAGTGGAAATGATTGCCATGAGGTACAATAAAAGCATCACCTGTATCTTCAATCACATCTGTCGGACTAAATACATACCCATCATCTGTTGTATAAGCTCCTCCAGTTCCTCTATTCGGTGCTTGCGTATTGAGATTAAAGTTTGGTTTAATGGTTGAACTTGGTTTACCTGTACTGCTTGGTTTCGGATTATCAGTATGACTTTGAACTGGCTGACCTCCAATTGGTAGATTTCGAGCCAATTTTTCTTCCAAAGCAGACATTTGCGAATAAGGAATGAAATGGAAATGATCTCCATGAGGAACTGCCACACCATTGGCAGTACGTTTTGTAATCTGTGCTGGGTCAAATACTAAGCCATCAGACTCCACATGACGTTGGCTAAGTGGCAAAGCGTACAATTCTTGAAGGAGATTAGCTAAATCTTCACTTTGACTTTCAGAATCTGTTGCAGGATTTTGAGGTGTCTCAGATTGACTCGTTCTTACACTAGATCTTGTTTCAGCTCTGCTTGAACGATATTCAACCGTACTTAATTGGCCACCTTTTCCAGATAAGAAGGCTTGGGCAGCAGCTAATTCACTGGCAGACAAGTCACTCTTAGGAATATAGTGGAAGTGATTGCCATGAGGAACGATATAGGCATCACCTGTATCTTCAATGATATCAGAGGCATTGAAGATATAGCCATCATCCGTTGTATAGCGTCCTTGGGCTCTGGCAGCAACTACCGCCTGATCGTTAGAACTGCTTCCATGATTATGACTGTGTTCCTGCTTCTGACGTTTAATCTCTTCTTTTGTCCGAATATTGTCCGCATGAGCCGCATCCTTAAGGTAAACATAGTATTTTCCGTCTACCTTAATCACATAGCCACCCTTGATTTCATTGACAATGTCTGAATCCTTCAACTGATAATTCGGATCTTTCATGAGGAGTTCTTCACTGATGATAGCGTCATAAGGAACCTTACCATTATAGTAATGATAATGGTCTCCATGAGAGGTCACATAACCTTGATCAGTAATCTTGATAACAATTTGTTCGGCGTTGATTCCCTCTCTCTTACTGACTTCATCTGGTGTCAAATTTTCTGCCTTTTGACCAGCCTGATCACCGTCTATATAAGCAACTCGATTAGAATCTTTCTTAACTTGACCAGCTTGGTACCGTCCAAGTTCATAGGAACAAACACTTAGGGCAAGGACTGCCACTGAACCTGCTACATATTTTTTATTGATTTTCATTCTTTCCTCACTTTAATTCTTCTGCTAGAACACTCATATTTTCTTCCAGGTTTTCTAAATAAGTCTTGTCATTTTGTGGGTCTGCCTCTAAAGGATTCAGAGTTTTAAGCCCCACTCCTGTTGATTTGACAAGAGTTTCAGCTACTTTCGAAGAAGCGTTACTTTCTGTAAAAATCGTTTTAACCTTATATGTTTTAACAAATTCCTGAATTTCTGTTAGTTGTCGTGGACTTGGTTCTTGTTCAGGAGAGATGCCTGCAATACCAAGTTGATTAAGTCCAAATCTCTTCGCTAGATAAGAAAAGGCTGTATGTTGTGTTACAAAAGTCTTCTGAGTCGCTTTTTCAAATTTAGGCTGGAATTTCTTAGTTAGTTCTTGAGCTTTTTTGATAAAGGCTTGCGCATTTTTCTGGTAAGTTTCTTTATGCTCACTATCCACCTCTGAAAGTTTATCAGCGATAATCTGAGCTTCTTCGCCAGCTTTTTCAGGATCTAGCCATGTGTGAGGGTCATAGAGCGTTTTTTCATCAACTCCATCCCCTGCTTCCACATCTTCTAGCCCTGGGACGCGGTCTAAAGTCATTCCCTCTGAAGCCTCTAAAACCTTCACTTTAGATTTTTTTAGATTGGGATCTAAACTTCCTGCCCAAGATTCGAGCGTATGAGAATGGTAAACAAAGACATCTGCATCATAGATGGCCGCGATGTCATTTGCCGAAGGTTCAAAGGAGTGAATCCCACTACTTGACTGAATCATTCGAACATCATTCAAGTCACCAGATACTTCCTTAACCATAGCGTAGATAGGATAGAAACTGGTCACAATTTTCATCCCTTTCCCTGTCTGGCTTTCTTTTTGACCACAAGCACCTAAACACAAAAGAAAGATACTTAACAATACTAAAAATAAACTTTGTTTCTTCATGGATAACCCCTTAACTATTTAATTAACTGGTAAACATTCTACTCCTAAAAATTTAATCTGTCAAGCTATTTTTAGAAAAAAATTGAAATTTCTTTCACATATAAAAATCTGCTGAGTTTCAACAACTCAACAGATTCTCACTTTATATACTCAATGAAAATCAAAGAGCAAATTAGGAAGCTAGCCGTAGGTTGCTCAAAACACTGCTTTGAGGTTGTAGATAGAACTGACGAAGTCAGCTCAAAACACTGTTTT
>NZ_JUQO01000177.1 GCF_001074635.1 Streptococcus mitis
TTTCGCTTTACAATTGGCTTGAACACCTTTATTGTATCGCGTTTGGAGTTTTTTGGATATAACCTTCGACGCGCACCCGCATAGCGGGTGGTTTTTTTGTCTCGCACCTAACGGAGCGAGACGGACTGAAAGTCACATAATATAACAAAAAAGAGAAGATTGTTACACCTCAATGTCATTAAGTTAGTGATCTAACTCTTTAAATAGGAGATAAGATTGAGAACATCAAAGTGATTCTCTATCCTATCTTCTATTTTTTTGCATGACA
>NZ_JUQO01000178.1 GCF_001074635.1 Streptococcus mitis
CCTTTAGCTCCTCAACTGCATAAAAAAGAGAGGTCTTGCCTCTCTTTGGGTTATAATTCTGCGATTTGGTTTAGGTTTACTTCTGCAACTGTGTCATTACCAAACATAGAGATAATCATCTTCACTTTATTGTTATCAATCTCCGTAATCTTACCAGTGTAGTCTGCAAAAGCACCATCAATAATACGTACAGTTTGACCAACTTCAACATCGATATCAAACTCTTGTACAGTTTGTCCCATAGAAACCAAGATATCACGAATTTCTTGTTCCAATAATGGTGTTGGTTTTGATCTATTTCCGTGAGATCCGACGAATCCTGTAACATTTGGCGTGTTTCGAACAACAAACCAAGCTTCATCTGTCATGACCATTTCTACAAGAACATAACCTGGAAAGCGATTTTCTTCTACTTCTTTTCTCTTTCCATTTTTTTCAACTTGCACTGTTTGTGTTGGAATTTCAACGCGTAGAATATTATCCAACATATTGTAGGTTTGTGCACGTTGTAATAGATTTTCTTTTACCTTATTTTCATAACCAGAATAAGTTTGTAAAACAAACCACCCTTTATCAAAACTATCCATGATATTTCCTTTCATAAATAGAAGATTTCTAGTGTAATTAACTCCACTAGCCTTCTAAAAAATGTTAATAAATCGAATCAAACCTGAAACAATCAACTGGTCAAAAATGTAAATAATTACTACAAAGAAAGCTGTGTATTCCATAATAGAACGAAAATCTCTCCAGCTTTCCTTGCGAGTTGGCCATGTTGTGTCTTTAAGAAGTCTAAAAATATCTCCAATAAAACGCATCGCTCTCTCCTATCTCGTTTCTCTGTGTGTAGTGTACTTGCCACAATGCTTACAAAATTTATTTACTTCTAGTCGTGTAGGCTTGGGGGTTCCACTAATCTTGATTGAATAGTTTCTCGAACCACAAACCGCACAAGCTAGGCTTGCTTTTTTTAGTGCCATAACGCCTCCATCTTATCTATTATAACAAGAAAGCTAGGCTTTGACAAGCATCTTAGCGAAATAGATTGACTACCGAATCCCATATTGTTTGAGCCTTTTCCTTAATCTTCGCATCTGAGATAGCCCGGCTAGCCTCATCTACTAGACTTTGCGCACGTCCTCGAATATCAGACAAATTATCATCTGTCTGGCTATTATCATTGGTTTGTACTTGTCTTTTTGTGTTAGCTGGTGCAATTCCATTTTGCTTATAAGCATTTTCAACTGTAAAGGTGCTTCCTGGTGTATAAGGTAAAATGGTATTTGCAATGTTTCTAAAGACATGAGCAGCACCATTTGATGTAGAACCCGCTAGATAGTGATTTTCATCAGTGGTCGGGAAACCAAGCCAGTGACTAATCACTACATCCGGAGTATAGCCAATTACCCACTGGTCACTTGTGTACTCCGGATTGAAAACTGCTTCAGTTGTTCCAGTTTTCCCTGCCATGACATAGTCTGCAGGCGATGAACTAATACCGGTACCATTGGTGAATGTCCCCAACATCATACTAGTCATCTTGTCAGCTACAGCTTTATCAATCACTCGTTTTTGTGAATTTTTATGACTCGCAATAACCTGACCACTAGCATTTTCAATTCTACTAATAAAATGAGCTTCCGGCATTAAACCTTCATTTGCAAAGGCAGCATATGCTTGAGCCATTTGCAGAGGATTGGTTTCGACACCGCTTCCTAAAGCGACACCAAGAACACGTTCTACCTTTTCCATGTTGAGTCCAAATTTTTCGCCTGCCTCAAAAGCCTTATCAACACCCAAATCATTAACAGTAGCAACAGCAGGTAGATTAAGCGATTCTGCCAAGGCTTGATACATGGGAACTTCTCGACTCTTTTTGATTCCTGCATAGTTATCTACCTTATAGTTGTCATACTTCATGGTATGGTTATCCAACTGCTTGTTCAAAGCCCAACCTGCCTCAACTGCTGGTGTATAAACAACTAAAGGCTTAATTGTAGAACCAGGGCTACGTTTTGATTGAGTTGCATAGTTGAAATTCCGGAATCCAGTTTTATCATTGTCAGCCACTTGACCGACAACTCCACGAACTCCCCCTGTTTTCGGTTCGAGAGCTACACTTCCTGATTGAGCAAATGTTCCATCCTCTGCTCTCGGAAATAGCGCTGTATTTTCATAGACAACCTGCATATTTGCTTGGTAGTTTTGGTCCAGCTCTGTGTAAATGCGGTAGCCATTATTGACAATTTCTTCCTCTGTTAGATTATACTTGGAAACAGCTTCATTAACAACCGCATCAAAGTAAGAAGGATAGCGGTAATCTGAGATTTTCCCTTCATACTTATCGTGCAATTGCGAATTCATATCAACTTCCGCAGCTTCGGTTTCTTGGTTTTTATCAATATATCCTGCTGCAACCATATTTTGTAAGACAGTGTCGCGACGATTGGTAGAATCCTCTACAGAATTCAAGGGGTTATACAGTTCCGGCCCTTTGAGCATCCCTGCCAGAGTCGCAGCTTGATCCAAACTCACTTCTGACGCAGAAACTCCAAAGTATTTCTTACTCGCATCTTCTACACCCCACACACCATTTCCAAAATAAGCATTGTTAAGGTACATGGTTAGGATCTGATCCTTACTATATTTTTTAGTCAATTCTAAAGCCAAGAAAAATTCTTTCGCTTTTCTCTCAACAGTTTGATCCTGCGACAGATAGGCATTTTTAGCCAGCTGTTGAGTAATAGTAGAGCCACCACCTGAACGACCAGCAGTGACAATAGCCAAGAAGAAACGACCATAGTTAATCCCGTCATTTTTATAGAAGGAACGGTCTTCTGTCGCAATAACGGCATTCTGCAAATTTTTACTGATATCAGTCAATTCAACGTAGGTTCCCTTTTGACCAGACAAGGCACCAGCCTCCTTTTCTTCACGGTCAAAAATGATAGTCCGAGTTTTCAAGGCATTTTGCAAATCATTAACATTGGTTGATTTGGCTACAGCAAACAAATAGGTTCCAACTAGCAAGCTCGCACTCAAACCTAGTATAAGGACAATCTTTGTTAGATGATAGCGACGCCAGAATTTTCTAATTGGACCCACTTGGGCTAATTTTTTTCGATCACTACGAGAGCGACGTAAGCTAGTAGAATCAGAGTCCTCTAGTTCACTTGTTTCTTTTTTAAAAAGAGAAAGAAATTTCTCGAATAATTTATCTAATTTCATGCGTTTATTTTATCATCTTCATCATAGGAAGACAAGAATTTAGCTATTTCCTATCCAAATAGGGCTTTTTTTGTTACAATATCTGTATGAAATTCACATTTACATTACCAGACTCTCTACCTCAAATGACGGTAAAGCAATTACTAGAGGAGCAACTCCTCATCCCTAGAAAAATCCGTCATTTTTTGAGAATCAAGAAACACATTTTGATTAATCAGCGAGAAGTTCATTGGAACGAGACGGTAAATCCTGGAGATGTTTGCCAATTGACTTTTGACGAGGAAGATTATCCCGAAAAAGAAATTCCTTGGGGCAACCCAAACCTCATTCAGGAAGTTTATCAAGACCAACACTTAATTATTGTGAACAAACCAGAGGGGATGAAAACGCATGGTAATCAGCCAAGCGAAATCGCCCTTCTTAACCATGTCAGTGCCTATGTTGGCCAAACCTGCTATGTCGTTCATCGTCTAGACATGGAAACCAGTGGTTTGGTTCTCTTTGCCAAAAATCCTTTTATCCTACCTATTCTCAATCGCTTATTGGAGAAAAAAGAGATTTCTAGGGAATATTGGGCACAGATCGACGGACATATCAACAGCAAAGAACTTGTTTTCAAAGACAAAATCGGGCGTGATCGCCATGACCGCAGAAAACGAATAGTTGATACAAAAAATGGGCAATATGCTGAAACGCATGTAAGCAGATTAAAGCAATTCCCAAACAAAACTTCCTTGGTTCGTTGCAAACTAAAGACCGGGCGAACCCATCAGATTCGTGTGCACCTTTCGCATCATAATTTTCCTATTTTAGGCGACCCTCTCTATAATAGTAAATCAAAAACAAGTCGGCTTATGCTCCACGCCTTTCGACTATCCTTTACCCATCCGCTTACTCTAGAGAAATTAAGCTTCACTACCCTATCAGATACTTTTGAAAAAGAATTAAAAAAAAATGGATGATTGTGTCATCCATTTTTCCATATAAGAAAAGCAAGACCAAGAGGTCTTGCTTTTTATCGACTCATGAATTATTTAGCGATTTTTGCGAAGTATTCAAGAGTACGAACAAGTTGTGCAGTGTATGACATTTCGTTGTCGTACCATGATACAACTTTAACCAATTGTTTACCGTCAACGTCAAGAACTTTAGTTTGAGTTGCGTCAAACAATGAACCGTAAGACATACCTACGATATCTGAAGATACGATTGGATCTTCTGTGTAACCGTATGATTCGTTTGAAGCTGCTTTCATAGCTGCGTTCACTTCATCAACAGTAACGTTCTTTTCAAGAACTGCTACCAATTCAGTAACTGATCCAGTTGGAGTTGGAACGCGTTGTGCAGATCCGTCAAGTTTACCGTTCAATTCAGGGATAACCAAACCGATTGCTTTTGCAGCACCAGTTGAGTTAGGAACGATGTTTGCAGCACCAGCGCGAGCACGGCGAAGGTCACCACCACGGTGTGGTCCGTCAAGGATCATTTGGTCACCAGTGTAAGCGTGGATAGTAGTCATCAATCCTTCTACAACACCAAAGTTATCTTGAAGAGCTTTAGCCATTGGAGCCAAGCAGTTTGTAGTACATGAAGCACCTGAGATAACTGTTTCAGTACCGTCAAGAACGTCGTGGTTAGTGTTGAATACAACTGTTTTAACGTCGTTTCCACCAGGAGCAGTGATAACAACTTTTTTAGCTCCACCAGCGTGCAAGTGTTTTTCAGCAGCTGCTTTCTTAGCAAAGAAACCAGTAGCTTCAAGAACGATTTCTACACCATCGTTAGCCCAGTCGATTTGTTCTGGATCACGTTCAGCAGAAACTTTGATGAATTTACCGTTAACTTCAAATCCACCTTCTCTAACTTCAACAGTACCGTCGAAACGACCTTGAGTTGTGTCGTATTTCAACAAGTGTGCAAGCATAACTGGATCTGTAAGGTCGTTGATACGAGTAACTTCAACACCTTCTACGTTTTGGATACGACGGAAAGCAAGACGACCGATACGTCCGAAACCGTTAATACCAACTTTAACTACCATTAGTGATTTCCTCCTTATGAAAATCATGAAATTTTTATTGTGAAAAGAGTAACTTGAATCACTACAAATCACCTTTCAACAAACCTATTATATAACTATTTAAGTTTAATTGCAAGTACGGGCATTGTTTTTCTATGTTAGTTTCTTTTTTAAACTGTAAATCAAGGAATCCCTTACTATTCATATCGTAGCGATTCTACAGGATCCATTTTACTAATTTTACGTGCTGGGAAGTAAGCTGATACATAACCAAGCAAGAGAGCGAAAGCTAGAGTTCCTAAAATAGATAGAGGATTTAATTCAAAAACCTTCGTGATGGATGGGTAAAAGTGATTTACAACCGCATTCGCCAAACTTCCCACCCCTTGTGCAACCAAAAAGGCCAGTAACAAGGCGATGCCTACAATCCAGATAGCCTCGTAAATAAAAATTCCTTTGACATCACGATTTTGATAACCAACTGCCTTCATGACACCTATTTCCTTAGAACGTTGCATAATATTGATGTAAATAATGATACCAATCATGACTGCTGCTACCACAATAGCTTGTGATGAAAGTACAATCAACAATCCCTGAATGACACGAATAAAAGTAATCACAATATCAAGAACCTTCTGTTGAGAAAGAACAGTATACTTCTTGTTTTTCTGCAATTCTTCTGTTATCGCTTTTGTTTGTGATGGATCTTTGAGTTCCAAGATAAAATAAGATACAGCTTTTGTAAATCCAGCCTCTTTCAAAATCGTTTCCATTTGATGAGACGACATGAAACTGTTGCTGTCCTCCATGTCATCTTCATCATTGATTACACGTACAATTTTTGTTTGAAATTGAGCAATCTTACTAGCCTCGGCAGTATTTTCTACAATGCTGGCTGAGACTGATTTGCCAATAACATCACTAGCTGTTAGATTTTTTCCTGTCTGTTCATTCCAATTTTTTAGTAAACTGATTGGAATTGTCAAACCCTGTTCATTTGCATCAGTATAGAGGGAACCGGCTAATACTTTGTCCGCCTCATTACTACTAACAGAGATACTTGTATCTTCATAGAGACTCACTACTTGAGCATAAGAAGGCATCGTTTGACTCAGATCCATTTCTTGCCCATCTATAGTAATATTTGACATGGTCATCCCAAAAGGACTCTCCAAATATTTAATAGCTTCTTTTCCAACTGTATCCGTGATATAGTTCTTATCATCTTGGTTCAAAAAGCCTCGTCCAACATTTTTTGTGTTTAAAGCAATCTGAACTTGAGAAGGAATTTGACCTCCATTCGTATTTTCATCAATCATCGAAATCAAAGCATTTCCCAAGCCAAAAGAAATTAAGACTCCTACAAAACCGATTGAGGTTGCTAGTGCAATCAATAGGTTACGCCATTTTCTTTCCATAAAGTTATTTAAAGAAAGTTTGAATTTATTTTTCAATGATAATCCTTTATTTTTTGACTTCTTCAACGACTTCACCATCCTTCATTTTGATAATCACATCTGCATATTCGGCAACCTCTGGATTATGGGTTACAATCAATACTGTTTTCCCTGTTTGGGCTAATTTTTTAAACACTTCCAATACCATTTCTTGGGATTGGGAATCCAGCGAACCCGTTGGCTCATCTGCTACAATCATATCTGGCTGATTTACCAGTGCACGCGCGATTGCTACGCGTTGCTTTTGCCCGCCAGAAAGCTGTTTAACATTTTTAGCTACAAAAGGCTCCATGCCTAAGTTACTTAATTGCTCCTTTGCAATCATTGTCATCTCCCTGTCAGATAAATCTTTGACATAGAGAGGTAATTTGACATTGTCCAAGACAGACTGATGAGGAATGAGGTTAAAGTTTTGAAACACAAATCCAATCTTATCTTTACGAAATTGAGTTAGTTCAATCTCTGATAAGTCACGGAGGGATTCCCCTTTAAACTCTAAATCTCCTTCATATTGTCTATCTAAACCGCTGATGATATTGAGTAGACTGGTTTTGCCACAGCCTGATGGACCGTAAATCGCTGTAATTTTACCTTTTGCAATCTGCAGGTTTATATTTCTTAGAGCCTGCTCTTGATGTTTACCGTCCAAAGTGTAAAACTTTGAAATATTTTTAATGGATAAAATGGACATGTTTTCCCCCTTATTTAAAACTGTTGTCGTCATACATCATACTTATAGAAAATCCTTCAAGTTGCTTGACCCTATAGGCCTACTACTTAGAATTTCCTCTCTATTGCCGAGTTTGTTTCTGGATGTATAGCAAGTAATACTCTTCGAAAATCAAATTCAAACCACGTCAACGTCGCCTTGCCGTACTC
>NZ_JUQO01000179.1 GCF_001074635.1 Streptococcus mitis
GTTAAATCCATAAGCGATGGCTACGTTACCGATACCACCAGCTCCAACCGCACCAGCCATGGCTGTTTCCCCAACAAGGGAAATCAAGGTCACAGTCGTCACGCGGATCAAATCTGGAAGACCTTCTAGTAAGCCTGATTTTCCTAGGTTAACATTTTTTACCTGAAAAACTTCTTTTTTCTAGTGATAAAATCAACCCTATCACACTCACTACCAAAAATACCCACCAACAAAGCCTGATGTCTTGTAAAGCTAAGAAGGAAAATACAGACATCCCTAAAGGTAATGTTAAAGAAAAAATCATACTCAAGAGATTATTACTTCTAGCTAATACATCCGCACTCAAATTAGACAATAACAGAGTATCTAATTTAGGCATTGATTTCGACATCAAATACATGACAAAGGCTAAGCAAACAACACCTACTAGAGGAGAAAAATCTAAAATATTAGCAGTAGCAAGCAAGACAAACAGAATTGCATTGAGCGATAGCAAACTTGAAAACGACAATTTTCCAAAATAATCATGGGGAGTTAGGCTACCAAGAATAGCTCCTCCCAAGCTAACACATTCAATTAAAAATAGGGCCTGAGCATAGCTGAGATGATAGATAGTATGGTCTAATAAGTAAAAGTGATAAATACCTCCAACAGCTCCTCCCAAAGTATTCATTACCAAAATGACAAGAATAATTTTAAACAATGATTTACTTTCTCTCTGTCTAAAGATATCATCCATGTCCGCATAGATTGCCTTAACTTGTTGAAGTAAACTAATCGACTCATTCTCTACCGTTACAGACAAATGCGTCAATTCTCTTCTATTTTTGAACAACATGAGAGAAGATAGTAAAAAGAAGCCAGCATTCACAATCGCAACAAAAGAAAAATTTTGATGACTGGTTGTGAGTAACCATACTCCTAAGGCTTGACCTCCTAGATTTGATAAATAGGAAACAAACTGAGTAAAGGAATAAGCTTCATAGAGCTTATCTTCCGAAATATTATGCTGGATAATCGGCATACGAAGGCCTGCTGTATAATCTGATAAAATATCCGAACAGATATTAACCATACAGATAAAAGCAAACGTTACGAAGTTCTGATCATGAATCACACTAGCAATCAAAAGAAATAGGAGACTTTGCACACAACCAACCCAGATAATTGTCCCTGCTTTATTCCGAGTATGATCAGCCTTAATCCCAACATAAAAAGTAAATAGGAAAGGTAAAATCGTAATCATATTCGCCATAAATACAGCTATATTTTTAAAGGGCAGACTCGCAGCATAAACGATAAATACCAGATTATAAATATAAGCTCCACTTGAGCTTAAAAACCTCGATAAGGTAAGTATTCTAAATAAATGATGTCTTAAGAATAGTTTCATGACAGACCTCCTTGGCAATCCAGTAAACTATCAATCTTCACTCTAGGAATAAGATTTTCTGTATTTAACCCCACGTCCTTTAGAATAGAACTAGTTATTAATAATTCTTTTGCTACTACAATAAATTCATTATTAGGAAAATATTTGTTAACTGCTAACAGAGTATCTGCTAACCCATCCATTCCCATCCAATATCCAGAAAACTGAGCATACTCAACCAATATACTCGAACTCAGATCCAAAATAATATCTTTGTATTTAAATGGATCAATATATAACAACATTCTTATGACCCCAGATGTTCCATCTAACAAATAAGGAGAAACTGTTGTGGTAGAATTTTTCAAAAATTTTCTACCACCTATGTCTAACAGATTAGATAATACAATCTCAATACCTCTACTTATAGTATATCTGCTGAAAGAAATTTTATGTAAAAAAATTAAAAATCCCGATAAACCATTTAAACCATAAGTATTAAAACTATCAAATATATCCAACGATTCATCAGAGGTTATATCTATACTTTCTGTAAAATCAAATCTTGACTCTAATAAATTCAGAAATTCTTCGTCACTTAGTGGTATAAATGCCGTACTTGAGGACGTAATTTTTGTTTCTTTCTGTCTCTCTGCATATATATTTGAAAATATTTTTTTAGCAGTATGTATATCTGGATTATCACTAAATAGATAATTTATTAGAATATCTATGTTCGTTACTATTCCTTTTTGAAGAAGTAATTCTTTTACTTTATTAGTTTTTAAAGCTTCTTCTTCTCTCAAGTGTAATCTCCCCAGTAAAAATAACATCAAGTTTGCAACTTTATAACAATCTGCTTTTTTACCTTCTATACAATTCCATTTTTTTAAACAAATGTCATTATAAATACCTACTGTCGGAGATTCAGATGATTGATATGAGTTTTCTAAGTCAATAAAATACAAATCTAACATTTCTGTAATCAGAATATTATCTGAATGAATATCATTCAACACAATATTTTCTTTATGAAAATATTCAACCACTTCAATTATTTTTTCAAAAATTCTTAATAAAGTAAGAAAATTGGAGTAATTTTTAATAATGTCACTACTAGAATAAGAATATAAGTTATAATCATCTACAAAATCTTTTAATGTGTAGCCGTCTATAAATTCATAAATAAAATATCCATTTGTCCATTCATTAATATTTTCAAGCGATTTGGGAATATATTTGATTAGTTTCTTAGATAACTCCCACTCTCTTTCTCTAAACTCCCTCTTTTCTACATTTATATATGATAAAACGAAATTACGGCATTCCTTTATCACAACTTTCCTATTATATTTTTTTGAATTAGCTAAATAGATATTACCGCCATTACTAGATTTTATTATTGAATTTATTTCATAATTATTAGACATGTATGTATCTTCAAATATTTGAGGTTCTTGAATATCTTCAATCCATTTAGGTAAGTCAAAATAAGATTTTTGATAATCTTGCCAAACTTCCCCATCTGGTCCATACATACTAGGTAAGCCGTCAATTAAATGCTCTTCATTAACAATATTACATCCAAATCTGTAGAAAATATTATTTGAATTTTTATATTTTCTATCACTTAGTATATAAATACCTTGGAAATCACAAGGTATTTTTTGATAAAGCTTTTCAAGTAAATCTATACAGTGATCTCTATTCTTTGGATAAATAGTTATAAACTTCCCTGATTCTGCAGATGATTCATTTTCTGAAAAATTTTTATAAATTTTATCAAAGTCAGACAAACATTTATACATAGTTCTTTCTCGTTCTAGCAACTTACTAACTATATCAAATACTTGTGTATAATTCTTTATAGTAGCAGAAATATGAATTTTAAAACCAAATTCTTCCAATTTATATAAATTATCATTATAGTATGTGAAGTCCATTCTATCCATAGTTCACCTTTTTACAAATAGATAAAGGAGTATGATATACAAATCTATACTCCTTATAAAATATTGCCAATCTGAGTTCATTATCCTTTATGAACTGAACATTTGTAAGTAGCTACAAATTCTTTGACTGGTTCTGCATGTTTTGATGCAGTCATTGCAAATTTTGTCATTTCTGTTACCTCCTTTGTTTTATGGAACCAGTATAACAAAAAAAGTGGGGTTCCCCACTTTTTTGTAATATATTTTTTCTGAAAATAGAAACTCTAGCGCCTAGAAACTACTAATTATCAATCCATCTACAAGGCTATTTATTTTTCATCAGTCGATGTAACGAGAATATATTACAAATCTTTATTTGAAAGCTGATTTGCAAAATAGTTTTCATAGTATCTTGCACCATCTACATACTCTAAATCTTGTAAGATTGTAATGCCTCTCTGGATTTTTTCAAGACCCTTATTTTTTACATTAAAAATAGTATCATAATACCCTTTAGCAATCATATAAATGATTTTAAGATAAGCTTGAGATTCTGGCAATTCTCGTTTTTCAATCTGAAAGATAAAATAATCTGCTTTTAATTTATCCTTTTCCTCTATCGCTTTAAAGAGTCCATTAATTAAAATGGTGTCAATACCAACTTTGTTACTAGGTAAAGAGCCTAATAAATCCGTCTTTTGCAACATCTCCCTAGAATATTTAAAATAGAGGGGCAGAGGAAACAAAGTAGAAATCGTTGAAAATAGTTCCAATTCATAATTTCCCCAGATATCAATAGTAAAAAAATAGTCATAGAGAAAAGTCAGTTCTTCATCCGTTGCCCTTATTTTTGAATCAAAAAATACGAGAAGGCTTTTGATACGAATCATTTGTAAAAGATAGCTTGTTTCACCACTTGATCCATACTTTTGAGTCGTCTCTTCATACAAGGAGTGGAGAGAATCAATCCCTTCTCTGTCATATAGATCCCAGATATTTTCTTGAAAAGCCAAAGCCTTTTTCTGAGAAAAACCACGTACCAAGTACATAAATTCATTCAGATCAGAGTGGATGTTATCTAAGGCAGTAATCAATTTCATAGATGATAAGTCTGCTTCTCCACGCTCAAATTTGCTCAGCATGGAATAAGTAAACTCTCCTCCCGTCGCCTCCTGTAGAGATACATTTCGACTCTTTCTCAATTCTTTAAAAACTTCTCCCAGATTTTGCATATTGACTCCCCACAATTCTTAACTCTCTTACTCATAAAAGTAACAATCGATAGTAGCTAGTACAGAGAATTTTAAGTCTTGACTATAACGACAACTCCTATGAATGATGTACAGATGGCCTAGCTCTTTTTTATTTATGGCTCAATTTTTTGGTCAAGAAGTCTCCCAAGAATTGGATTGCAAAGATAATCAAGATGATAATGATGGTTGCCAAAATGGTCACATCGTGATTGTAGCGGTTAAATCCATAAGCGATGGCTACGTTACCG
>NZ_JUQO01000180.1 GCF_001074635.1 Streptococcus mitis
CAAAGAGCAAACTAGGAAGCTAGCCGCAGGCTGTACTTGAGTACGGCAAGGTGACGCTGACGTGGTTTGAATTTGATTTTCGAAGAGTATAAGCAGAATATAAGATAGAAGGAGTAGGGAAACCCGCTCCCTCTTGTTTAGGCAATAGTTTGATTTTCAAATTATGACAGTATCGAACTATTACGTAAGCAAGAAACGATGGAGGCACTATGAAAACACGTATTACAGAATTATTGAACATTGATTATCCTATTTTTCAAGGAGGAATGGCCTGGGTTGCTGATGGTGATTTGGCAGGGGCTGTTTCCAAGGCTGGAGGACTAGGGATTATCGGTGGGGGGAATGCCCCTAAAGAAGTTGTCAAGGCAAATATTGATAAAATCAAATCGTTAACGGATAAACCCTTTGGTGTCAACATCATGCTCTTGTCTCCCTTTGTGGAAGATATTGTAGATCTCGTTATCGAGGAAGGTGTTAAGGTAGTGACAACAGGTGCAGGAAATCCTGGTAAATACATGGAACGCTTCCATGAAGCAGGGATTACAGTTATTCCAGTTGTACCAAGTGTTGCCTTAGCTAAACGAATGGAAAAAATCGGTGCAGACGCCGTTATTGCAGAAGGAATGGAAGCTGGGGGACATATCGGTAAATTAACAACTATGACCTTGGTGCGCCAGGTTGCTGCTGCTGTATCTATTCCTGTTATTGCGGCAGGAGGAATTGCGGATGGTGAAGGTGCTGCGGCTGGCTTTATGCTAGGTGCAGAGGCTGTTCAGGTTGGAACGCGTTTTGTCGTTGCAAAAGAGTCTAATGCTCATCCAAATTACAAGGCCAAGATTTTAAAAGCTAGAGATATTGATACTACGATTTCAGCTCAACACTTTGGACATGCTGTTCGTGCAATTAAAAATCAGTTGACTCGTGATTTTGAAAAAGCTGAAAAAGATGCCTTTAAACAAGAAAATCCTGATTTAGAAATTTTTGAACAAATGGGAGCAGGTGCCCTAGCCAAAGCAGTTGTTCACGGTGATGTGGATGGTGGATCTGTTATGGCAGGTCAAATCGCAGGCCTTGTTTCCAAAGAAGAAACCGTTGAAGAAATCCTAAAAGATTTGTATTACGGAGCAGCTAAGAAAATTCAAGAAGAAGCCTCTCGTTGGGCAGGAGTTGTAAGAAATGACTAAAACAGCCTTTTTATTTGCTGGCCAAGGTGCCCAGTATCTAGGTATGGGACGGGATCTCTATGATCACTACCCTATTGTCAAAGAAACGATTGATCAAGCAAGTCAGGTACTCGGTTATGATTTGCGTCATCTCATTGATAGGGAAGAAGAAAAACTCAATCAGACCCGCTATACGCAACCAGCTATTTTAGCGACTTCAGTTGCTATCTACCGTTTATTACAAGAAAAAGGCTATCAGCCTGATATGGTTGCTGGTTTGTCCCTTGGAGAGTATTCTGCCTTGGTGGCCAGCGGTGCCTTGGATTTTGAAGATGCGGTTGCCTTGGTTGCTAAGCGTGGAGCCTATATGGAAGAAGCGGCTCCTGCTGGCTCTGGCAAGATGGTGGCAGTTCTTAATACACCAGTAGAGGTTATTGAGGAAGCCTGTCAAAAAGCTTCTGAACTTGGAGTAGTTACCCCAGCCAACTATAATACACCTGCACAAATCGTGATTGGTGGAGAAGTGACTGCAGTTGACCGAGCTGTTGAACTATTGCAGGAAGCAGGAGGTAAACGCTTGATTCCTCTCAAGGTTTCAGGGCCTTTTCATACCGCTCTCCTTGAGTCTGCTAGTCAGAAACTAGCTGAAACTCTAGCTCAGGTAAGTTTTTCAGATTTTACTTGTCCCCTAGTCGGCAATACAGAAGCTGCAGTTATGCAAAAAGAAGACATTGCTAAACTCTTGACGCGTCAGGTCAAGGAGCCAGTTCGTTTCTATGAAAGTATTGCAGTTATGCAAGAAGCAGGCGTAACCAACTTTATCGAGATTGGACCGGGGAAAGTCTTGTCAGGCTTTGTCAAAAAAATTGATAAGACAGCTAAACTAGCCACTGTTGAAGATCAGGCTAGTTTAGAAGCCTTGCTAGAAAACAAGTAATCCCTTCTCCCATAAATACAAGAGGAAACAGGAGAAAAGAATGCAACTAAAAAATAAAAATATCTTTATTACAGGTTCGAGTCGTGGAATTGGTCTTGCCATTGCCCACAAGTTTGCTCAAGCAGGAGCCAACATTGTCTTAAACAGTCGTGGGGCAATCTCAGAAGAATTGCTCGCTGAGTTTTCAAACTATGGTGTCAAGGTGGTTCCTATATCAGGAGACGTGTCAGATTTTGCAGACGCTAAGCGTATGGTTGATCTAGCTATTGCAGAGCTGGGTTCAGTAGATGTTTTGGTCAACAATGCAGGGATTACCCAAGATACCCTGATGCTCAAGATGACAGAAGCAGATTTTGAAAAAGTGCTTAAAGTGAATCTGACTGGTGCCTTTAACATGACACAATCAGTCTTGAAACCGATGATGAAAGCCAGAGAAGGTGCTATCATTAATATGTCTAGTGTTGTTGGTTTGATGGGAAATATCGGTCAAGCTAACTATGCTGCTTCTAAGGCTGGCTTGATTGGTTTTACCAAGTCTGTGGCGCGTGAAGTGGCCAATCGCAATATCAGGGTTAATGCTATTGCACCTGGAATGATTGAGTCCGATATGACAGCTGTTCTATCAGACAAGGTAAAAGATGCTATGCTGGCGCAAATTCCTATGAAAGAATTTGGGCAGGCAGAGCAGGTTGCAGATTTGACAGTATTTTTAGCAGGCCAAGATTATCTAACTGGTCAAGTGGTTGCCATTGATGGTGGCTTAAGTATGTAGCAGAAGCTAGAGGTGAAAAAGATGAAACTAAATCGCGTAGTAGTAACAGGTTATGGAGTAACATCTCCAATCGGAAATACACCAGAAGAATTTTGGAATAGTTTGACGACTGGAAACATCGGAATTGGTCCAATTACAAAATTTGATCATAGTGACTTTGATGTGCATAATGCAGCAGAAATCCAAGATTTTCCTTTTGATAAATACTTTGTAAAGAAAGATACCAATCGTTTTGATAACTACTCTTTGTATGCCTTGTATGCGGTCCAAGAGGCTG
This sequence comes from Streptococcus mitis, assembly GCF_001074635.1. GTDB lineage: Bacteria > Bacillota > Bacilli > Lactobacillales > Streptococcaceae > Streptococcus > Streptococcus mitis_E. The sequence goes on from NZ_JUQO01000180.1 coordinate 3,150, forward strand.
TCAACCATGCCAATCTGGATGTAGAGGCTCTTGACAAGGATCGTTTTGGTGTTATTGTGGCTTCTGGTATTGGTGGAATCAAGGAAATTGAAGATCAAGTGCTTCGCCTAAATGACAAAGGACCAAAACGTGTGAAACCATTGACCCTTCCAAAAGCCTTGCCAAATATGGCTTCAGGAAATGTTGCTATGCGTTTTGGAGCAAACGGTGTTTGTAAATCCATCAATACTGCCTGTGCTTCATCAAATGACGCGATTGGGGATGCCTTCCGCTCAATTAAGTTTGGTTTCCAAGATGTTATGTTGGTAGGTGGTTCAGAAGCCTCTATCACACCTTTTGCTATTGCTGGTTTCCAAGCCCTAACAGCTCTCTCTACTACAGAGGACCCAACTCGTGCTTCCATTCCATTTGATAAGGACCGTAATGGTTTTGTCATGGGTGAAGGTTCTGGGATGTTGGTTCTTGAAAGTCTTGAACACGCTGAAAAACGTGGCGCTACTATCCTTGCTGAAGTGGTTGGTTACGGAAATACTTGTGATGCCTACCACATGACTTCACCACATCCAGAAGGTCAGGGAGCTATCAAGGCCATCAAACTAGCCTTAGAAGAAGCTGAGATTTCTCCAGAGCAAGTAGCCTATGTCAATGCTCACGGAACGTCAACTCCTGCTAATGAAAAAGGAGAAAGTGGTGCGATCGTGGCTGTTCTTGGTAAGGAAGTACCTGTATCATCAACCAAATCATTCACAGGACATTTGCTGGGGGCTGCAGGTGCAGTAGAAGCTATCGTCACAATCGAGGCTATGCGTCATAACTTTGTACCAATGACAGCTGGAACAAGTGAAGTATCAGATTATATCGAAGCCAATGTCGTTTATGGACAAGGCTTGGAGCAAGAAATTCCATACGCTATTTCAAATACTTTTGGTTTTGGTGGCCACAATGCAGTTCTTGCTTTCAAACGTTGGGAGAATAAATAAGTATGAATTTAAACGATATTAAAGACTTGATGGCCCAATTTGACCAGTCAAGTTTGAGAGAATTTTCTTATAAAAATGGGACGGATGAGTTGCAGTTTAGCAAGAATGAGGCTAGACTTGTATCTGAAGTTACACCTCCAGTCGCTCCAGCGCCCCTTCTAGCAACACCAAGTCCAGTAGCTCCTACATCTGCTCCAGCAGAGACTGTAACAGAAGAGGTTCCAGCTCCAGCTGAAACAAGTGTAGCTGCTGAGGGAGATGTTGTAGAGAGTCCACTTGTTGGGGTGGCTTACTTGGCTGCTGGTCCTGATAAACCTGCATTCGTTACAGTTGGTGATAGTGTCAAAAAAGGTCAAACACTGGTCATTATCGAAGCCATGAAAGTCATGAATGAAATTCCAGCACCTAAGGATGGTGTGGTGACGGAAATTCTCGTTTCTAACGAAGAAATGGTTGAGTTTGGCAAAGGATTGGTACGTATCAAATGATCGATATTCAAGGAATCAAAGAAGCTCTACCCCACCGTTATCCTATGCTCCTAGTAGACCGTGTATTGGAAGTGAGCGAGGATACTATTGTTGCTATCAAAAATGTGACCATCAATGAGCCCTTCTTCAACGGTCATTTTCCTCAATACCCTGTCATGCCAGGTGTTCTGATTATGGAAGCCTTGGCGCAAACAGCTGGTGTCTTGGAGTTATCAAAACCTGAAAATAAAGGAAAACTGGTCTTTTACGCTGGTATGGACAAGGTTAAATTCAAGAAGCAAGTTGTACCAGGAGACCAATTGGTTATGACGGCGACTTTTGTAAAACGTCGTGGTACCATTGCCGTGGTTGAAGCGAAGGCTGAAGTGGATGGTAAGCTTGCAGCCAGTGGTACTCTAACCTTTGCAATAGGGAACTAAGGAGGTTCTCCATGTTTCGTAAAATTTTAATTGCCAATCGTGGTGAAATTGCGGTTCGTATTATCCGTGCGGCGCGTGAATTGGGGATTGCGACGGTGGCGGTTTATTCAACTGTTGATAAGGAAGCCCTTCATACGCTTTTGGCAGATGAAGCGGTTTGTATCGGTCCTGGTAAGGCAACTGAGTCTTATCTCAATATTAATGCGGTTTTATCAGCTGCAGTCTTGACTGAGGCAGAAGCCATTCACCCAGGTTTTGGATTTCTCAGTGAAAATTCTAAATTTGCAACTATGTGTGAAGAGGTGGGTATCAAGTTTATCGGTCCATCTGGTCATGTTATGGATATGATGGGGGATAAGATCAATGCGCGTGCTCAGATGATCAAAGCAGGTGTGCCTGTCATTCCAGGTTCAGATGGAGAAGTGCATAACTCTGAGGAAGCCTTGATTGTTGCTGAAAAAATTGGCTATCCTGTTATGCTCAAGGCTTCAGCAGGTGGTGGTGGTAAAGGGATTCGTAAGGTTGAAAAGCCAGAAGACCTCGTTTCAGCCTTTGAAACTGCCTCTAGTGAAGCCAAGGCCAATTATGGCAATGGTGCCATGTACATTGAACGGGTTATCTATCCAGCTCGTCACATCGAGGTTCAAATTCTAGGAGATGAGCATGGACATGTGATTCACTTGGGGGAACGGGATTGTTCTCTTCAACGGAATAACCAAAAGGTTTTGGAAGAAAGTCCTTCAATTGCAATCGGCAAAACGCTACGCAATGAAATTGGTTCTGCTGCTGTTCGAGCTGCAGAGTCTGTTGGTTATGAAAATGCAGGGACCATTGAGTTTCTTCTTGATGAAGCCAGTGGTAAATTCTATTTCATGGAAATGAATACACGTGTTCAGGTAGAGCATCCAGTAACAGAGTTTGTTTCAGGTGTGGATATCGTTAAGGAACAGATTCGCATTGCGGCAGGTCAGCCTCTGTCTGTTAAGCAAGAAGATATTATCTTACGTGGCCATGCTATCGAGTGTCGGATCAATGCAGAAAATCCAGCCTTCAACTTTGCTCCAAGTCCAGGTAAGATTACCAATCTCTATCTTCCAAGTGGAGGAGTCGGTTTGCGCGTGGATTCAGCGGTTTATCCAGGCTATACCATTCCGCCTTATTATGACAGTATGATTGCTAAAATCATCGTTCACGGTGAAAATCGTTTTGATGCCTTGATGAAAATGCAACGTGCTCTCTATGAACTAGAGATTGAAGGGGTACAGACCAATGCTGATTTCCAGCTTGACCTCATTTCAGATCGCAATGTTATTGCTGGGGATTACGATACTTCCTTCTTGATGGAAACCTTCTTACCTAAATATCAAGAAAAAGAATAAAATGACTTCAAGAGTTTAAACCGAAAAGGGGAATCAATGGCTCTATTTAGTAAAAAAGATAAGTATATTCGAATTAATCCCAATCGTTCGGTTAGGGAAAAACCTCAAGCCAAGCCAGAGGTTCCAGATGAATTATTCTCCCAGTGTCCGGGTTGTAAGCATACCATCTATCAGAAGGATCTGGGAAGTGAGCGTATCTGTCCACATTGTAGCTACACCTTTCGTATTTCTGCCCAAGAACGCTTGGCTTTGACGATTGATATGGGAACCTTCAAGGAATTGTTTACAGGGATTGAAAGCAAGGATCCCTTGCATTTCCCTGGTTATCAAAAGAAACTAGCAACTATGCGTGAAAAAACAGGTCTGGATGAAGCCGTTGTGACAGGAACAGCTCTTATAAAAGGTCAGACTGTGGCTCTTGGGATTATGGATTCCAACTTTATCATGGCATCTATGGGTACGGTTGTAGGGGAAAAAATTACTCGCTTGTTTGAGTATGCGACTGTTGAACAGTTGCCAGTTGTTCTCTTCACAGCTTCTGGTGGAGCCCGTATGCAGGAAGGAATCATGAGTCTCATGCAAATGGCTAAGATTTCTGCAGCAGTTAAACGCCATTCAAATGCTGGTCTCTTTTACCTGACCATTTTGACAGATCCAACGACAGGTGGTGTAACAGCTTCTTTCGCTATGGAAGGAGATATCATTCTGGCTGAACCACAGAGCTTGGTTGGTTTTGCTGGGCGTCGTGTCATTGAAAATACGGTTCGTGAAAGCTTGCCTGAGGATTTCCAAAAGGCAGAATTCCTATTGGAACATGGCTTTGTGGATGCTATTGTCAAAAGAAGAGACTTACCAGATACGATTGCTAGCCTAGTCAGATTGCACGGAGGGAGTCCAAGATGAATATTGCAAAAATAGTCAGAGAAGCGCGTGAGCAGAGTCGCTTGACAACCTTAGACTTTGCGACAGGCATTTTTGATGAATTTATCCAATTACATGGTGACCGTTCTTTTCGTGATGATGGTGCAGTTGTTGGTGGTATTGGCTGGCTTGGGGACCAAGCTGTAACAGTGGTTGGTATCCAAAAAGGCAAGAGTCTACAAGATAACCTCAAGCGGAATTTTGGTCAACCGCATCCAGAAGGCTACCGCAAGGCCCTACGGTTGATGAAACAGGCTGAAAAGTTTGGTCGTCCAGTTGTGACTTTTATCAATACAGCAGGTGCCTATCCTGGTGTGGGAGCGGAAGAACGTGGACAGGGAGAAGCTATTGCTCGCAATCTCATGGAAATGAGTGACCTGAAAGTCCCGATTATCGCTATCATTATCGGTGAAGGTGGTTCAGGTGGAGCTCTGGCTCTGGCCGTTGCGGACCGTGTTTGGATGCTGGAAAATTCTATCTATGCCATTCTCAGCCCAGAAGGCTTTGCTTCCATTCTATGGAAGGATGGCACTCGTGCCATGGAAGCGGCAGAACTGATGAAAATCACTTCGCATGAACTGTTAGAAATGGACGTGGTGGATAAGGTGATTTCTGAAGCAGGACTTTCTAGTAAGGAACTGATTAAGAATGTTAAAAAAGAACTCCAAACTGAACTAGCTTTACTTTCACAAAAACCGTTAGAAGCATTGTTGAAAGAGCGTTACCAACGATTTAGAAAATACTAATACTCTTCGAAAATCTCTTCAAACCACGTCAGCTTCGCCTTGCCGTATATATG
>NZ_JUQO01000181.1 GCF_001074635.1 Streptococcus mitis
ACCCAGACCAGTCTTTGGAAAGTATCTACCTTAGCCTTGCTGGTAGAAAAGAGGAGGTTTCAGATGCGTCTCAAGGTCATTAAAAAATTAGTTGATATCAATATCCTCTATTCATCTCAAGAAGCTAATCTGGCTAACCTACGAAAGAAGCAGGCTAAGAATCCTGGGAAAAAAGTAAATGTTTCCGCTAGAGTCCTAAGTTCTTACATTTTTTCTAGTCTCTTGATGCTATTAATGTTTATAAATATAGCCTTTCGTTTTCCTTTTGATGAAATGCCAAGTTTTTTTAGTAGCATGGTTGCTATTTTACTGGTGCTTGCCTTTTCAACTTCTTTCACTGCATTTTACAATGTCTTTTATGAGAGTAAGGACTTGGCATCGTATAGGCCCTATGCCTTTAAAGAATCAGAGATTATAATTGCTAAAGGACTGTCTGTTCTCTTGCCAGCTCTAGCTGGAATTGTACCAATCCTAGCTTATTTTCTAGTCCTCTATATTAGGCTAGCTCCTTCTCTTTGGCTGGGCTTGCCTTTGATGCTGCTGTCCTTGGCCTTATTATTTGTCTCTGTTACTTTAGTGATGGTAGTGGCAGTACATTTCTTGGCTCAGACTAGGGTCTTCAGAAAGTATCAGTCTATTTTTTCGAATGTGATGATTGGGATAGGGGTTCTCATACCTTTAATATTTGTCCTCTTTCTACAGTCGACTTTTGGAAGTATTGTTGACAAAGTTAGAGACATTCCATTTCTCCTTTATCCTCTTCATATCTTTTACAAAATAGCAGTGGCTCCTTTTTCGACAGAAGCCATCCTGGGTCTACTCGCTTGGATAGGACTAACTCTCTTCTTGCTTTATCTGACCAAAAAGAAGGTTCTTCCTCATTTTTATGACGTGATTCTGCTTAACAGTGAGGAGAAGGTCAAGAAAGAACGTCGCAATAAGGAGAGAATTTCAACTACTAATAAAAAGGGCTTTTTCCGTATGGTTTTACGCTACCACCTCACCCTCTTGGGACAGGGAACTGGCGTGATTACAGTGCTTTTTACAAGTGCTTTTCTTCCTTATCTCATGATGATCGGTCTGATTTCCAAAATTCGAGATTCTCAGATAGTTCCAGACATTCATCCTCCATACTGGTTACCCTTGTTTTTTATAGCTCTCTTTATAGCAGTTGTCAATAACAATATCACCAGCCTGCATTCAATTGCCTTGTCCTTGGAGAGGGAAAATGTTGATTTTCTGAAGAGTTTACCCTTTGACTTTGCTCGTTATGTGAAAGTGAAATTTTGGATTATATTTGCTGTCCAGTCCTTTTTACCAGTTCTGACTTTACTTGGCCTTTCTCTATATCTAGGCTTGCCCATCCTTTCGATGATTTACCTTCTTGTGGCATGGATCCTTGCCAGTGTCATCCTTTCTTGCCACAATTACTTTAAGGACGTGAAAAATCTGTCAACCAATTGGAGTAGCATTACGGACTTGGTGAACCGTTCAAATCGTATAGTAGCAATAATTTTACTCTTAATTTATAGTGCAATCTTAATGGCCCTTGTAATAGGGAGCTTATTCTTGGTTCAGTCTCTCTCTACTATCCTTGCCATTAGCTTGGGAGTAGGAGTTCTTATCCTTCTGCTTGCTCTTGCTATTTTTGGCTATTATAATTACCTGTCACGCATATTGACAGAAATAGAAAAAAGATGAGATAGTTGGTCTCTCGCTTGATAAATTCAATTCGACAAACGCTTTTATAGTTTGTTAGAATGTAGTTGTAAATTATTAAGATTGGTAATCAAAAATATATAGGGAGGAATGTTTTGAATAAGAAATATAACATAGTTCTATTTTTGTTGTTTATAGTTTATTTATTTGGATATTTTTCAATTTCAAAAACGTTAATTCCTATAATGTGTGTGATCCAAGTATTTTTGATAGAACATATATTTAGAGTTCGAAATAGAATGATGCAGATAGGTGAAATTATAATTATTGTTGCTTCTATAATACTATTTATTGATAGTATATTTAGTTTTTAACAAAAGGCTTCTCTATAAAATCAAATTTTCCAGATACCTGCTGAAGCTGATTTACCTCCTCTCTACCTACAATCTCAC
>NZ_JUQO01000182.1 GCF_001074635.1 Streptococcus mitis
TTACATAATAATCAAAATAATTGATTATTTTATATCAAAATTATATAATAGCAATAATCAAAGGAATTGATTTATTTTTTGATATTAAAATAAAAAAGGAGGGTAAGCAATATTGTGGTCAATCATTGCTGGAGGTCTTATTGGACTTGTAGCAGGTAGAATCACTAAAAAAGGTAGTTCTATGGGAATCGTCGCAAATGTATTCGCTGGTTTAGTCGGGTCATCTGTAGGACAATCCCTTTTAGGTAGTTGGGGCCCATCCATCGCTGGAATGGCTTTGATCCCATCTATTGCAGGAGCAGCAATTGTTGTTACTGTAGTATCATTCTTTACAGGTAAAAAATAATTACTTGTAGAATAAACTATTTTTAAATAGATTAGACGGGTAAAAATAGTTTAATGTTAAATCGAAAGGATTGTATATGTCAAAAACAAAGAAAATACTTTTAATTATTTTCTGTATTTTAATCTTGACAATTTTCCTTCCTGTTTTGATAGATTATCATCAAGTTAGTGATCTAGGCATTCAGCTATTTAGCTGGAGACAGAATCATTTCGTTGAATTTTATCTCTCTAGATATATATTCTGGGGGATAGTGGCTCTATCAACTTTAGTTTTGTTATCGATGTTAGTTGTGTTGTTTTATCCTAAACGTTATTTGGAAATTCAACTTGAAACTAAAAACGATACATTGAAATTAAAGAATTCAGCAATCGAAGGTTTTGTTAGAAGTTTGGTGAGTGATCATGGATTGATCAAGAACCCAACTGTTCATGTAAATTTACGAAAAAATAAATGTTTCGTTCATGTAGAAGGTAAAATTCTTCCTTCGGACAACATCGCTGACAGATGCCAACTAATTCAAAATGAAATAGCTAATGGATTAAAGCAATTCTTTGGTATTGAGCGTCAGGTGAAATTGGACGTCTTGGTAAAAGACTATCAGCCACAGCCTAAAGCTCAAAAGAAAAAAACTGCTAGTCGTGTAAAGTAAGGAAGTAAAAATGGAATGGCTTAAACAATATCGATATCCAATAATCGCAGGTCTCATAGGCGTATTTCTCGCTTGTTTGATTGTCTCCTTTGGCTTCTTCAAAACAATATTTGTATTGATTTTAGGAGCACTGGGAGTTGCAGCTGGATTATATATCGAAAAAAACTATATAGATAAATAAAAATTACTAATTTAATTAAAGGAGTTTCATATGTCAAACGAAAAAAACATTAACACTAACGTAGAAAAGAAAGATGCTACTGTTGTAGCTCACGAAATCAAAGGGGAACTTACTTACGAAGATAAAGTTATCCAAAAAATCATTGGTCTGTCACTAGAAAACGTTTCAGGTCTTTTGGGAATCGACGGTGGTTTCTTCTCAAATCTTAAAGAAAAAATCGTTAACAGCGATGACGTAACAAGTGGTGTTAACGTAGAAGTTGGTAAAACACAAGTTGCAGTTGACTTAAACATTATTGCTGAGTACCAAAAAAATGTTCCAGCTTTATATTCAGAAATCAGAGAAATCGTATCTTCAGAAGTTGCTAAAATGACTGACTTGGAAGTTGTTGAAATCAACGTAAACGTTGTCGACATCAAAACTAAAGAACAACATGAAGCAGACTCAGTAAGCCTTCAAGATCGCGTATCTGACGTTGCTGAATCAACAGGAGAATTCGCTTCAGAACAATTCGAAAAAGCTAAATCTGGTCTTGGATCTGGTTTCTCAACTGTTCAAGAAAAAGTTAGCGAAGGCGTAGAAGCTGTTAAAGGTGCAGCAACTGGTGTAGTATCACACGAAAAAACTCGTGTAAACTAATATAAAATAAATATAACAGGAGAAATTATCATGTCAGTAGAAGAAAAATTAAATCAAGCTAAAGGTTCTATTAAAGAAGGTGTTGGGAAAGCCATCGGTGATGAAAAAATGGAAAAAGAAGGAACAGCTGAAAAAGTTGTTTCTAAAGTAAAAGAAGTTGCTGAAGATGCCAAAGACGCTGTAGAAGGTGCTATCGAAGGTGTTAAAAACATGTTGAGTGGCGACAATAAATAAGGCTAAAAGTTACTTTATCTTTTAGTAACATTAGTCAAAAGAGTCTGAGTCAAGATGATTCTCAGAAAACAAAAAGCTAGAGATTTCCAATTGCGGAACTCTAGCTTTTTAATTTCGCCTCTTTCTCTTATTATATTTCAGCAGGTTGTTGACCATGAGTACGAATCCCATGTCAATTCTCACTTGGCGCTTACCTCTCAGATAACATCTCTTATAACCAAGCAAACCTTTATCTGCCCAAAGACAGATTTCATATCAATCTTACGTTTAGCGGAAATTTGTCTACCATTGGAAGATAAAAGTGCCTGATATTCTTTAGTTTTTAAACACTGGTAACGTTCATTCATATACAGTCTCTTTTGAGGGGCTGATTCAGATTCATCATCGCAGTCAAGATTGATTTCAAGGATTTTTACTTTCTATCTCCCCTTTTTCATAATGTATTTTCGTACAGGTACTTCAACTATTTGAACGATCTCAAATCCTTCTTTTTGATAAAGGTGCTGGGCTGCTTGATTTGCTTCGAGGACATTTAAAGAAATACTACCTATGTCTCCATTTTCAAAGATCAAACTAACAAATTTCCTTAAAGCCTGCCTACCTAAGCCTTGTCCCTGTTTCTGGGGATTGATAAAAAAGCGTCCAATATGAAGATTGCTGTCTTCTTGCCTGATTTTCTGGATAAGCCCCACAAACTCTTGTCCTTCAAAGATTGAAAAGATTCCTTCCAAATCTTGCAAAACTTGAATGGTCAAGGGAAAAGGAATCCTTGGTCCCATCCATTGTTCTTGAAAGGATTTGCCAAGGGAGTTGGACCATTGGCATACAAGCTGAGCGTTTTCTGTGCTCACCTTTTCTTCAAAACGAATTATCATCTTTGCCTCACAATCTTATCTATGTTTCTCCATTATACTACTTCTCCTATTTTTTACGAATAGATAAGTATGATTGATTTTTATTTTTTTCTTGTCGGGAGCATTCTCGCTTCCTTTCTTGGTTTGGTCATTGACCGTTTTCCAGAGCAATCCATTATCCAACCTGCTAGTCACTGCGATTCCTGTCAGACTCGCTTGCCTCCCTTAGATTTGATTCCGATTCTCTCACAGGTCTTCAATCGCTTTCGCTGTCGCTACTGCAAGGCTACATATCCTGTCTGGTATGCCCTTTTTGAATTGGGCTTAGGACTCCTCTTTCTGGCTTGGTCTTGGGAATTGCTTTCCTTGGGGCAAGTCGTCCTAATCACCGCTGGTTTGACCTTGGGCATCTACGACTTTCGCCATCAGGAATATCCCTTACTAGTCTGGATGACTTTCCACCTAATCCTAATGGCCGGATCTGGCTGGAATCTGGTCATGGTCTTCTTCCTTGTCCTTGGAATTGTGGCTCATTTTATCAATATTCGCATGGGCGCAGGGGATTTTCTCTTTCTAGCTTCTTGCGCTCTCGTCTTTAGTGCGACCGAATTACTCATCTTGATTCAGTTTGCTTCTACGATGGGAATTCTAGCCTTTCTCCTGCAAAAGAAAAAGGAAAGACTTCCTTTCGTGCCTTTCCTCTTGTTTGCTGCTTGTGTGATTATTTTTGGTAAGCTACTGCTTGTGTGATAAAGTCCTGAATCGGCTCTCCTTGGTGGAGAGCTTTTACAATTTTCGAACCGACGATAACGCCATCTGACACCGCATTGAAACGTTCTACATCAGCTTGACTAGATACGCCAAATCCTGTCAAGACTGGGATATCGGCCACTTGATGAAGTTGTGCCAAGTGCTTGTCCAAATCTGCGCGGTAATTGCCTGATTTCCCTGTCACCCCGTTGATAGCAACAGCATAGACGAAGCCTTCTGCTCCCTTGATCAACTCTTTTTGGCGCTCAATCCCTGTTGTCAAGCTTACTAAAGGAATCAAAGCAATGTCTGTATCTGCCAAAAATGGTTCTACAAAGTTGGCATGCTCATGAGGCAGGTCTGGAATAATCAAGCCCTTAACCGCTGTATCTTCCAAATCTTTGACAAAGTTCTCCACACCGTACTGAAAGAGGGGGTTGAAGTAGGTCATGATGATCAGCGGAACCTCTGTTTCAATAGTTTTCAAGGTTTCAACCAAAGCTTGTGTCGAAGTCCCATGGGCTAAACTACGCAAACCAGCTTCTTCGATAACAGGTCCATCTGCGACAGGATCTGAAAAAGGAATACCCACTTCAATGGCCGAAACACCTAAATCTTCTAAAAAGTGAATCGTTTCCCCAAGTCCATCCAAACCTTTCTCATGGTCTCCAGCCATGATATAGGGAACGAAAATTCCTTTTCCAGCTGCTTTAATAGCGTTTAATTTTTCTGTTAGTGTCTTAGGCATGAGTTTCTCCCTTCTTTGCTGCATCTGCTTCCAAGCGGTCTTTGACTTGAACCACATCCTTGTCCCCACGACCTGATAGGCAGACAATCATAGACTTTTCTGGTCCAAGTTCTTTGGCCAATTTCACCGCAAAAGCAATAGCGTGGCTAGATTCCAAGGCTGGGATAATCCCTTCCACACGAGACAAGAGTTGGAATCCTTCCAAGGCTTCTTCGTCTGTCACAGGGACATAGCTGGCACGTTTGATATCGTGGTAGTGAGAATGTTCTGGACCGATACCAGGATAGTCCAAACCTGCTGAGATAGAGAAGGCTTCAAGAATTTGACCATGGGCATCTTGGAGCACATCCATGAGAGAACCGTGAAGAACACCAGGACGACCCTTGGTCAAGGTAGCTGCATGATGCTCCGTATCCACACCAAGTCCTGCTGCTTCAGCTCCATACATAGCTACTGACTCATCTTCTACAAATGGATGGAAGAGACCGATAGCGTTAGAACCACCACCAACACAGGCTACTAGGGCATCTGGTAAATCTTGACCTGTTAAGTCACGGTACTGTTGTTTAGCTTCTCTACCGATGACACTTTGGAAGTCACGAACGATTTCTGGGAAAGGATGAGGCCCCAAGGCAGAACCAAGGATATAGTGGGTATCATCGATATTAGCTACCCATGAACGAAGTGCTGCATTGACCGCATCCTTGAGCACGCGCGAACCGTCTGTCACTGCCTCGACCTTGGCTCCCAAAAGCTCCATACGGAACACATTGAGGGCTTGGCGTTTAACATCTTCCTCACCCATATAGATGGTACATTCCATGTTAAAGAGGGCCGCAGCTGTTGCAGTTGCTACACCGTGCTGACCAGCACCAGTTTCAGCGATAATTTTCTTTTTACCCATGCGTTTAGCCAGAAGAACTTGTCCCAAGGCATTGTTAATCTTGTGAGCCCCTGTATGGTTAAGGTCTTCACGTTTGAGATAAATCTTGGCTCCGCCGATATGCTGAGTCAAGTTTTTTGCGTAGTAAAGAGGAGTTTCACGTCCCACATACTGGCGCAAAAGTTGGTTCAATTCCTCTTGGAAACTTGGGTCTGCCTGACTTTCACGATAAGCCTTCTCCAACTCCAAAACTGCCGTCATCAATGTTTCTGGGACAAAACGTCCACCGAATTTTCCGTAAAATCCATCTTTATTTGGTTCCTGATATGCCATGCTTTACCCTCTCTATAAATCTTCTAATCTTTTCATGATCTTTTTGTCCGTCTGTCTCCACTCCGCTTGATACATCTACTGCATAGGGAGTAAAGTGTTGAATTGCTTTTACTACATTGTCTTCATTAAGCCCACCTGCGATAAAGAAAGGCTGAGTTAGTCCAATCGTATCCAGTTGAGCCCAGTCAAAGGTCTGGCCACTCCCAGCCACAGGGGCATCAAAGAGTAGATAGTCTGCCTGAGAATTGGGCACATGACCCTCTCCATCCACCTGCACAGCCTGAATACTGGCACAAGGTAAATTCTCAAATAAATCATCTGCCACCTGACCGTGAACTTGAACCAAGTCCAAGCCAACTTTGTCAATCGCTTCTAGCAGTTCTGCCCAACTTGGTGAAACAAATACACCAACCTTTTTGACATCTGCAGGAATAAGCTTTGCCAGCTCAGCAGCCTGATCCAAGGTCACCTGTCTTTTACTAGGTGCGAAGACAAAACCGATGTAATCTGCTCCTGCTGACACAGCTGTCTCCACCGCTTCTTTGGTCGATAGTCCACAAATTTTAACCTTTGTCAATCTGCAACTCCTTGATTCTCTGGGCTACATCTTCTGCCTGCATAAGAGCTGTCCCTACCAAAATTCCGTTAAAGTATGGTGCTACTCGTTCCGCATCCTGCCCTGTGAAAATAGCAGATTCAGAAATGTACAAGCAATCATCTTTGAAATGTTTAGCCAAATCTACACTGGTCTGCAAGTCAACTTCAAAGGTAGTCAAATTGCGGTTATTGACTCCGATAATCTGGGCACCAAGGCGGTGAGCTACCTCTAGTTCAGCTAGATTGTGGGTTTCCACCAAGACTTCCAGACCAAGCTCTGTCGCATAGTCATACAGTTCCTTGAGGCGTTCTTCGGACAAGGCTGCCACAATGAGCAAAATGACTGTTGCACCTTCATTGCGAGCTCGAATGATTTGCTTTTCATCGATGATAAAGTCCTTGTTAAGCGTCGGAATCTGTACCTGACTGGAAATTTCCCGTAGATAATCCAAATGTCCTTTAAAGAAAACTTCATCTGTCAGAACAGAAATCATCACTGCTCCGTTTGCTTCATAAGTCTGGGCCTGTTGCACAATATCCACATCGAGATTGATATCTCCCAAACTAGGGCTAGCTTTCTTGACCTCAGCGATTACCTGTAAACGGTCTTGATGATTCTTCAAAAATTCTGCCAAGCGATAGGTCTGGCGCAGGGGCTGGATTTCCTCCAGCTCCATCTGCTCAACCTCACGCGTCTTCTGCTCCAAAATTCGTGCTAAAAATTCCTGACTCATTTTTGGTACTCCTGTAACAGTCTGAGTTTTTCAAGGGCCTTGCCACCAGCAATCACTTGACGGGCCAAGGCAACTCCTTCCTTGATGCTATCAACCTTACCATTAGCATAGAAACCAAGACCAGCATTTAAAACTGTAGTTTCCAAGAATGGACTTGGTTCATTTTTAAGAACGCTGAGCAAAATTTCTGCATTTTCCTGAGCATTGCCACCACGGATATCTTCGATAGCGTAGCGCTCCATCCCTAAATCCTCCGGAGTAAAGCTTGATAAGGTGATTTCGCCATTTTCAAGAAGAGCAATCTTGGTTGTTCCATTCAAACCAGCTTCATCCAGTCCTTCTGGTCCAGCAACCACGATGGCACGTTTGCGACCCATATTTTTCAAAACCTGAGCTGTACTTTCTAGAAGTTCTGGACGACTAATTCCAAGAAGCTGTGTTTCCAAAGCCATTGGGTGAATCAGGGGACCAGTCAAGTTCATGATCGTTGGAATTCCCAATTCCAAACGAGCTGGCATGATGTATTTCATAGCTGGGTGCATATTTTTAGCAAAGAGAAAGACGATTCCAGTTTTATCAAATACCTTACCTAGTTCAGCTGGTTTGAGGTCTAAGTTGATACCCAAGGCTTCGAGAACATCTGCAGAACCAGATTTAGAAGAAATCGAGCGGTTACCGTGTTTTGCCATGTGAACACCACCACCAGCCAAGACAAAGGCTGCAGTCGTCGAAATGTTAAAGCTGAAAGACTTGTCCCCACCTGTACCACAGTTGTCCATGGCATCATGAATCTCAGTTGGAATGTGTTGGGCATGTCCTCTCATGACTTGGGCAATGGCTGTACGTTCTTCAGGTGTTTCCCCCTTCATCTTAAGAGCTAAGAGGAGAGAAGCAATCTGCGCCTCCGTTACACGCCCAGTTACGATACGCTCAATGACATCCGTCATTTCCACACCTGATAAATTTTCAAATTTTGCTAGTTTTTCAATAATCTCTTTCATCCTAGTTTCCTCACTTTACAACCTTCTCGATAAAATTCCGAATAGAAGACAAGCCATCTGGCGTTCCGATACTCTCTGGATGGTACTGGAAGCCATAAATTGGAAGTGTTTTATGTTGAATCCCCATAATAGCTTGGTCATCAGTCGAACGAGCTGTCACTTCAAAGTCTTCTGGCATTTCCTCAATCAAAATACTGTGGTAACGCATAACCGCACGGCCATCCTCGATGCCTTGATACAAAACAGATGGGGCTTCAAAGCTGATATTGCTCTGTTTCCCATGCATGACTTTTGGAGCCAAACCTAACTTACCGCCAAAGACTTCTGCGATGGCTTGATGGCCCAAACAAATTCCAAGAATCGGCTTCTTACCTGCAAAATCACGAATCATGTCTTCCATCTTACCAGCATCAACTGGCCAACCAGGACCGGGCGAAAAGACCAGACCATCTGCTTTTCCAGCTTCTTCATACAGCTTGGGATCATCATTTCTCAAGACCTGAACTTCTGCAAAATTCCCAATGTATTGGGCCAAGTTATAAGTAAAAGAATCATAGTTGTCAATTAATAAAATCATGGTCTTAGTTCTCCAATTCTAGTCATAGATTTTGCTTTGTTAATGGTTTCTTGGTATTCGTTTTGGGCGATGGAGTCGTAGACAATCCCTGCCCCAGCCTGAACATAGGCTGTTTGATTTTTGAGAATCATAGTTCGGATAGCAATGGCAAAATCCATATCACCCGTCGCAGACAAGTAGCCGATTGCTCCTGCGTATACGCCCCGTTTTTCCATTTCCAGTTCATAGATGCGTCTCATCGCTCGAATCTTTGGTGCTCCAGAAACTGTTCCAGCAGGAAGTGTTGCTTTCAAAGCATCCATAGCAGTGAGTTCTGGAAGCAAACGCCCCTTGACCACACTGGTCAAATGCATGACATAACGGAAAAGCTCCACTTCCATATACTTGGTTACTTGGACACTGGCCGTTTCAGAAATGCGGCCAATATCATTACGACCCAAGTCTACTAACATCCGATGTTCTGCTGTTTCCTTCTCATCCGAAAGCAGGTCTGTCGCCAAATCCTTGTCTTCTTCATCCGTAGCGCCTCTTGGTCGTGTCCCTGCAATCGGATTGGTTGTCACGATGCCATTTTTGACAGAAACCAAACTTTCTGGACTGGCACCGATGATTTGATAATCCCCAAAATCATAGAAATAAAGATAATTAGAAGGATTAGTCACGCGGAGATTTCTGTAGAAGTCAAATGGATTTCCAGTCACTTCTGCTGAGAAACGCTGGCTGAGTACGCATTGGAACATATCTCCGTTACGAATCAAGTCACGAGCGATTTCCACCATTTCCTCAAACTTTTGAGGAGCGATATGCGGTTTGAAGTCTAACGGAGATAGATCCAAGTCTTCAAATTCATTTGGAGCAGGAATGCGTAATTCCTCAAGCACTTGATTCAAAGCTTTTTCCAAGTCTTCTTGACTGCGCTCGCTATAAAGAGCATCCTCGATGACATGGATTTTTTCCTTCTTGTGGTCAAAGACAATGTAACTCTCATAGACGAAGAAATGCATGTCTGGCGTTCCAATTGTATCTTCAGGAATTTGACCAATTTCTTCATAAAGCGAAATCATATCGTAACCAACAAAACCAATTGCCCCACCACCAAAAGGGAGGTCTGAATGGTGCTGTCTCTTATGAGTCACTTCATAAAGG
>NZ_JUQO01000183.1 GCF_001074635.1 Streptococcus mitis
GGCGCTGGAGTGCAAGGAATTAAATATAGCATTGAAGCGATGACAAATGTCAAATCCATTGTTTTTGATGTGAAATGAAATGTAAAATCAGGAAATTGTTTTCCTGGTTTTGTTTTTTACATAAAAACAATGCTATATTTGGATAAAATACGAACTTTGTGATATGATAGTAATCAAAAAGATGACGTTTTCACAAACTATCTGTCATTCCTTGATTTATAAGTGAATGGATAAGTTCATTTTTTGAAGATTTTCAAAAGAATTTTTACCAAATATGGTAATTTACTTGAATCTTACATAAAAAGGTAGTATAATAAATCTATAGAAAACGCTTACAGAAAAGAGGGGGTATTATGGATAAAAGAGAAGCTTTGCGCACCTTTATGACAGGAGAAAATTTTCACCTTCAGCATTATCTAGGAGCACATAGGGAGGAACTAAATGGAGAGTACGGTTATACATTTCGTGTGTGGGCTCCCAATGCTCAGGCTGTCCACTTGGTGGGGGATTTCACGAATTGGGTAGAAAATCAAATTCCGATGGAACGAAATGAATTTGGAGTCTGGGAAGTCTTTACCACTCTTGCTCAAGAAGGTCAAATTTATAAGTATCATATCACGCGTGCAAATGGTCATCAGCTGATGAAGATTGATCCTTTGGCTGTACGGTATGAGGCACGTCCGGGTACTGGAGCTATTTTAACAGAGATTCCAGAAAAGAAATGGAAGGATGGGCTTTGGTTAGCTCGCAGAAAACGTTGGACTTTCTTTGAACGTCCTGTCAATATCTACGAAGTTCATGCTGGATCGTGGAAGAGAAATCCAGATGGAAGTCCTTATAGTTTTGCTCAATTGAAAGATGAACTCATTCCTTACCTAGTTGAGATGAACTATACTCACATTGAGTTTATGCCCTTGATGTCTCACCCTCTCGGTTTGAGTTGGGGTTACCAGCTTATGGGTTACTTCGCTTTAGAGCATGCCTATGGTCGCCCTGAAGAGTTTCAAGATTTTGTTGAGGAATGTCACTTAAACAATATTGGGGTTATTGTAGACTGGGTACCTGGTCATTTCACCATTAATGATGATGCCTTAGCTTATTATGACGGGGCACCGACTTTTGAGTACCAAGACCATAATAAGGCTCATAACTATGGTTGGGGCGCCCTCAATTTTGACCTTGGAAAAAATGAAGTCCAGTCCTTCTTGATTTCTAGCATTAAGTTTTGGATTGACTTTTATCATTTGGACGGTATTCGCGTGGATGCGGTTAGCAACATGCTCTATCTTGACTACGATGATGCTCCATGGACACCTAATAAAGATGGTGGCAATCTCAACTATGAAGGATATTATTTCCTTCAACGTTTGAATGATGTCATTAAACTAGCACATCCAGATGTGATGATGATCGCAGAAGAAAGTTCGTCAGCAACCAAGATTACGGGAATGAAAGAGCTTGGTGGTCTAGGATTTGACTACAAGTGGAATATGGGCTGGATGAACGATATCCTCCGATTCTACGAAGAAGACCCTATTTACCGTAAGTATGACTTTAATCTGGTGACTTTCAGCTTTATGTATGTTTTCAATGAAAACTATCTCCTACCATTCTCGCATGATGAAGTGGTTCACGGTAAGAAGAGTATGATGCATAAGATGTGGGGTGATCGCTATAATCAATTCGCAGGCTTACGCAATCTCTACACTTACCAAATTTGTCACCCTGGTAAGAAATTGCTCTTCATGGGTAGTGAATACGGCCAATTCCTAGAATGGAGATCTGAAGAGCAGTTGGAATGGTCTAATCTAGAAGACCCTATGAATGCTAAGATGAAGTATTTCACTTCTCAGCTAAACAAGTTTTACAAAGATTATCGCTGTCTATGGGAAATCGATACCAGCTATGATGGTATTGAAATCATTGATGCGGATAATCGAGATCAGAGTGTTCTTTCCTTCATCCGTAAGGGTAAGAAGGGCGACATGCTAGTCTGCGTCTTTAACATGGCACCTGTCGAACGAAGAGATTTTACAATCGGACTACCCGTTGCAGGGATTTATGAAGAAGTCTGGAATACTGAGTTAGAAGAGTGGGGAGGCGTTTGGAAAGAACATAATCAAACTGTTCAAACGCAAGAAGGACTATGGAAAGATTATGAGCAGACCTTGACCTTTACCCTACCTGCTATGGGAGCAAGTGTTTGGAAAATCAAACGCCGCTTGAAATCTGCAAAAACCGTCACAAGTAAAAACCAAAAAGGAGTAGAAAATGAAGAATGAAATGTTAGCTTTGATTCTTGCTGGTGGGCAAGGAACTCGTCTCGGTAAACTCACTCAAAGCATCGCAAAACCAGCTGTGCAATTTGGTGGGCGCTACCGTATCATTGACTTTGCTCTTTCAAATTGTGCCAACTCAGGGATTCACAATGTTGGAGTCATTACACAGTACCAACCTCTTGCTCTCAATAACCATATTGGGAATGGTTCAAGCTGGGGACTAGACGGTATCAATTCTGGTGTCTCTATTCTTCAACCTTATTCTGCAAGTGAAGGAAATCGTTGGTTCGAAGGGACTAGTCACGCTATTTACCAAAATATCGATTATATCGACAGTGTCAATCCTGAGTATGTCTTGATTCTGTCTGGGGACCACATCTACAAAATGGACTATGATGATATGCTCCAGTCTCATAAGGATAATAATGCCAGCTTGACAGTAGCAGTTTTAGACGTCCCTCTTAAAGAAGCTAGCCGTTTTGGTATTATGAACACAGATGCCAATAACCGCATTGTTGAATTTGAAGAAAAGCCAGCACAACCAAAATCTACAAAGGCTTCTATGGGTATTTACATCTTTGATTGGCAACGTCTGCGCAATATGCTCGTTGCTGCTGAAAAGAGCAATGTAGATATGTCAGATTTTGGTAAAAATGTCATTCCAAATTACCTTGAGTCAGGTGAAAGTGTCTATGCCTATGAATTTAAAGGTTATTGGAAAGATGTTGGTACGATTGAGTCACTTTGGGAAGCAAATATGGAGTACATTTCTCCAGAAAATGCCTTGGATAGCCGTAACCGTCAATGGAAGATTTACTCAAGAAACTTAATTTCACCACCAAACTTCCTTGGTGCAAATGCTGATGTGGAAGATTCATTAGTTGTAGACGGATGTTTCGTTGATGGAACTGTTAAACATTCTATCCTTTCAACAGGGGCGCAAGTTCGCGAAGGGGCAGAAGTTGTTGATTCAGTTATCATGAGTGGAGCTATCATTGGTCAAGGAGCTAAGATTAAACGTGCCATTATTGGTGAAGGTGCGATTATTTCTGACGGTGTCGAAATTGATGGAACAGAAGAAGTACAAGTTGTAGGATATGATGAAGTAGTGGGGGTAGCAACAGATGAAGATTGATAAATATTCTGCCATTTTAGGAAACACAGTTGGTTTTCACGATATGGCGACATTGACAGACCACCGTCCAGTAGCTAGTTTGCCATTTGGTGGGAAATATCGCTTGATTGACTTCCCACTTTCAAGCCTTGCTAATGCAGGTGTTCGTAGTGTCTTTGGTATTTTCCAGCAGGATAATATCAGCTCAGTCTTTGACCATATTCGTTCAGGACGTGAGTGGGGCTTATCAACCCTTCTTAGCCATTACTATCTAGGAATTTACAATACCCGTGTAGAAAGTAGCACAGTTGGAAAAGAATACTACCAACAGCTGCTCACCTATTTAAAACGCTCTGGGTCAAACCAAACAGTTGCCCTCAACTGCGATGTCTTGATTAACATTGATTTGAATCAAGTATTCCATCTACACAGTACAACAAAAGGGCCTATCACTGTAGTTTATAAAAAACTAGCTAAGAAAGGCATTTCAGAAGTAAACGCAATCTTGGAAGTGGATGAAACAGACCATGTTCGTTCTCATAAACTCTTTGATAGCGAGTTACCAGATCAAATCTATAACATGTCTACAGATATTTTTGTCGTTGATACACCTTGGTTGATTGAACGCTTAGAAGAAGAAGCTAAGAAAGAACATCCAGAGAAGTTACGCTATGTTTTACGGGATTTGGCTGCAAAAGAAGGGGCTTTTGCCTACGAGTACACAGGTTATTTAGCAAATATTCATTCTGTAGAGTCTTATTACAAAGCTAACAAAGATATGCTTGAATCACAAAAATTTTACTCTCTCTTCTCACCAAATCAAAAGATTTATACAAAGGTCAAAAACGAAGAGCCAACTTACTATGCCAATACATCTAAGGTAAGTACTTCTCAGTTTGCTTCTGGTAGTATCATTGAAGGTCAAGTGGCTAATTCGGTTCTATCACGTAATATTCATGTCCATAAGGATAGCTTGGTTAAAGATAGTCTGCTCTTCCCTCGTGTTGTCATTGGAGAAGGGGCTCAGGTAGAATATGCTATCTTGGACAAGGGTGTTGAAGTTGAGCCTGGTGTTGTGATTCGAGGAACTGCAGAACATCCAGTTGTCGTTAAGAAAGGTAGCAAAGTAACAGAGGATATTCATTCATGAAAATTTTATTTGTAGCAGCAGAGGGTGCACCCTTTTCAAAAACAGGTGGTTTGGGAGACGTTATTGGCGCTCTTCCAAAATCACTGGTAAAAGCTGGGCACGAAGTTGCAGTGATTTTACCCTACTATGATATGGTAGAGGCTAAATTTGGAAATCAAATTGAAGATGTGCTTCATTTTGAGGTGAGTGTTGGTTGGCGCAGACAGTACTGTGGAATTAAGAAAACCGTCTTAAACGGTGTAACCTTTTACTTTATTGACAACCAATACTATTTCTTCCGTGGGCATGTTTACGGTGATTTTGATGACGGTGAACGCTTTGCTTTCTTCCAACTTGCTGCCATTGAGGCTATGGAAAGAATTGACTTTATTCCTGACCTTCTCCATGTTCATGACTACCATACAGCTATGATTCCTTTCTTGTTAAAGGAAAAATACCGTTGGATTCAAGCCTATCAAGGAATAAAAACTGTTTTAACCATTCATAATTTGGAATTCCAAGGACAATTTTCAGAAGGAATGTTATGGGATTTGTTTGGAGTCGGCTTTGAACGTTACGCTGATGGCACCCTTCGATGGAACAACTGTCTGAACTGGATGAAGGCTGGTATTCTTTATGCTGACCGTGTTTCAACCGTTTCGCCTAGCTATGCTCATGAAATTATGACCAGTCAGTTCGGATGTAACTTGGATCAAATTCTTCGAATGGAGTCTGGCAAGGTGTCTGGTATCGTGAATGGGATTGATGCTGATCTTTATAATCCTCAGACGGATGCTCTTTTAGACTATCATTTCAATCAGGAAGATTTGTCTGGAAAAGCCAAAAATAAGGCAAAATTGCAAGAAAGAGTTGGCTTGCCAGTTAGAGCCGACGTTCCACTGGTGGGAATTGTTTCTCGTTTGACACGTCAAAAAGGTTTTGATGTGGTGGTCGAAAGTCTTCACCATATCTTGCAAAATGATGTTCAGATTGTTCTTTTGGGAACTGGCGATCCAGCCTTTGAAGGAGCTTTCTCATGGTTTGCTCAAATCTACCCAGACAAGCTATCAGCAAATATTACTTTTGATGTCAAACTTGCTCAAGAAATCTACGCTGCTTGTGACCTCTTCCTCATGCCAAGTCGTTTTGAACCGTGTGGCTTGTCTCAAATGATGGCTATGCGTTACGGAACCTTGCCGTTAGTCCATGAAGTTGGAGGCTTGCGAGATACAGTTCGCGCTTTCAATCCAATCGAAGGAAGCGGTACTGGCTTTAGCTTTGACAATCTATCTCCTTATTGGTTAAATTGGACTTTCCAAACAGCTTTGGACTTGTATAGAAACCATCCTGATGTTTGGAGAAATCTACAAAAACAAGCTATGGAGTGTGATTTCTCATGGGATACAGCTTGCAAGTCATATCTTGACTTGTACCATGGTTTAGTTAATTAATAGATAAAATCGTATGATGACTTCATACGATTTTTGGGCTGTTTAGAGAGGAGAACTGATGTCTCAAGTAAAAGGCTTGTGTGTTATGGATGTGGATGGAACCTTAATCCTAGAAGAAGTGATTGATTTGTTGGGAAGAGAGGTAGGTCGTGAGGAGGAAATTTCGCAGCTTACAAGTCAGGCAATGCGAGGAGAGTTGAACTTTGAAAGAAGTTTACGAGACAGAGTTTCCTTGTTGGAAGGCCTTCCTGTCTCTGTATTTGATAAAGCTTTCGACTCTATTCATCTATCGCCAAATGTTCAAGAATTCATCTCTATTCTCCAAAAGAATGGCATCCTAGTTGATCTGGTGTCCGGTGGTTTTACGCAAATAGTTGAGAGATTAGCAAAATCTCTTGGAATTGCCTATTTCTCTGCCAACCAACTTGAAGTCAAAGATGGTCTTCTAACAGGGAAATTAGTTGGACAAATTATCAGTCCCCAGGTCAAAAAAGAGACTATGGAACAATGGAGAGAGGAACTAAAACTTTCTAAAGAAAGAACGATTGCAATCGGTGATGGGGCCAATGATTTATTGATGTTGAAGTCAGCGGGACTAGGAATCGCCTTTTGTGCAAAAGAAGTACTCAAAAAAGAAATACCACATCATGTTGACAAGAGGGATTTTTTAGAAGTTCTACCTTTGATTGACTTTTTAGAATGAGGGAAAATATGAAGATTGTAATTGCACCAGATTCGTTTAAGGAAAGCTTGTCTGCTCAACAGGTGGCTGAAGCTATTAAAAGAGGCTTCCAACAATCGATAGCAGATATAGAATGTCTTCTCTGCCCTGTTGGTGATGGGGGAGAAGGTACTGTAGATGCTATCCGACATTCTCTTGACCTAGAAGAAAAATGGATCCAAGTGACAGGCCCTTTTGGACAAAAAGAAGCCATACACTATTTTCAAAAAGGGAAACTGGCACTATTTGAAGTTGCCGACTTGGTTGGCCTTGGAAAAATTCCGCTAGAGAAACGAAATCCACTTCAAATCCAAACTTGTGGTATTGGAGAGTTGATTCGTCATCTCATTGCTCAAGGGATTAAAGAAATCTATATCGGCGTTGGTGGCACAGCCAGTAATGACGGAGGAATTGGGATCGCTGCTGGCTTGGGTTATCAATTTTATGATAAGGATGGAAATGTCTTGCCTGCATGCGGTCAATCCTTATTAAACTTAGCTTCTATGTCAACAGAAAATCGCTATGAAATTCCTGAAGGTGTTCAAATCCGTATTCTAGCAGATGTCGCGAGTCCCTTATGTGGTCCTCAAGGTGCGACTTACACTTTTGGCAAACAAAAAGGTTTACATCCTACTATGTTTGCAGTCGTAGATCAGGCAATACAAGATTTTTATGAAAAAATCTCACCTGCAATATTGGAAATAAAAGGAGCAGGAGCTGGTGGAGGCATTGCTGGCGGTTTGTGTGCCTTTGCTCAGGCAAATATCGTGTCGGGAATTGATACCTGCTTGAACCTAATCAACTTTGATAAGAAAGTTTCACATGCTGACTTGGTTGTTGTAGGAGAAGGAAGGCTAGATCGTCAAAGCTTATCAGGTAAAGCACCTATTGGTGTTGCAAAAAGAACCCCTGTCGGAGTTCCTGTCATTGCTATTTGTGGTAGTATTGCTGAGGATTTACCTTCCTTACCATTTGAGAATATCCAAGCGGCTTTTTCAATTTTGGAGAAAAGTGAACCTTTAGAAGATAGTTTGAAAAAAGCCAGTCTCTATTTGGAGCACACGGCTGCCAATATAGGGCATTTATTAAATATGCGCAAGATCTAGCCAAACCATTTCTTCCAGATGGATGTTTTGGCTGGTTCTTCCTTTTTAACTTCCCAAAGTTTTGCAAAAGCAAGTCGAAGGTCCTTTTCTTCTACTTGTACTGGTGCATTGCTATGGATAATCAGACCAAAAGGAGAAGAAGTATGCTCTTCAGATACAATAGTAGCTTGACTATCAGTTTCTTTAGCTTCTTTTAAGTAGAAAACTTGCTTGTCAAATTCGATATTTGGTGAAATCTTCACAAATAGTGGCTCTGCTTTTTCTTGAAGGTTTTCTAAAATAGATAAAAAGCCTTTTTCTAACTGAGGGCTATTTGCTGTGTCAATATCTGCATATCCAAGAACTCTTTCCTCAAAAGTACCAAGATAGCGTCTTTGCTCATCCGGATTTAATTTTGGCCCACCATGAGCTTTTTCAAGTAATTGTTTTGATAAATCTGTCATGAAAACAGTATATCATAAAAGTTAGAATAAAACAGACAAAAGAAAGCGATTACTTTATAAAGTTAAGGAAAATTTGCACAAAGATAACGTTTTTTCTTGAAAAAGGAGGGGTTTTAAGGTATTATAGAGGTGTAAAAAATTTAACTCATAAGGAGAGTAAAAAATGTCAATTATTACTGATGTTTACGCTCGCGAAGTCCTAGACTCACGCGGTAACCCAACACTTGAAGTAGAAGTTTACACTGAATCAGGTGCTTTCGGACGTGGTATGGTTCCATCAGGAGCTTCTACTGGTGAACACGAAGCAGTTGAACTTCGCGACGGTGACAAATCTCGTTACGGTGGTCTTGGTACACAAAAAGCTGTTGACAACGTAAACAACATCATTGCTGAAGCTATCATTGGCTACGATGTACGTGATCAACAAGCTATCGACCGTGCTATGATCGCTCTTGACGGTACTCCTAACAAAGGTAAATTGGGTGCAAACGCAATTCTTGGTGTGTCTATCGCTGTAGCTCGTGCTGCTGCTGACTACCTTGAAATCCCACTTTACAGCTACCTAGGTGGATTCAACACTAAAGTTCTTCCAACTCCAATGATGAATATCATCAACGGTGGTTCTCACTCTGACGCTCCAATCGCTTTCCAAGAATTCATGATCGTACCTGCTGGTGCGCCATCATTCAAAGAAGCTCTTCGTTGGGGTGCTGAAATCTTCCATGCTCTTAAGAAAATCCTTAAATCTCGTGGTTTGGAAACAGCCGTAGGTGACGAAGGTGGATTTGCTCCTCGTTTTGAAGGAACTGAAGACGGAGTTGAAACTATCCTTGCTGCTATCGAAGCTGCTGGATATGTTCCTGGTAAAGACGTATTTATCGGATTTGACTGTGCTTCATCAGAATTCTACGATAAAGAACGTAAAGTTTACGACTACACTAAATTCGAAGGTGAAGGAGCAGCTGTACGTACTGCTGCAGAACAAATCGACTACCTTGAAGAATTGGTAAACAAATACCCAATCATCACTATCGAAGATGGTATGGATGAAAATGACTGGGACGGTTGGAAAGCTCTTACTGAACGTCTTGGTGGTAAAGTTCAATTGGTTGGTGACGACTTCTTCGTAACAAACACTTCTTACCTTGAAAAAGGTATTGCAGAAGGTGCTGCTAACTCAATCCTTATCAAAGTTAACCAAATCGGTACTCTTACTGAAACATTCGACGCTATCGAAATGGCGAAAGAAGCTGGTTACACTGCCGTTGTATCACACCGTTCAGGTGAAACTGAAGATTCAACAATCGCTGACATCGCAGTTGCAACTAACGCAGGACAAATCAAGACTGGTTCACTTTCACGTACAGACCGTATCGCTAAATACAACCAATTGCTTCGCATCGAAGACCAACTTGGTGAAGTAGCTGAATACCGTGGATTGAAATCATTCTACAACCTTAAAAAATAAAATAGTTCAGTGAACTATTTTATCCCGAACCTTGAAATTCAAAAGTTCGGCCGTTGATTTAACAACGTTTCTAGCCCCTCGGATTTTATCCGAAGGGCTATTTTTGTATTTAGGGGGGCAAAAAGGGGCAATAGCGCTTCGAGAAAGATTATACTCTTCGAAAATCTCTTCAAACCACGTCAACATCGCCTTGCCGTAGGTATAGGTAACTGACTTCGTCAGTTCTATCCACAACCTCAAAACAGTGTTTTGAGCTGACTTC
>NZ_JUQO01000184.1 GCF_001074635.1 Streptococcus mitis
ACAATTTGTTTTCTTGTTTCATCTGATGCTGCTTTTAATGCTGCAATTGTATCAACTTTTGCTTGTGCTTCTTCTGGACTATTAGTTTCTGCTTTTTCTAATTCTGCGATTGCTGCTTTCAACGCAGCATCATAGTTCGCTAAAAATTCTTCCTGAGCTGCTTTCTCTTTTGCTGCTGCTTCCGCTTTTTTGTTTGCTTCATCTAATTCTTTTTCTGCTTCTTTTGCAGTTAAGCCTTCTTCTTCAAATCGTTTTACGAAATCAGCTTTTTTCGCAGCCGCTTCTTCTTTTAATTTCTTAATTGTAAATTGTTTTTGTTTTTCTAATTCTGCATCATCATTAGTTTCAGCTTTTTCTAATTTTTTAACTGTTTCTTCTAAAGCTTTATCAAAATTCTCTAAAAATTCTTTTTGAGCAGCTAATTTTTTAGATGCTTTAGCTTCGGCTTCTTTAACTTCGTTTAAAAGAGCTTCTTGTTCTGCAATTTTTTTCTCTAACTCAGCTTTTTTGCTTTCATCAGCTGTTTTTAATTCTTCTTTAAGCTTGTTAATTTCTGCTTCTAACGCTGTTGATGCAGTTGGTACATCTACTTTTGGAAGTAAAACTGCATATATTAATGCTTCTGGAGATACTTTAAGATCTTTTTCAGCTCTTGCTAACGCAGAACGCATTGCATTTAATTTATCGCTAATATCCTCATTGTCTTTGTCTTTAGCAAGCTCTGCTTCTAAATCTGCAATTTCTCCTTTTAAAGCATCTACTTTTTTCTCTGCTTCAGATTTTTCAACTGGTTTAGCTGGTGCAGCTGGTGTTTCTGGAACTGTACCTTCTGGGTTTTCTGGCTGTACTGCTGGTTCACCGTTGTCCGTTACAACACCTTCTGGGTTTTCTGGCTGTACTGCTGGTTCACCTTTATCTGTTACTACATCTTTTGGTTTATCAGCTTCTTTTGCTTTAAGTAATTTTTCGTATTCTTTTTCAGCTTTATCAGCTTCTTCTTTTTCTTTAGCTAGAGTTTCTTCAGTAGTAGGTGTATCTAGTTTTTCTGTTGATGCTTCTTTTGCTTTAGCTGCTTCTAAATCTTTAAGAGTTTCATTATACTCGTCAGTTAGCTTGTTGATTTGTTTTGTGTAAGCTTCCAATGGCACTACAACTTTAGTTAGTTCTTGTTTTGCAGTGTCACGATCCAGTCTTAGATTATAAACAACTTTCGTCAATGCTTTAAGAACTTCAGGAGTAGCATTAGCTTCTTCTGCTGCTCTTTTAGCTTGTCTAGCTTCTAGTAATACTTCTTTAGCGTGATTGAATTTTTCTAATAGAACTTCAGCTGCAGCTTTATCTTTGTCAGCAATTGCTGTTAAGTAGTTGATTTCTTTAAGTAATTGATCAGCTTTGTCTTGAATTTTTTCTGATTCAGGACGAGCAGCTTCTTCTTCAGCTGCTTTCTTGTCTGCTTCAGCAAATACTTTTTTATTTTCTGCAGAAACTTTATCTCCATTTTCGATAGTTGGAGTTGCTGCTCCAATGTTATCAGCTTGAGGATCTTGGTTTTTATTAGCTTCAGCAGTTGCAGCTTGATCATCTAAATCTCTTGCAGCTTCAGAAGCTGAAATTTCACCATTTTCGATAGCTTTTAATAGATCTTCTTTACCGATTGCAGCTTTAGCTTTTTCAATAGCTGCATCTTTGTCAGTGATTTTATCGTCTTTGTTGATTTTTTCGATAGCATCAGCTTCCATTTTTTCTAAAGCATATTTAAGACCAGCCAAACTATCTGCTTCATCTTTTTTAAGCTCTTCAACTTTAGCTTTTGCTTTTGCTGCTTCTTCTTTAGCTTTAGCTAATTCAGTTTCTGCATCAGATTTAGCTTTGTCTGCTGCAGTTTTTGCATCTTCAGCAGGTTGAACATCCGCTTCTTCTTCAGTATCTTTAGTTGTAGCTTCCTCAAGGGCTTTAGTTGCTTCTGTAACTTTAGTTGTTGCAGCTGCAACTTTAGCTTGAGCTTCAGCTACTTTTTTATCAGCTTCTGCTTTAGCTTCAGCAGCTTGTTCAGCTTCTGTTTTTACTTTTGGTTTTTCAACAGGTTTTTCTGCTGGCTTAGGATTTTTAGCTTCTTCTTCCTTAGCAGCTTTCACAGCAGCTTCTGTTTTATCGTACTCTGCTTCTAGTTTTTTACCTTGTTCTGCATAATACGCAGCAGCTTCATCAGCTTGTTCAAATTCAGAATTAGCTTCGTTACGATCTTTTTCGATTTCTGTTGCAATATTTTTTAATGAGCTAACGATATCATCTTTAAGGTTGTATTTTTCTGCAACATCAGCAGCTTCTTTAGCTTCTTTAAGAGCTTTTTCTTTTTTGTCTAAAACAGCAGCTTTTTCTTCAGCAACTTTTTTAGCTTCGTTAAATTGATTTTCTACACGATTCAATTGATCGTCTAATTGATCTGCTTTGTCTTGAAGTTTTTCTGATTCCGGACGAGCAGCATCTGCTTTTTCAGCCTCATCAATCTTAGCTTTTAGATCTGCAGGCATGTCTTTTTTGTCTGTTTCAGCTTTAGAAGTAGCTCCAGCATCCGCAGCTGTTGATTTAGCAGCTTGATCTTTATCACGCATTTTTTTGTCAGCAGCTTCGTTCGCTTCTGCTTTTGCAGCATCATCGTTTAACTCAGCAGCAACATCATCAATTGAGATTTCACCTGCTTCGATTGCAGCTAATAGGTCTTCTTTCCCAATTTTTTCTTTTAATTCTTTAATAGCTTTATCTTTATCAGTGATTTTTTTGTTATCATTGATAGCTTTTTCAGCATCTGCTACTAATTTATCTAAAGTGTCAGAAATTGCTTTTTTAGTATCAGCATCTTCTTTAGCTTTAGCTTCCTCTTTTTTAGCTTCTTCTTGAGCTTTAGCGTCAGCTTTTTTAGCTTCTTCTTGAGCTTTAGTTAATTCAGCATCTGCAGCAGTTTTTTCTGTTTCAGCGTCTTTTTTCGCTTTATCAGCTTCTGCTTTTGCAGCTTTAGCATCAGCATCCTGTTTTTTCTCTGCTTCTAGTTTAGTCGCAGCAGCAGTTGCTTCTGTTGTTTTATCAGCTACTTTTTCCTCAAGTTCTTTAACTTTAGCATCTGCTTTATCAGCGTCAGCTTGAGCATCTTGAATCACTTTTGGCGTTGCTGGTTTAGCAGCATTTTCGTCAGCTTTTACAACTAACGGTTGAACTGTAGTAAAACCTGCTCCTAAGACTGCCGCACTTGCTAAGCTCGCCAATATCATTCTTTTCTTATCCATTTGGACACCTCTATTTTTATATTTGTAGTGCATAATGTAGAACACTCCTACCGTAATTATACCCCCCCCTAAATCCTTGTCAAGTATTACATATTAAATTTTTGTTACGTTTTTGTTCGGAATTTTATTTGTTTTATCAATGTTTTTATGAAAATTGTTTTGAAAATTTCTTTTTCTCCTTACATTTTTAATATTAAGATTCTATTTTTTAAATAAGGGGAGCGGAGCTTTGTATTGCCCTTGACATTTTCTTACTAAGGATAGGCGCAAGCCTACCGCGCGGTTGACGTGTTTTGGAAGAGCATATCGCCTGCTCCCTGGATGGTATGCTAGAGGATTATAAAAGGAAAAATTCATTTTCTAGACTGTGGCTAACCATTGTAAAAAAACAGATTTCTCCTTTTGTATGAAGGAAAAATCTGTCATTTTTTTAATTAATTACAACAGCGCCTCAAACTCAGCGACTGACATACCCAATTGCTGGCTGGCAACTTCAGAAGTCAGAAGACCTTGGCGGACTAGATTTACTAAACCTACTTTTAACCCCTCTTCGATACCCTCTGCACGGCCACGCTCTAATCCTTTTTCTTCAGCTTGTTTCAAGGCATAGTCCTGTGCCAACAATGCCTGTTCTTCTCGCCTGCGTTGTTCACTAAACATCTTCCTGTCCTCCTCGGACCAGCTCTTGTAGTCCAGCAGTTGGTC
>NZ_JUQO01000185.1 GCF_001074635.1 Streptococcus mitis
AGATACTGTTCCAGTGGAAGTAACGGTTAGAGAGAAAGACAAAGACATCTACACACCAGAGTACGACAAAGGAAATGGTAAACCAGGAACTAAGGTAGAAATACCAGTCAAACCTGACACTAATGGAGGTTCTGGTCAAGATACACCTGCACCAGCTACTCCAATTCCAAATGCAGTTACTCCGAATGTAGATCAGATAGATACTAAGACTACTGTTGATAATGGAGCTAAGTCAAATGATTCTCAAAATGTATTGCCAAATACAGGAACAGAATCAAATGCTGCTCTTGCATCTCTAGGACTTCTTGGACTATTGAGTGGATTTGGACTTGTAGCTCGCAAGAAAAAAGAAGACTAAAAATTTAGTCAGATGAACATTCATTCTTTTGTGTTGTAAAGACAAACTAGATTGGTTCTGGGAATCGTGTTAGTCATAAAATACAAAGAATGTTTAGATAAAGAAAGCGAACAATGCTAGGATTTTGTTAAAGGGAATTCTAAGTATTGTTCGCTTTTGTGGTATAATAATTACTATGCAGAAAAAACCAACGTCAGCCTATGTGCACATCCCATTTTGTACCCAGATTTGTTATTATTGTGACTTCTCAAAGGTTTTCATCAAAAATCAGCCAGTTGATAGCTATTTAGAGCATCTGTTAGAAGAGTTTCGTTCTTATAGTATTCAAAAGTTGCGAACTCTCTATATCGGTGGTGGCACACCGACAGCTTTGTCAGCTCCGCAACTGGAGGTGTTATTGGATGGCTTGACTAAAAACTTGGACTTGTCTGTCTTAGAGGAGTTGACCATTGAGGCCAATCCAGGCGACTTGGATGCAGATAAGATAGCCGTTTTGAAGAACTCGGCTGTCAATCGTGTTTCGCTAGGAGTGCAGACCTTTGATGATAAGATGCTGAAAAAGATTGGGCGCAGTCATTTGGAGAAGGATATTTATGAAAATATCGACCGTCTGAAACTGGCTGGTTTTGACAATATTTCTATTGATTTGATTTATGCACTGCCTGGTCAGACCATGGAGCAGGTCAAGGAAAATGTGGCTAAGGCCATTGGACTGGATATTCCCCATATGAGTTTGTATAGCTTGATTTTAGAAAATCATACAGTCTTTATGAACCGGATGCGACGAGGAAAATTGCCTCTGCCTAAGGAGGAACTGGAAGCTGAGATGTTTGAGTACATCATTGCAGAGCTTGAGCGAGCAGGCTTTGAGCATTATGAGATTTCCAATTTCTCCAAACCCGGTTTTGAAAGTCGCCACAATCTCATGTACTGGGATAATGCTGAATACTATGGCATCGGTGCTGGGGCATCTGGTTATGTTAATGGAGTGCGCTATAAAAATCAGGGTCCCATTCGTCATTATCTCAGCGCGGTTGAGGAAGGCAATGCTCGGATCACAGAAGAACACCTGAGTCAAAAAGAGCAAATGGAAGAAGAAATGTTCTTGGGGCTCCGCAAGAAATCAGGTGTCTCTATGGCGCGATTTGAAGAAAAATTTGGTCGGTCTTTTGATGGACTTTATGGACAAATTGTCAGAGATTTGGTTCAACAAGGTCTCATGCAAATAGACGGTAATCGCGTGCGCATGACAAAAAGAGGTCTCTTTTTGGGAGACACCGTAGCAGAACGATTTATTTTGGAGTAGAATGATGGGCTTAACTTATCAAATGAACATGAAAATTCCTTTTGATATGGCTGATATGAACGGTCATATCAAACTTCCAGATGTGATTTTACTGTCTCTTCAAGTTTCAGGGATGCAGTCGATTGAGCTGGGAGTTAGTGATAAGACTATTTTGGAAGACTATAATCTGGTCTGGATTATCACAGACTATGATATTGAGGTGGTTCGTTTGCCTCGTTTTGCGGAAGAAATTACTATTGAAACGGAAGCCTTGAGCTACAATCGACTCTTTTGCTACCGTCGCTTTACCATTTATGATGAAGCAGGTCAGGAACTCATCCACATGATGGCGACCTTTGTTCTCATGGATCGAGACAGTCGAAAAGTCCATGCTGTCGAACCTGAGATTGTGGCTCCGTATCAGTCTGATTTTGATAAAAAACTTATCCGCGGACCAAAGTATGAGACTTTGGAAGAGCCAATCAGCAAGGATTACCATGTCCGTTTTTACGACTTGGATATGAATGGCCATGTCAATAACAGTAAATACTTGGACTGGATTTTTGAGGTCATGGGAGCGGACTTTTTGACCCAATATATTCCCAAGAAAATCAATCTCAAGTATGTCAAGGAAGTTCGACCAGGTGGGGTGATCACATCGGCTGTTGAACGGACTGGACTGGAAAGCAAGCATGAGATCACAAGCGACGGGGCTACCAATGCCCAAGCTATCATCACTTGGCAAGAAATAAAAAAGGTTTAGAGGAAAAGTATGAAATATAAAGGCTATTTAATTGATTTAGACGGAACGATTTATAAGGGGAAAGACAGAATTCCAGAGGGGGAGGCTTTTGTTCACGAGTTACAAAAAAGAGAGATTCCTTATCTTTTTGTGACTAACAATACAACCCGCACTCCAGAGAGTGTTCAGGAGATGTTGGCTCAGAATTTTAATATCGATACGCCCCTATCGACTGTCTACACAGCTACTTTGGCGACTATCGACTATATGAACGACTTGGGGCTTGAAAAGACGGTCTATGTCATCGGAGAATCAGGCCTCAAGGAAGCCATCAAGGCGGCTGGTTATGTGGAAGACAAGGAAAATCCTGCCTATGTAGTAGTAGGATTGGACTGGCAAGTCGACTATGAAAAATTTGCGACAGCAACTCTTGCGATTCAAAAGGGTGCCCACTTTATCGGAACCAACCCTGACCTCAACATCCCGACAGAACGCGGTCTTTTGCCAGGTGCTGGTTCACTGATTACGCTGCTTGAAGTAGCAACACGAGTGAAGCCTGTTTATATCGGGAAACCAAATGCTATCATTATGGACAAGGCGGTTGAGCACTTAGGTTTGGAACGTGAAGAGTTGATCATGGTTGGGGACAACTACTTAACAGATATCCGAGCAGGGATTGACAACGGCATTCCAACGCTCTTGGTGACGACAGGTTTTACCAAGGCAGAAGAAGTGGCAGACCTGCCAATCGCACCGACTCATGTGGTTTCTAGCCTTGCGGAGTGGAACTTTGATGAAAACTAAACTGACTTTTTGGGGCTCTATGCTCTTTCTCCTCTCTCTTTCTATCCTTCTGACCATTTATTTGGCTTGGATTTTTTATCCGCTAGAAATTCAGTGGCTGAACTTAACGAATCGAGTTTATCTAAAACCAGAAACCATTCAATACAATTTTCATATCTTGATGGATTACCTGACCAATCCTTTTAGTCAGGACTTGCTGATGCCTGATTTTCGTTCGTCAGTAGCTGGTCTGCACCACTTTGCAGTGGTCAAGAATCTCTTTCATTTGGTTCAGCTAGTGGCTCTAGTGACACTGCCAAGTTTCTATTTCTTTGTCAATAATATTGTGAAAAAGGGCTTTTTGTCTCTTTATCGTAAAAGTCTTCTGGCTCTAGTGGTCTTGCCTTTACTGATTGGACTTGGGGGAGTTTTGATTGGTTTTGACCAATTCTTTACTCTTTTCCATCAAATTCTCTTTGTGGGAGATGATACTTGGCTTTTTGACCCAGCCAAGGATCCAGTGATTATGATTTTACCAGAGACTTTCTTCCTTCATGCCTTCCTCCTCTTTTTTGCCCTCTATGAAAGCTTCTTTGCCTATCTTTATCTAAAAAGTCGTGGGAAGTGAACCGAAAGATGTTTTTATTTTACATGTATAAATTAGGTGTGTGATTCGAAACTATCGTTAAGAGTGAATTAACTAAATCAGAAATGTATTAATCGTTCGCAAACAGTCTATTTTTCTTGAAAAATAGGCTTTTTTTCTAAAAATCTCTAGTCAAGCGCTTTATTTTTTTGTATAATAGAAGTAGCAAAGTATAGATAAGAAGAGAAAAGCATGATTACACTATTTCTATCACCGAGCTGTACTTCATGTCGTAAGGCAAAGGCCTGGTTAGAAAAACATAAGGTGCCCTTTGAGGAGCACAATATTATGACCAGTCCTTTAACAAGAAAAGAATTGCAACACATCCTTTCCTTGACCGAAAATGGTACTGATGACATCATTTCAACTCGTTCAAAAATTTTTCAAAAATTAGATATTGATGTAGAAAGTATTTCGGTATCAGAATTGCTTCATTTGATTGAGCAGTACCCTAGTCTTTTGCGTCGTCCAATTATTATCGATGCCAAACGTATGCAGATCGGTTTTAATGAAGATGAGATTCGTGCTTTTCTCCCTCGTAGTTACCGTAAGCAAGAACTAAAAGAAGCAAGAATGAGAGCTGGTATTAGTTAATGAACAAACAGTATAGTTACCCACTAGATTTGTCGTGGAGCACTGAAGAACTTGCTTCAGTGCTTTCTTTTTTTAATGATGTTGAAGCCGCCTATGAAGGCAAGGTAGAGGCTAAAAAGTTACTGGACTCCTATAAGGGATTCAAGGCGGTCGTGCCAAGCAAGAGTGAAGAGAAACGTTTGGGACGAGAATTTGAAACGGTTAGTGGCTATTCGCTTTACCGAGCAGTTCAGGCGGCTAAGGAAAAAGGGGAAGGAAAGATTTCTCTTGGAAAGTAAGTTTGAATTTGCCAAAGAGCTAATTAAGAAAGCAGGCCAGTACATCCTTGACCATATGCAGGAAGACTTGTGTGTTGAGACCAAGACCTCCCCAACAGACTTGGTGACCAGACTGGACAAGGAAGTTCAGGAGCTATTGGTTGGTGAGATTTTGTCTCGTTATCCTGAGGATAAGATTTGTGCTGAAGAAGGTTGTCTGCGAGCCTCGGTTCAAGAGGGCAAGGTTTGGGTTATTGATCCCATTGATGGTACCAATAATTTTGTCGCCCAGCAGGAAGATTTTGCTGTTATGATGGCTTATTTTGAAAATGGTCAGGGACAGTTTGGTCTGATTTATGATGTGGTCAAGGGGGATTGTTATCACGGTGGTGGTAAGTTTCCAGTTTGTCTAAATGATAAGCCCCTAGCTCCCTTTAAAGCAAAACCACTTGGAGATTTTCTCATTGCAGGGAATAGTGGTATGCTGGAAACCAATGAATGGGGTCTGGCTGATTTGGGTCGAGCGGTCCTCGGTGTACGTGTCTATGGGAGTGCGGCCATTAGTTTTGCCAAGATTTTGTCAGGGCATTTGTTGACCTATATCACTTATCTGCAACCATGGGATTATGCTGCGGCTAGTATTTTAGGGGAAAGTCTGGGCTATCGGGTTGTGACCCTATCTGGTCAACCGCTTGATTTTCAAACCAGACAACCGGTCATGATGCTACCTCTTGAGATGCTGGAGGAAATTCAGTCCTATATTTACGAAAGGAAAAGAACTTAAATGCAATTTCCAGAAGGATTTGTTGAAAAATATGAAGAGATACTAGGAGATGAGGCAAGAGATTTTCTTGCCTCTTTTGAGGAGGAAGCGGTTTCGGCCTTTCGGGTTAATCCTTTAAAAGAAGCGCCAGTTTCCTTTCCTGATGCCATTCCTCAAACTCCTTGGGGACATTATGGGAAGGTTTCAGGGAAATCGCCTGAGCATGCTACAGGCTTGGTTTATTCGCAAGAACCTGCTGCTCAGATGGTTGCTCAGGTAGCCCAGCCCAGTCCTGGTATGAAAGTCTTGGATTTGGCTGCTGCACCAGGTGGAAAATCAACTCAGCTGGCAGCCTATCTAGCAGGGGAGGGTCTCCTTGTTTCCAATGAAATTTCAAGCAAACGGGCTAAGATTTTAGTAGAAAACATGGAGCGCTTTGGAGCGACAAATGTCGTGGTGACCAATGAATCTGCTGACCGCTTGGCCAAGGTTTTTAAAGGCTATTTTGACCTCATTGTCCTTGATGCCCCTTGCTCTGGTGAAGGGATGTTTCGTAAGCAACCAGATGCTATAGACTATTGGAGCTTAGATTATCCGATTCAATGCGCTAGCTTGCAAAGAGAAATTCTGGAAGATGCAGTAACCATGCTAGCTGAAGGTGGTCGATTGGTTTATTCAACCTGTACCTGGGCACCTGAGGAAAACGAAGAGATTGTCAATTGGTTGCTGGAAGAGTATGATTTTGACTTGTTGCCAGTAGAGCATATCAATGGAATGGTAGCTGGAATTGACCTGCCAGAAACGGCTCGGATGTATCCTCATCATTTTAAGGGAGAGGGGCAGTTTGTCGCTCATTTACAATTTAAAGGTGAAAATTTAGCACCAAAATGTAAGACGAGTAAGAGCAATCTCAACCGAGAACAGCTTACTTTGTGGCAGGAATTTGCCCAAAAACACCTGAAAATCAATCTAAGGGGAATCTTGCAGACTTTTGGTGACCAACTCTATCTCCTGCCAGAACTTTTGCCAGATTTAGGGAAACTCAAGATTGCTCGGAATGGCCTGCATCTAGGGACCTTTAAGAAGAAACGCTTTGAGCCCAGTTTCGCTCTTGGTCTAGCCTTGAAACCGAGTCAGGTCAAGCAGTCGGTTGAAATTGACCAAGAAGCGTTTGTAAAGTATGTGGCTGGAGAAACCGTTCAGCTGGCGGAAAGTCTGCCAAATGGTTGGTACCAAGTTTTGGTTCAAGGCAACGGGTTGGGCTTTGGAAAGGTGACTGGAAATGTTTTGAAAAATTATTTTCCAAAAGGCCTCAGATTCAAGTGAAAATGCTAGTCAAAGTAACTTGTCTATGTTATAGTGGAAGTATGGATTTTTTTCAAATTGTCTTTCATTTTAAGTCAAAATTGGTGGAGAAGATAACTGAGTAAATTTCTAGTAAAACCAAGCAAAGAACTTCAGTTGGCTCCCCATTTTCAAAAGAAAAACATAAATAAATAATTGAAAAAATTCACAGCATTCACCATTATTTTCAAGGAGAAAAACAGTGAAAAAAAGGAAAAAACTCGCTCTATCCCTTGCGGCTCTTTTGCTAGCAGGTTCTTTGGCGGGATGTGCTAGCTGGATTGATCGTGGGGAATCCATGACAGCTGTTGGCTCAACGGCTCTTCAGCCCTTGGTCGAAGCAGCAGCAGATGAATTTGGCTCTATGCACGTTGGAAAAACAGTCAACGTCCAAGGTGGAGGATCTGGTACAGGTCTGTCTCAGGTTCAGTCTGGAGCCGTTGATGTAGGAAATTCAGACGTATTTGCCGAGGAAAAAGACGGTATCAACGCATCCGCTCTAGTGGATCATAAGGTAGCTGTAGCAGGCTTGGCGGTGATTGTAAATAAGGAAGTTGATGTTGAAAATCTGACAACTGAACAACTCCGTAGCATCTTCACAGGTCAAGTGACCAACTGGAAAGAGGTAGGTGGGAAAGACCTAGCCATTTCTATTATCAACCGTGCGGCAAGTTCAGGTTCACGTGCAACCTTTGATAGTGTTATCATGGATGGTCAATCTGCCGTGCAGAGTCAAGAACAGGATTCAAATGGGATGGTCAAAAACATTGTTTCCCAGACACCAGGAGCCATTTCTTACCTAGCCTTTGCCTATGTGGATGACTCGGTGAAACGCATGAAGTTGAATGGATATGAGCCGATTGCAGAAAATGTTACAACTAATAATTGGCCTTTGTGGTCTTATGAACACATGTACACCTTAGGTAAGCCAGACGAATTGGTGGCAGAATTTCTCAACTTTGTCCTCTCAGATGAAGCGCAAAGTGGAATCGTTAAGGGAATGGGCTATATTTCTGTCAAGGAAATGAAGGTTGAAAAAGATGCTGTCGGAACGGTGACAGCACTAGAAGGGAGTCACTAATGAATCAAGAAGAATTAGCTAAAAAATTACTTTCTCCCTCAAAGAACTCTCGTCTAGAGAAACTAGGAAAAGGCTTGACCTTTGCCTGTCTGTCTTTGATTGTCATCATTGTGGCCATGATTTTGATTTTCGTAGCCCAGAAAGGTTTGTCGACCTTCTTTGTCAATGGGGTTAATATCTTTGATTTCCTTTTTGGCCAAACTTGGAATCCTTCAGGTAAACAATTTGGTGCTCTTCCCATGATTTTGGGTTCCTTTATTGTCACAATCCTGTCAGCCCTTATCGCAACTCCTTTTGCTATTGGTGCGGCAGTCTTTATGACCGAAGTCTCACCAAAAGGTGCTAGAATCTTGCAACCAGCTATTGAATTGCTTGTCGGGATTCCTTCAGTCGTGTATGGATTTATCGGTTTGCAGGTCGTAGTTCCCTTTGTACGTAGTGTCTTTGGTGGAACTGGTTTTGGAATTTTATCAGGGATTTTCGTTCTCTTTGTCATGATTTTACCGACGGTAACCTTTATGACAACCGATAGCTTGCGTGCGGTGCCTCGTCACTACCGCGAAGCTAGTTTGGCTATGGGGGCTACTCGTTGGCAAACCATCTGGCGCGTGACCTTAAAGGCAGCACGTTCAGGGATTTTTACAGCAGTAGTCTTTGGGATGGCGCGTGCCTTTGGCGAGGCCTTGGCCATTCAGATGGTAGTTGGAAACTCAGCCGTTGTCCCAACTTCATTGACAACACCTGCTGCGACCTTGACCTCTGTGTTGACCATGGGTATCGGAAATACCGTTATGGGTACAGTTGATAATAACGTACTTTGGTCACTGGCCTTAGTCTTGCTTTTAATGAGTTTGGCCTTCAACAGTGTGATTAAATTGATTACGAAAGAAAGAGGAAAGAAAAACTATGCACGCTAAGAAATTAGATAAAATTGCAACAGCTGTCCTCTACTCAATTGCAGGAATTATCGTTGCCATCTTGGCATCCTTGATTCTCTATATCTTGGTTCGTGGTTTGCCCCACATCTCTTGGTCTTTCTTGACTGGCAAATCATCTTCTTACCAAGCAGGCGGAGGGATTGGAATTCAGCTTTATAATTCCTTCTTCCTCTTGGTCATCACCTTGATTATCTCTGTTCCCTTGTCTATGGGAGCTGGGATTTTCCTAGCTGAATATGCTAAAAAAGGTCCTGTGACCAATTTTGTCAGAACCTGTATTGAAATCTTATCTTCACTGCCATCAGTGGTTGTGGGTCTCTTTGGTTACTTGATCTTTGTAGTTCAGTTTGAGTATGGATTTTCAATCATTTCAGGTGCCTTGGCCTTGACGGTCTTTAACCTGCCTCAGATGACGCGTAATGTTGAGGACAGCTTGAAACACGTTCACCATACGCAACGTGAGGCTGGTCTGGCCCTTGGAATTTCTCGTTGGGAGACAGTTGTCCATGTGGTTATTCCAGAAGCCCTTCCAGGTATTGTGACGGGAGTTGTCTTGGCTTCTGGTCGTATCTTTGGTGAGGCTGCGGCTCTTATCTATACAGCAGGACAATCCGCTCCAGCCCTTGACTGGTCTAACTGGAATATTCTCAGTGTGACCAGCCCAATCTCTATCTTCCGTCAAGCAGAAACCTTGGCTGTCCACATCTGGAAAGTAAATAGTGAAGGCACCATTCCTGATGGAACTATCGTATCAGCAGGTTCTGCGGCCGTCCTCCTCATCTTTATCCTCATCTTTAACTTTGGAGCCCGTAAACTCGGGAGCTATTTACATAAGAAATTAACCGCTGCCTAAAGGAGAAGCCATGTCAAAATATAATTGGGATGAAAAGCATATCATCACCTTTCCTGAAGAGAAAGTGGCCCTCTCTACTAAGGATTTACATGTTTACTACGGTAAAAAAGAATCCATTAAGGGCATCGATATGCAATTTGAAAAAAATAAAATCACGGCCTTAATTGGCCCTTCTGGTTCAGGAAAATCAACCTATCTTCGCAGTCTCAATCGTATGAATGATACGATTGATATTGCCAAGGTAACAGGTCAAATCCTCTACCAAGGGATTGACGTCAACCGTCCAGAAATCAACGTTTATGAAATGCGTAAACACATCGGGATGGTCTTCCAACGCCCAAATCCCTTTGCCAAGTCTATCTACCGTAACATCACTTTTGCCCATGAACGTGCAGGAGTTAAGGACAAGCAAGTCTTGGATGAAATTGTGGAAACCTCTCTTCGTCAGGCTGCCCTCTGGGATCAGGTCAAAGACGATTTGCACAAGTCAGCCTTGACCCTATCAGGTGGTCAGCAACAACGTCTCTGTATTGCTCGTGCTATCTCCGTTAAACCAGATATCCTCTTGATGGATGAGCCAGCGTCTGCCTTGGATCCGATTGCGACAGCCCAGCTGGAAGAAACCATGCTGGAATTAAAGAAGGACTTTACCATCATCATCGTGACCCACAGTATGCAGCAGGCTGCGCGTGCTAGTGACTACACAGGATTTTTCTACTTGGGTGACTTGATCGAGTACGATAAGACCTCTAATATTTTCCAAAATGCCAAACTACAGTCAACCAATGATTACGTAACAGGACACTTTGGATAGAAAGGAAACAGTATGACAGAAGCGATTTTACAGGTATCAGACCTGTCCGTTTACTACAATCAAAAAAAGGCCTTGAATAGTGTTTCCCTATCTTTCCAACCTAAGGAAATTACAGCCTTGATCGGTCCATCTGGATCAGGGAAGTCAACCCTCCTCAAGGCTATCAACCGCATGGGGGATCTCAATCCAGAGGTGACCACAACTGGTTCGGTGGTTTACAACGGCCACAACATCTACAGCCCACGTACAGATACAGTTGAATTGCGGAAGGAAATCGGTATGGTTTTCCAACAACCAAACCCTTTCCCTATGTCTATCTACGAAAATGTTGTTTACGGACTTCGTATCAATGGAGTTAAGGATAAGCAGGTTCTGGATGAAGCGGTAGAAAAAGCCCTACAACGAGCTTCTATCTGGGATGAGGTCAAGGATCGCCTACATGATTCAGCTATCGGGCTTTCAGGCGGACAACAGCAACGTGTCTGCGTTGCCCGTGTCTTGGCAACCAGTCCTAAAATCATTCTCTTGGATGAACCGACTTCAGCTCTGGACCCTATCTCGGCTGGTAAGATTGAGGAAACCTTGTATGGTCTAAAAGATAAATACACCATGCTCTTGGTTACGCGTTCCATGCAACAAGCCTCTCGTATCTCTGACAAGACAGGATTTTTCCTTGATGGAGATTTGATTGAGTTTAACGATACCAAGAAGATGTTCCTCAACCCACAACACAAGGAAACAGAAGATTATATTTCAGGAAAATTTGGATAAGGAGATAAATGATGTTACGTTCTCAATTTGAGGAAGATTTAGAGAAATTGCACAACCAGTTCTATGCTATGGGACAAGAAGTGCTATCCCAAATCAATCGGACAGTACGTGCCTTTGTTACGCATGACCGTGATTTGGCCAAAGAAGTCATCGAAGACGATGCAGAAGTAAACGAATACGAAGTGAAATTGGAGAAGAAATCATTTGAAATGATTGCCCTTCAACAACCAGTTTCTCAAGACTTGCGTACTGTTCTAACAGTCTTGAAGGCTGTATCGGACTTGGAACGTATGGGGGACCATGCTGTTTCCATTGCAAGAGCAGCTATTCGTATGAAGGGGGAGCAACGTATCCCAGCTGTTGAAGAAGAAATCAAGAGAATGGGTCGCGATGTCAAGAACTTCGTTGAAGCAGCCCTTGAACTCTATCTCAATGGTTCAGTAGATCAGGCCTATGAAGTAGCAGCTATGGACGAAAAAATCAACCATTACTTTGATAGCATTCGTGACTTGGCTACAGAAGAAATCAAGAAAAATCCTGATGCCATTGTTACAGGTCGTGATTACTTCCAAGTGATTGCCTTCTTGGAACGTATTGGAGACTATGCTAAAAATATCTGTGAATGGGTTGTTTACTTTGAAACAGGTAAGATTGTCGAACTATAAAATAGGTTCATTCTGTATAAAAAGGAGCTTAAAATCAACTGACAGCTCCTTTTCTTGAATGAAAAAAATATTTTTAAGATAAAAATTCAAAAAAGTGCTTGACAAGTAACTTGAATAGCGTTATAATTATACAAAATTAACAGAGAGGTTGTTTATTTATGAAATCAAAAAAATGGATATTTGTTTTATGTAGTTTTCTTGCAAGTTTCTTTTTAGTAGCTTGCCAGTCGGGTTCTAATGGTTCTCAGTCAGCTGTTGAGGCCATTAAGCAAAAGGGGAAATTAGTTGTGGCGACAAGTCCTGACTATGCACCTTTTGAATTCCAATCCTTAGTTGACGGGAAAAATCAGGTAGTCGGTGCGGATATTGACATGGCTCAGGCTATCGCTGATGAACTTGGGGTGAAGTTGGAAATTTCAAGCATGAGTTTTGATAATGTCTTGACTAGTCTTCAAACTGGTAAGTCTGACCTAGCGGTCGCAGGAATTAGCGCTACTGACGAGAGAAAAGAAGTCTTTGATTTTTCAATCCCTTACTATGAAAACAAGATT
The DNA here is from genome assembly GCF_001074635.1 of Streptococcus mitis. GTDB lineage: Bacteria > Bacillota > Bacilli > Lactobacillales > Streptococcaceae > Streptococcus > Streptococcus mitis_E. Next base: position 12,446 of record NZ_JUQO01000185.1, read on the forward strand.
AGTTTCTTGGTTCGTAAGGCTGATGTAGAAAAATACAAGGATCTAACTAGCCTAGAAAGTGCCAATATTGCGGCCCAAAAAGGGACTGTTCCAGAATCAATGGTCAAGGAACAATTGCCAAAAGCTCAATTAACTTCCCTAACCAATATGGGTGAAGCTGTCAATGAATTGCAGGCTGGAAAAGTTGATGCTGTTCACATGGATGAGCCAGTTGCCCTTAGCTACGCTGCTAAAAATGCCGACCTAGCTGTTGCAACTGTCAGCTTGAAGATGAAGGACGGCGAAGCCAATGCAGTTGCCCTTAGAAAAAATAGTGCTGATTTGAAAGAAGTGGTGGACAAGGTCATCCAAAAACTCAAGGATGACGGCACATACCAAAAATATCTTGAAAAAGCAGCAAGCCTAACAGAAGTTGAAGAATAATACTCAATGAAAATCAAAGAGCAGACTAGGAAGCTAGCCGCAGGTTGCTCAAAGCACTGCTTTGAGGTTGTAGATAAG
>NZ_JUQO01000186.1 GCF_001074635.1 Streptococcus mitis
GCAGGCTGTACTTGAGTACGGCAAGGCGACGTTGACGTGGTTTGAATTTGATTTACGAAGAGTATTATCTTCATCTCGCGCTTGTCAGTTAACCTGCTTTTCCGATTGCGAGTGCATAGATAAAGAAGATGGCGAAGCCAAAGAGGAAAATCAATCCTGCAATGGCAAGGTGTTTGAGCCAAGAAGGAAGATTTTTGTTTTCACGCGTTACCAAGGCGTAGTTCAAAAGAGCGAAGAATGGTGTTGTCAGGAAAGAACCAATCATAGCAAAGCGGAGCATGGTTGAAACCTGACCAGCGAAGAACTTGATAATGACGATACCGATGATAGCAGTGATGGTCATCCAGATGTTCAAAGATTTACTACTGTCTTCTTTTTGACTGATTAGCAGTCGTAGAGATTCTTGATTGACACGAGAGTAACCATCGATAACAGTAATAACTGTTCCAAAGATACACAGGAAGGCAATAAAGGTAATCAAGTAACGGGACCATTCGCCAAGAACAGAGGCATACATGCCCACGAATTGAGAGATGTATTTGGCTGAAGCGGCTTCAACTGCTTGCCCTGTAGGATACTGAATTAGTGCTCCCAGTGCTACAAAGAACACAGCTAGGATAGCTGTTCCAATGTAACCAACGTTAAAGTCAAATAGAGCGTCCTCTGTGTTAAAGTTGACGGTCTTTTTCTTTTCAGCAGACCAAAGTGAATTGATAGCTGAAATTTCAATAGGAGCCGGCATCCACCCTAAGAGGGAAACGATGAAGGGTAGAGCTGCCATTTGCCAAGGTGTTTTCTCGACAAAATCAGAGCTGTATTCGGGATGCTTGACCGCCGCGATGATAACTGCAAGAACAGTTGCAATGGTCAAAGCTGACATGATCCATTTTGCCATGCCATCTAAGAGTTTGTAGCCTCCAAAGAGTAACATAGCCCAAATGATTGCAACGAGAATGAGGGACCACTGAGTGATGCTAAGACCGATCATTGGGAAGGCACTGGCGATGATAGCTGAGCATAGAATGGCAACACCAGCCGTGTTGACCATAGCCGAAAAGACATTTAGGATAAAGAAAATCCAGAGATAGAGTTTCCCTTTTTCGGCATAACCTTCAACCAAAGTCTTTCCAGTATCAGCGGTGTATTCAGCACCAAAACGGAAAAATGGATATTTAAAGACATTGGCTAAGATGACCAAGAGGAGTAGCGACCACCCATAAGAACCACCAGCTTGAGTGGAAGATACAATGTGAGAACCGCCAACAGCAGCAGAAGCCATTAGGATTCCAGGTCCCATTGCTTTTAGTTTACTTGTCCAGGTTGATTGATTTAACGAAATAGCTTGCGACATGATAAATACTCCTTTTTGAATTTTCAGAATAATCTGGATATGTAATCTATATTCTACAAAAAACTTTGGGAAAATGCAAGAATATTTTGAAAAAAGATAGAAAATTACAGAAAATTTACAAAGAAGATCTGAAAATAACTGCTATGATAGTAAGGTGCAGCAGGATAAAGAAAAACCGAGAAGTTTCTTTCTCGGATTTGCTTATTATGAGGTTCTTACTTTCTATGCTCCAAGAGTTGATTGATATGGTCTACTTTTTTTGATGCTCTTTTATAGGAAATAGCCCAAATGATGAGGTAAACAATCGCAAACTCGATAATGAGCTGGAGATAGAAGAACCAGTGGAAAGGAAACCAACCTGCTAGAGTTGCTAGTGGGACAAAGCCAGCCAGCATAAGGAAGAAATGAGTCAGAGTGGCACGAAGCATGCTCCAGTCACGGCTGAATAATCGCTTGCCAAAGTTGAAGAGAATACCAATGGCTGCCCAAATAAGAGTACAGTAGAGCAAGACCAGGGCACCGTGAACCTCATGTTGAGTCATCACTTGTCCGATGATAGAGTAGGGATTTAGTGGTGCGTAGGTATTTGGTGCATAAATGAGTGAAAAGATGATAGAGAGGATGAGGCCGATGAGGACACCAGTAGCTGCGTCGTGGAAGATTTGTTTTTTCATAGTTCTAATTTCTCCTTGATGGTTTTTAGATAACGGCGTGAAGAGTAGGTGAAGCTTTCGTTTTTCAAGAAAATTTCTACCAGGCCGTTGGGCGTAAGCTTGAGATGGGAGATGGAGTCGATATTGATGATTTCTGATTGGGAAATTTGGATAAAATTGGTTGGCAGGAGTTCAAGGACTTGATAGAGCCGTAAATCAATGCTGTAGGTCTGACTCGTGGTTTCTGCTAGAACTTTCCGATTCTCGATATAGAAGCGCTGAATCTTGCCAATCTCAACGAGATAGACCTGATTATCGATTTTCCCTTTGATTTTTTCTGTTAGATCCAGATTTTCTGCGAACTCGATGACTTTCTGGATTTTATCTGTCGGCTGAGGTGCTTGAACAATCAGCTTTTCCTCTTCGTAAGTTTCACTAATCTGTAGTTCTACTTTCATAAATTTCTCTCCTTGTTTTTTATACAAAATTGTGATCACTTCTTGTACACCTTTATTAAACACTATTTTACAGCCTATGGCAAGAGCCTTTGTCTATGTGGAGGAATTTGGCTCCTATGTGGCGCTTGCTTTTCTGTCCTTTCTGAAATATGGTATAATAGCACTATCAATTTCTAGGAAAACAGATACAGAAAGGGGCTGAAAGATGTCTCATATTATTGAATTGCCAGAGGTGCTGGCAAACCAGATTGCAGCTGGAGAGGTTATCGAGCGTCCTGCAAGTGTGGTTAAAGAGTTGGTAGAAAATGCCATTGATGCTGGCTCTAGTCAGATTATCATTGAGATTGAAGAGTCTGGTCTCAAGAAGATTCAAATCATAGATAATGGTCATGGAATTGCCCACGATGAGGTGGAATTGGCCCTGCGTCGTCATGCGACCAGTAAAATAAAAAATCAGGCAGATCTCTTTCGGATTCGGACGCTTGGTTTTCGTGGTGAAGCTCTGCCTTCTATCGCATCCGTCAGTGTTTTAACTCTTTTGACAGCAGTTGAGGGCGCAAGTCACGGAACCAAGCTAGTCGCGCGTGGGGGAGAAGTTGAAGAAGTCATCCCAGCGACTAGTCCTGTGGGAACAAAGGTTTGTGTGGAGGACCTTTTTTTCAACACGCCTGCCCGTCTCAAGTATATGAAGAGTCAGCAAGCGGAGTTGTCTCATATCATTGATATTGTCAATCGTCTGGGTTTGGCCCATCCTGAGATTTCTTTCAGCTTGATTAGTGATGGCAAGGAAATGACGCGAACAGTGGGAACAGGTCAATTGCGCCAAGCTATCGCAGGGATTTACGGTTTGGCGAGTGCCAAGAAGATGATTGAAATTGAGAATTCTGACCTTGATTTCGAAATTTCAGGTTTTGTATCCTTGCCTGAGTTGACCCGAGCTAATCGCAACTATATCAGCCTCTTCATCAATGGTCGTTATATCAAGAACTTTCTGCTCAACCGTGCAATTCTTGACGGCTATGGCAGTAAGCTCATGGTAGGACGTTTTCCACTGGCTGTCATTCACATCCATATCGATCCTTATCTAGCGGATGTCAATGTGCATCCAACCAAGCAAGAGGTGAGGATTTCCAAGGAAAAAGAATTGATGGCCTTAGTTTCAGAAGCTATTTCCAACAGTCTCAAGGAACAAACCTTGATACCTGATGCCTTGGAAAACCTTGCCAAATCGACCGTGCGCAATCGTGAGAAGGTGGAGCAAACTATTCTCCCACTCAAAGAAAATACGCTCTACTATGAGAAAACTGAGCCGACAAGACCTAGTCAAGCTGAGGTGGCTGATTATCAGGTAGAATTGACTGATGAAGGACAGGATTTGACCCTGTTTGCCAAGGAAACCTTGGATCAGCTGACTAAGCCAGCAAAACTGCATTTTGCAGAGAGAAAACCAGCTAACTATGACCAACTAGACCATCCGGAGTTAGACCTAGCTAGTCTTGATAAGGCTTATGACAAACTGGAGCGAGAAGAATCATCCAGCTTCCCAGAGTTGGAATTTTTCGGACAAATGCACGGGACTTATCTTTTTGCCCAGGGGCGAGATGGGCTCTATATCATAGACCAGCACGCGGCTCAGGAACGGGTCAAGTACGAGGAGTATCGTGAAAGCATTGGCGATGTTGACCAAAGTCAACAACAACTCCTAGTGCCTTACATCTTTGAATTTCCAGCGGATGATGCCCTTCGTCTCAAGGAAAGAATGACACATTTGGAGGAAGTGGGCGTCTTTCTAGCAGAGTACGGAGAAAATCAATTTATCCTGCGTGAACATCCTATTTGGATGGCAGAGGAGGAAATCGAGTCAGGCATCTATGAAATGTGTGATATGCTACTCTTGACCAAGGAAGTTTCTATCAAGAAATATCGAGCAGAGTTGGCTATCATGATGTCCTGCAAACGGTCTATCAAGGCCAATCATCGTATCGACGATCATTCGGCCAGACAGCTCCTTTATCAACTTTCTCAATGTGACAATCCCTATAACTGTCCCCACGGACGTCCTGTTTTGGTGCATTTTACCAAGTCAGATATGGAAAAGATGTTCCGACGCATTCAGGAAAATCACACCAGTCTCCGTGAGTTGGGGAAATATTAAACTAAAAGGAAAACTATGTACGAATATTTAAAAGGAATCATTACCAAAATCACTGCCAAATACATTGTTCTTGAAGTCAACGGTATTGGTTATATCCTGCATGTGGCCAATCCCTATGCCTACTCAGGACAGGTTAACCAAGAAGCTCAAATTTATGTGCATCAGGTCGTGCGTGAAGACGCCCATTTGCTTTATGGATTTCGCTCAGAAGATGAGAAAAAGCTCTTTCTTAGTCTGATTTCGGTATCTGGGATTGGTCCTGTATCAGCTCTTGCTATTATCGCTGCTGATGACAATGCTGGCTTGGTTCAAGCCATTGAAACCAAGAACATCACCTACTTGACCAAATTCCCTAAAATTGGCAAGAAAACAGCCCAGCAGATGGTGCTGGACTTGGAAGGAAAGGTAGTAGTTGCAGGAGATGACCTTCCTGCCAAGGTGGCAGTGCAAACCAGCGCTGAAAACCAAGAATTGGAAGAAGCTATGGAGGCCATGTTGGCTCTGGGCTATAAGGCAACCGAGCTCAAGAAAATCAAGAAATTCTTTGAAGGAACGACAGATACAGCTGAGAACTATATCAAGTCGGCCCTTAAGATGTTGGTCAAATAGGAGCAGAGCATGACAAAACGTTGTTCGTGGGTCAAGATGACCAATCAGCTCTACATTGCCTATCATGATGAGGAGTGGGGGCATCCTCTCCATGATGACCAAGCATTGTTTGAGTTGTTGTGCATGGAAACCTATCAGGCAGGTCTGTCTTGGGAAACGGTGCTCAACAAACGCCAAGCTTTCCGAGAAGCCTTTCATGGCTATCAAGTTCAAGCGGTGGCAGACATGACCGACACCGAATTGGAAGCCTTGCTGGATAATCCAGCTATCATCCGAAACAGAGCCAAGATTTTTGCTACACGCGCTAACGCCCAAGCCTTTCTACGGTTACAGGCAGAATGTGGCTCTTTTGATGCCTATCTTTGGTCTTTTGTTGAGGGGAAAACTGTCGTTAACGATGTTCCCGATTATCGTCAAGCACCAGCTAAAACACCCTTGTCTGAGAAATTAGCCAAAGATCTCAAAAAAAGAGGTTTCAAGTTCACAGGCCCAGTCGCTGTCTTGTCTTTTCTACAGGCTGCAGGTCTAGTTGATGACCACGAGAATGATTGTGAATGGAAAAGCGTAAGTTAGTGAGTGTAGCGTTTAATTATTTGAGAATAGAGAAAAAGCTGAGAAACTCATCTCAGCTTTTTATACATACTATTAGATTTGTTAAAGTGAAGTCAAAAAAGTGATTCCACCTAAAATAACACCAGCTGAATTTGGAATGATTAGTATCCAATCCTTTTTAGGTTCTTTTGTCCATCCATAAATAACCCAGATTAAGCAAGATATAGCAGCTGATAAAGGTTGAAATGGTTGAGCTTTATTTCCCTGTAAATTGGCGATAATTTGAGGAATGTAGGCAATAAATACTATAATTCCAATAAAGGCACCAATAGAACCTACGATTCGATTAATTTTTTGTTTTGTCATATACACCTCCTTCAAAAGGATATCATAGAAATTAGCGAAATGCAATAAATTCAGATACAAATTGTAACGAAAACGAATACAAAAGCACAAAAATAGAGAAACTATTTATTTTTTGTTATAGTCAAAGCGAATGATTTGCTCCTTTGCATCTACATAGGCGTGAACTCCGAAGGGTACAATTGCTCTTGGAGTTGCGTGGCCGACATTTAGATTATAGATAATCGGGATATTGCTGTCAATAATATCCAATAGTGCCTCTTTATAGTCGTCATAGAAAGTTTCATCCATAGGTTTTCCGACCAAGAGTCCACTGATGACCTCGAATATACCAGTGTCTTTTAAAGTCCGCAACATATTTTTGAAGTCTTCTGGCTCAGGTTTTTCTTCGCTTGTTTCTAGCAAGAGGATTTTTCCTTCCCAGTCTGACAAGTCAGGGAAAAGTTTGTATTTTTGACAGAGATCCGTGCTGTCTGCGTATCGAGAGTTGTTAAAGATATCGTAGAGGGATTCGAGACACCCACCGAGGATTTCCCCTTCGAATTGGGCATTTCCTTGTAACAAGTCAAAACCAGTGTTTGCATGACTGACACGAGGTGTTCCTAGATCCTTGGGACTGAAGTCAGTCCTTTCATCATACCAAACGTCACTAGGGCGGATTTCTGAGATTCTTCCCGTCTCAATCAATTCTTTAAAGTAGTGAAGGCTATAGGCTAGCATTTCTTTGTCTAATTCACAAATGTCTGCTAAGAAGGATTGACCATAAAAAGTCTTGATTCCTAGTTTATGCAACATGAGATGGTTCATGGTTGTATCTGAGAAGCCAAGAAAAATCTTCTGTTTGATAACCTTTTGTAGTTGGTCATTTTCAAAAAGATAAGGTAGTAAGCGATAGGTATCGTCTCCACCGATGGCACATAGGATCATATCGATGCTATCATCGGAAAAGGCTTGCATCAAATCTTTCGCACGCGCTTCGGGGTGGTCCTTGATAAAGTCTAAGCCTTTTAACGAATGGGGCAAAAAGATAGGATTGAGTCCCAAATCCCTGAGACGTTGGACCCCCAAGTCCACTTCATGTTTGACAAAGTCTTCTCCGATAATGCCACTAGATAAACTAACAATACCAATAGTAGAAACCATATCTCATCCTCCTAGAAATAGATTGATACTCTTCGAAAATCAAATTCAAACCACGTCAGCTTTGCCTTGCCGTATATATGTTACTGACTTCGTCAGTTCTATCTACAACCTCAAAGC
>NZ_JUQO01000187.1 GCF_001074635.1 Streptococcus mitis
TTTCTTTTTATGGTAAAATATTTTTAATAAAATATCTACATTTCCCCCAATCTTACAAAAATGTAAGATTAAAGTCTCTTTTGTAAGATTAGGTTATGGCAAGCAGTCTTTTTTTGATGTAAACTAGACTCATAAAGAACAAAGGAGTAACATCATGAAACAAATCTTACATAAGAAAACTAGAAAACCAAGTCACAAAGAAATCGAGCGTGTTCAGCTGGGATGCGCTATGATGCAAGCAACATTTCATTTGATGGGATATTAAGAAAGGAGATTCTCATGACACTTTTAGATGTAAAACACGTTCAAAAAATTTATAAAACTCGTTTTCAGGGCAACCAAGTAGAAGCCCTCAAGGATATTCACTTTACCGTCGAAAAAGGCGATTACGTCGCTATTATGGGTGAGTCTGGTTCTGGTAAATCAACTCTTCTCAATATTCTAGCTATGCTGGATAAACCAACTCGTGGCCAGGTTTACTTAAATGGAACTGACACAGCAACCATTAAAAATTCACAGGCTTCTAGCTTCCGTCGTGAAAAATTGGGCTTTGTCTTTCAAGATTTTAACTTGCTAGATACTCTGTCTGTTAAGGACAATATCTTGCTTCCGCTTGTCTTGTCAAGAAGACCTATTACGGAGATGATGAAGAAATTGGTGGTGACAGCTGAGAATCTAGGCATCAACCAATTGCAAGAGAAGTACCCTTACGAGATTTCTGGTGGTCAGAAACAGCGTGTAGCAGTAGCACGCGCCATCATCACAGAACCTGAAATTCTCCTTGCTGACGAACCAACAGGGGCCCTTGATTCCAAGTCATCTGCGGCCTTACTTGATGTTTTTGATGAAATTAATGAGCGTGGCCAAACCATTCTCATGGTAACCCACTCAACAGCAGCAGCCAGCAGAGCCAAGCGTGTGCTCTTTATCAAAGACGGCATTCTTTACAACCAAATCTACCGTGGAGAGAAGACAGAACGTCAGATGTTCCAAGAAATCTCTGATACCTTGACTGTGATGGCAAGCGAGGTGAATTAGTATGTTTCGATTAACCAATAAGTTAGCGGTATCGAACTTGATTAAAAACCGCAAACTCTACTATCCTTTTGCGTTGGCTGTTCTCTTGGCAGTCACCGTGACCTATCTATTTTACTCTCTAACCTTTAATCCTAAGATTGCGGAAATTCGTGGAGGAGAAACCATTCAAGCTACTCTAGGATTTGGTATGTTTGTCGTCACCCTTGCGTCAGCCATTATCGTCCTCTATGCCAATAGTTTTGTCATGAAGAACCGTTCCAAGGAACTGGGAATTTATGGCATGTTAGGCTTGGAGAAGCGTCATCTGATCAGTATGACCTTTAAGGAGTTAGTGCTATTTGGGATTCTAACTGTTGGAGCAGGAATCGGTATTGGAGCCTTATTTGATAAGTTGATTTTCGCTTTCTTGCTCAAACTGATGAAATTGAAGGTTGAACTGGTCGCTACCTTCCAGATGAAAGTTGTCATTGCAGTACTTGTTGTCTTCGGATTGATTTTTCTAGGCCTCATGTTCCTGAATGCTTTACGAATCGCCCGTATGAATGCTCTCCAGCTCTCTCGTGAAAAAGCTAGTGGTGAGAAAAAAGGTCGTTTTCTACCTCTCCAAACCATTCTTGGGTCCATTAGTTTAGGTATTGGATATTATCTTTCCCTTACTGTAAAAGATCCCCTTACAGCTCTAACAACCTTCTTCCTAGCTGTTTTGCTGGTTATCTTTGGAACTTATCTCTTGTTTAACGCAGGGATTACCGTTTTCCTCCAAATCTTGAAGAAAAATAAGAAATATTACTACCAGCCAAATAACCTGATCTCAGTGTCTAATCTGATTTTCCGTATGAAGAAAAATGCGGTTGGACTAGCAACTATCGCTATCTTGTCAACAATGGTTTTGGTGACCATGTCTGCAGCGACTAGTATTTTCAATGCTTCAGAAAGCTTTAAAAAAGTTCTAAATCCTCATGATTTTGGGGTTTCAGGGCAAAATGTTGAAAAAGAAGATTTGGACAAACTCTTGAGCCAGTTTGCAAGTGACAAAGGTTATAAGATTAAAGAGAAAGAAGTTCTTCGTTACGCTTACTTTGGTGTTGCAAACCAAGAAGGTAGCAAGTTAACCCTTTTTGAAAAAGGACAAAATCGTGTCCAACCCACAACAGTTTTCATGGTATTTGACCAAAAAGATTATGAAAATATGACTGGCCAAAAACTGTCTCTATCAGGAAATGAGGTCGGACTCTTTGCAAAGAATGAGGGAGTTAAAGAACAGAAAGCTCTAACTCTAAATGATCATCAATTTTCTGTCAAAGAAGAATTTACTAAAGATTTCATTGTCAACCATGTCCCAAATCAGTTTAATATTTTGACTGCTGATTACAATTACCTTGTTGTTCCTAATTTGCAAGCATTTTTGGATCAATTCCCAGATTCGGCTATCTATAATCAGTTTTACGGTGGCATGAATGTAAATGCCAGCGAAGAAGAACAACTCAAGGTTGCTGAAGAATATGATAAATACCTCAATCAATTTAATGCTCAATTAAACAAGGAAGGTAGCTATGTTTATGGTAGCAATCTAGCAGATGCTAGTTCTCAGATGAGTGCCCTCTTTGGTGGTGTCTTCTTTATCGGTATTTTCCTATCCATTATCTTTATGGTCGGAACTGTTCTGGTCATCTATTACAAACAAATTTCTGAAGGCTATGAAGACCGTGAACGCTTTATTATCTTGCAGAAAGTCGGTTTAGATCAGAAGCAAATCAAGCAAACCATTAACAAACAGGTTTTAACTGTTTTCTTCCTTCCTTTGCTCTTTGCCTTCATACATCTAGCCTTTGCCTACCATATGCTTAGCTTGATTTTAAAAGTGATTGGTGTAATAGATACGACTATGATGTTGACTGTGACCTTGTCTATCTGCGCTATCTTCCTCATCGCTTATGTGCTGATTTTCATGATTACTTCAAGAAGCTATCGCAAGATTGTCCAAATGTAAAAAAGATACCTCGACTTCAAAATCGAGGTATTTCTTGTCTTCTAAATGCTGAAAAGTTGTCCAAGTAAGAAGGTAACGCCCATAGTTAAGATACCAATAGCAAGGTTCCGAATCATGGCTGTTTGGGTTGGGGCTTTTCCAAGTTTGGCACTAGTGTAACCAGTGAGAAGAAGGGCCACACCGACGATAAGGACAGTAGCAGGGATGCGGTATTCACTTGGAAAAATAGTTACTGAAAGCATTGGAGGCAAACTTCCAAGGAAAAAAGAAATAAAGCTAGAGATAGCAGCATGCCAAGGATTGGTAAACTCTTCATACTCAATCCCATATTTTTCCTCTACCAAAGCCTTGAGCGGATTATTTAAAAAGGCTTTGTTGGTGAGAAGTTGGGCTGATGTTTCACACTCACCATTTTGAATATAGGCCGCATAGAGAGATTTTTTAGCTAACTCTATATCTTGGTCTAGCAAGACTTGCTCACGCGCAACGGCCGCTTCCTCGGTATCTTTTTGAGTTGAAACGGACACATATTCTCCACCAGCCATTGAAAAGGCACCAGCTAAGATAGCCGCAAAACCTGATAAAAAGATAATCCAGATATTGCTCGTGGCACTAGCAACCCCGATAACCACACCAGCAATGGAAATAATTCCATCATTGGCACCAAGAACACCCGCACGCAGGATATTTAAACGACCTGCAAAATTTGAATCAATTTCGTGATTTGTTTCTGACATACTATTCTCCTTTTTATCCAGTATAAAGGAAAAATATAAGGAAATCAATCTTTTAAAAGTATCTGAAAAAAGTTGCACGATTTTAATGATATAAAAATGCCGACATCTTCTCTAATAGATCAAACATCGAATGTAAAGAGCATAGAAT
>NZ_JUQO01000021.1 GCF_001074635.1 Streptococcus mitis
CTCTAAAGAAAACAGAAGGCTTTATGTCCTTAAGAGAAGTACCATCATAGATGATTTGTCCTTTGTCATATGGCTCTAATCGTCCAATCATATTCAAGAGTGTTGTCTTACCACAGCCACTTGTACCGATTAAGGCATAAATTTTCCCACCTTCAAAATGAAGATTCGTATCTGAAAATAGCTGACGGCTTCCAAATTTTTTAGATATATTCTTTAGTTCAATCATCCTATTTTCCTTTCATAATTGTCATAGAAACACGAGATTCTTTATGAGCTTGACGGTAAAGCGTCAAAACTGCACTAGCTAGAAAGACGAATAAAGTGAGCAAACCAATCACCAAGTCTCGACTGCTTAAAATAAAGAGACTAGCACCAAATACAAAACTGGCAAATTGACTAACCATATACTGAGCATGTGTTTCAAAAAATCGTAAGCCTGAAATTCGTTTAATCAAGATATCTCGGCGGAATTGCTCGAAATATAGAAGATTGACAGAATAAAAGAGTAACAAGGAACTAGCTATCCCCACAATAGCTCCTAAGATTAAAGTTGCTGTTTCAGTTTGAACTTCATTATAACGAGTTAGATAAACACTTCTTCCTTCTTTAAGATAGGATACTTGCTCATAAATTCCTGCATTTTTCAAGAGTTTAATCCCATCTTCATATCCTTTGACAAAGATATTCTTACCAGCATTGATAGACCAACTAGATTTGGAAATGATACTATCACCTATAGATGTTGGAGTAAATACAACTAAAATCGGATCAGTCAAATACTGAGTGGATACGGGATTCTCACCGTTATTATAAACAAACCGCTTTTCTCCAGTTGGAAGATAACTAACAATCGCTCTCATTTCATACTCTAAAGGAGCACTTGCCTCCTCACCAGATTTTCCATAATCACTCAATCTTTCTTCAAAAGCTTTCTTAAGTTCTGCTTCCTGTGAACGAAGAGATTCTGGTAATAAGAGTCCAAATTCCCCTTTTTGAAGATGGGCTAGTTTCTGTCTAGTCTCACCATTTACAGATACATTTTCCTTGTCCAAATAACTTGGACTGACATAGAGAACATTAGCATCTGGACTATAGGTATCCAGTGTCTCTCCCTGTTCATTTTTTCCTTGAGGATTTGCAAAATGAATGAGATTATCTTTTACAAATAGAGCCTGTTCTTCTTCGATTGCTTCCTTGGCAAAGGCATACCACTTATTCTGATTTTCTGTATCTTTTACTCTATCACCTAAGCCAAAGAAAATCTGGTAATAGTCTGCTCTGTCCTGCCATGCTTGTTTTGAAATTTCAAGTTCTTTCAATCGTTGGTAAGACGTCAAACCTGTCTTAACAGCGTAGCCTACTGTAAAAACAGCTACTAACTGACACAATAGGGTTAAAGTCATCAAGCGTTTAAGGGGTAATCTCCCCTTAATAACAGGAACTAATGCTTTGTAACTCAAACTCATTAGGTAAAGGAGCATTAGTAAAATTGAAATACCCAATAAAAATAACAGATAGAAACTAATCCCAAAACCATAGGTGGCTAACAAGATAGGATAAAACAAACCTTGACTAAAAAGAACGACTCCCCCACCTAGGAAGGAAAGGAGGGCTGATAGAAGGAGCCATTTGATATCAGTAGATAAAGAATGCCCCATGATGGATAAGAGAGTCTGACCAGAAAAGAGTTTTATACCTGCTGCTCTCATTTCCTTAATCCGAGTGATAATCACTAAAGCAAAGAAAGATAAGCCAAATATTGCTAAACTAATTAAAATAAGGGGAATTAGTAACATTCTAAAAGCAAGAGAATAGGGCGGTGTCTTTCGGTCAGGAATTGCTTTATAACCCAAATCTCCTAATTTATCGGCTAGCTTTTCTTTTGTCAAGGAGCCTGATAAAAGGAGATAACTATTTAGCGGATCACTACGTTCACGACTTTCTTGGCTAGCTTCTTGGAATTCTTTTGGTAAAGTTCCCTGACCATAAGTTGCATAAGTAAAGTGAGTCGTCCCATCCTTACTCGGCTCTACAATTCTCCTAGCTATTAAACTCTGTTCTGAGTTTGCAAAATTCTCCAATTCCTGTTCAAATACCTCACGCGTCGGTTCCTGAGTATCCTTTTTGACACGAAGTAAGGAGACGGAATCATAGCTTGCATATAAATATTGTGGCGCACGTAAGACAATAATCCAAGCAAGGAAGAAGCTGAGAAAAAAAATTGATAATAATATAAATAGTTTCTTCATAGTAGACTCCTTGTATAAGAGAATAATCCTATAGAAAAATAGTTTATCTTTTATAAATTCTTAGAATTATTTTCCTAGTTTAATCAATCACACCCTGAGCACCAAGACAATAATACTCTTCAAAAATCTCTTCAAACCGCGTCAACGTTGCCTTGCCGTAGATATATGTAACTGACTTCGTCAGTCTTATCTACAACCTCA
>NZ_JUQO01000188.1 GCF_001074635.1 Streptococcus mitis
TGTAGCCTTAGTGACCTATCCAGACGGAACAGTCGATGAAGTCACAGTCCCAATCACGGTGAAAGAACAAAAAGATACGTTCAACCCAACGGCAAAAGAACCGAACCAAACCGTAAAACACGGAGGTGACCCAAGCTCAGAAGGAAGTATCAATACAGATGGCTTACCAAAAGGTACAACCTACACATGGGTAGAAAAACCAGATACCAATACAAC
>NZ_JUQO01000189.1 GCF_001074635.1 Streptococcus mitis
ATGAAGAACAAAAGAATTTTTAAAGACTTCCAAGCTTCTCAAATGCGGTTAAACATTTACACAAGCCCCTTGTTAGCCTTTGCTTTTGTCTTCATAGGAGAGTTTGTGGCTTTTACTTTATATGGTATTAGTTTGTTAGCTCTTATCGGACTTGCTAGAAATTTTGGAGAGACTGGTCAAGCTTTTGCTACCTACTTGCAGACCTTGCAGCAGAGCTTGATGGATAAAACAAGTGACTTTCATTTAATTTTAGATTTACTGGCCTTTGGTTTTATACTCAACACTGTGTTCAGATGGACTAAAAAAGTTGAGAAAAGACCTATTCGAACTTTAGGATTTTATAGAGAAAATTTCCTCAGCAGTCTTCTGAAAGGATTTGGCTTAGGTTTGGCACTTTTTCTTCTGACCTTGTTAGGTTTAGTAGCATTAGGGCAATATCGTTTGGAGTCTATTTACTTGAATCCTTATTCGCTTACCTTTGTTGTCTTTACTATCCCATTTTGGATTTTACAGGGGACAACAGAAGAAGTGGTGGCCCGTGCTTGGCTTCTTCCTCAATTGGCCTCAAGAACCAATCTAAAACTAGCTGTTCTTATATCTAGCCTGTTCTTTACCCTGCTTCATGCGGGAAATTCTGGTCTCACCCCTCTATCTCTAGTGAATCTCTTTTTATTCGGAGTTGCCATGTCACTTTACCTCCTCAAAACAGATACAGTTTGGGGTGTAGCAGGTATTCATGGCGCCTGGAATTTTGCTCAGGGCAATCTTTTTGGGATTTTAGTTAGCGGTCAGCCGTCTGGGACATCACTGATGACCTTTTTACCACAAGGTAATCAAGGCTGGTTATCAGGTGGATCTTTTGGGATAGAAGGATCTATCATGACAAGTCTGGTCTTGCTACTGCTGATTGTCTATCTCGCTTATCTATTGAAGAAAGAAAATGAAAGGATGTGACTTCGGTCCGTCCTTTTCTTCGTGAAAATGCTACAAGTATGCTAAAATAGGAATAGCACACGGAGAGAGGATTCTTATGATTAATCGCATTACTGACAATCAATTTAAACTAGTATCAAAATATCAACCATCAGGAGATCAACCCCAAGCTATCGAGCAGTTGGTTGATAATATCGAGGGGGGCGAAAAAGCACAGATTTTGATGGGGGCGACTGGTACAGGGAAGACCTATACCATGAGTCAGGTCATTTCTAAAGTTAATAAACCAACACTGGTCATCGCTCACAATAAGACTCTGGCAGGACAGCTCTATGGGGAGTTTAAGGAATTTTTCCCTGAAAATGCCGTTGAGTACTTTGTGTCTTACTATGATTATTACCAACCTGAGGCCTATGTCCCTTCTAGTGATACCTATATTGAAAAGGATAGCTCTGTCAATGATGAGATTGACAAGCTCCGCCACTCAGCTACCTCAGCCCTTTTGGAGCGTAATGATGTTATTGTCGTGGCCTCAGTCTCTTGTATCTATGGTCTGGGTTCGCCCAAGGAATACGCTGATAGTGTCGTTAGTCTCCGTCCAGGTCTTGAAATTTCCCGTGATAAACTCTTGAATGACTTGGTGGATATCCAGTTTGAGCGAAATGATATTGATTTCCAACGGGGAAGATTTCGTGTGCGTGGGGATGTAGTGGAGATTTTCCCAGCATCTCGTGATGAACACGCCTTTCGAGTAGAATTTTTTGGAGACGAAATTGACCGCATCCGTGAGGTTGAAGCTTTGACTGGTCAAGTCCTTGGAGAAGTAGATCATCTGGCGATTTTTCCTGCCACCCACTTTGTGACCAATGACGACCATATGGAAGTTGCTATTTCCAAGATTCAGGCGGAGTTGGAAGAGCAGTTAGCAGTCTTTGAGGAGGAAGGTAAATTACTGGAAGCACAGCGCTTGAAACAGCGGACAGAGTATGATATCGAAATGCTGCGTGAGATGGGCTATACCAATGGGGTTGAGAACTATTCACGTCACATGGATGGACGGAGCGAAGGTGAACCTCCTTATACGCTTCTCGACTTCTTCCCAGATGATTTCTTGATCATGATTGATGAGAGTCACATGACCATGGGGCAAATCAAGGGCATGTACAATGGAGACCGTTCGCGTAAAGAAATGCTGGTTAATTATGGTTTCCGTCTACCGTCTGCTCTGGACAATCGTCCTCTCCGTCGGGAGGAGTTTGAGAGTCACGTTCATCAGATTGTTTACGTTTCAGCGACACCAGGTGACTATGAAAACGAGCAGACTGAGACAGTGATTGAGCAAATCATTCGTCCGACAGGACTCTTGGATCCTGAGGTGGAAGTCCGTCCGACTATGGGACAGATTGATGACCTCTTAGGTGAAATTAATGCCCGTGTTGAAAAGAATGAACGAACCTTTATCACCACCTTGACCAAGAAAATGGCAGAGGACTTGACCGACTACTTTAAGGAAATGGGTATCAAGGTCAAGTACATGCACTCGGATATTAAGACCTTGGAACGGACAGAGATTATTCGTGACCTGCGCTTGGGTGTCTTTGATGTCTTGGTCGGAATCAACCTCCTTCGTGAAGGAATTGACGTTCCTGAAGTGAGCCTCGTAGCTATTCTCGATGCTGACAAGGAAGGTTTCCTTCGTAATGAACGTGGCCTTATCCAGACCATTGGTCGTGCTGCACGTAACAGTGAAGGTCATGTCATCATGTATGCGGACACCGTTACCCAGTCTATGCAACGTGCTATCGATGAAACTGCCCGCCGTCGGAAAATCCAGATGGCCTATAATGAAGAACACGGTATTGTACCACAGACAATCAAGAAAGAAATCCGTGATCTGATTGCTGTGACCAAGGCAGTTGCTAAGGAAGAAGACAAGGAAGTCGACATCAATAGCCTCAACAAACAAGAGCGCAAAGAACTCGTCAAGAAACTAGAGAAACAAATGCAAGAAGCCGTCGAGGTGCTTGACTTTGAACTGGCAGCTCAGATCCGGGATATGATGTTGGAAGTCAAGGCGTTGGATTAGGGGAATTTTATGAATATTTTAGTTATTAATGGACATCCTGATAAAGAAAGCTACTGCCAAGCAATTTTTCAAACGATTGTAGAAAACATAGACTCAAATAGACATGAATTTGAAATGATTAATCTTAATGCAGAAGAGTTTGATCCTGTTTTACGTTATGGTTACCGACAAAGGATGGAGGACGATCCGTTTATTCTACGCTCTCAATCATTAATCCAGTGGGCAGATCATTTAATTTTTGTTTATCCTATTTGGTGGAGTAGTATGCCTAGTCTATTGAAGGGGTGGATTGATCGTGTTTTTACGCCAGGCATTGCATACTCTGCAAATAATCGAGGAAGCTTTATTTTGAACTACTTGAGAGGGAAACAGTTCAAAAAGTTACTAAAAGGAAAAACAGCTAGTATCTATGCAACTTCTATGGCACCAACTTGGTGGTACAAAGTATTTTCAGGTCCGATTAACATTCCAGACAGTTATGGAATATCAGTATTAAAGAATGCTATATTGAATCACTGTGGCATAAAAACAAAGAGGGTTTCAATCTTAGGAGAGTTAGGCCGTGAAGTAAATACAAGTTCAACAAGACAAAAATTTCTACAAAAAGTAGCAAAGGAAGTCAAGGCGTTGGATTAAGGAGAAGAAAATAAATGACGGTTATTATCAAATCAATGGAAACTCCTGAAGAGATAGAAGGTAAATCCTTCGTTCACTGGCAAACGTGGAGAGAGGCTTATGATGACCTTTTGCCTGCAGAATTTCAGGAGACAATGACATTAGAAAGGTGTCTATTCTTTAGTAAAAAGTATCCAGAAAATACATTGATTGCGATGGATGGTATGAAGGTAGTTGGTTTTATAAGTTATGGCAACTTTCGTGATGAGACTATTCAAGCTGACGAAATTATTGCCTTATATGTTTTAAAAGACTATTATGGAAAAGGTATCGCACAAAAGTTAATGAAAGCAGCTTTGATTGCTCTTGATCATTTTTGTGAAATTTTCTTATGGGTATTGAAAGATAATAAGCGAGCCATTGCTTTCTATCAAAAAATGGGTTTTACTTTTGATGGACAAGAAAAGATACTTGAACTTGGAAAGCCTATGAAGGAAAAACGGATGGTATTCTATTCTAAATAATTCTAAAAAGTAAAAGCTAATATTTCTGGTACCAAGTCTGAAAATTTAATAAATTAGAAAGTGAGTCTATGTATGTCTCGAGCACAATTAACGATTTTAACAAATATTTGTCTGATTGAAGACCTCGAAACGCAGCGCGTGGTTATGCAATATCGCTCTCCTGAAAACAATCGTTGGTCTGGTTATGCCTTTCCAGGAGGCCATGTAGAAAATGGCGAGTCTTTCGCAGAGTCTGTGATTCGTGAAATCTACGAAGAAACAGGATTGACTATCCAAAATCCTCAACTTGTCGGCATTAAAAATTGGCCACTAGATACAGGTGGGCGCTATATTGTCATTTGTTATAAGGCGACTGAGTTCTCTGGTAGCCTTCGCTCTTCAGATGAAGGAGAAGTTTCTTGGGTGCAAAAAGACCAGATTCCAAACTTGGATCTGGCCTATGATATGTTACCTTTGATGGAGATGATGGAAGCTCTGGACAAATCTGAATTTTTCTACCCTCGCCGTACAGAAGACGATTGGGAAAAGAAAATTTTCTAGTCTTTTACTAAATAACCGAGCTGATCCAAAGCCTCCTCGATATAGTGGAGGTCTTGTTGTGTTTCGTATCTAATAGTAATAGGAGATTAGTAAAAACATGTGTACTCTGAAATAAATTTAAAATATTTCTAAAAAAGTATTGACAAAACAAAAGAAAACGCTTACTATATAAATAAGGGAACGGTTCCACAATAAAAAAGGAGGAGTGATGACTACAATAAAACAGGTTGCTGAAGAAGCTGGAGTATCAAAGTCAACAGTTTCAAGATATATTTCGAAAAAAGGCTATGTCGGAGATGATGCGAGAGAAAAGATAAAAAATGCTATCAAGAAATTAAATTACACACCAAATGTATTAGCACAATCTTTAAAAACTAAAAAAAATCAAATGGTAGGACTCTTATTGCCAGATATTTCTAATCCCTTCTTCCCAAGATTAGTTCGAGGAGCCGAATCATATTTGAAAGATAAAGGTTATAGGATTATGGTTGGTACTATTTCAGATCATGATTCGTTAGAAGAATATATAAACCTTTTGTTAAAAACAAATGCAGCTGGTATTATAACAACACTTGACTTTACAAAGGAATTTCCAAATCTAACATTACCTGTTGTTGTGGTTGACCGGATTAGTAAAGATACAGGTTACGGTGTCTTTTCTGATAATCAGTTGGGTGGACGTTTGGCTGCTAAAGCAATTTGGAATGCTGGCGCTAAGCAAGTTATGATTATTAAAGTTTTAGATGATAAAGCCGAGAATATCGCGGAACGCTTTGAAGCAAGTTTAAACTATTTGAGGAATAAAAATTTAGAAATTTGTATTGAAGAAAGTGAAACTTTTGACTTTGAAAAAATTCAAAAAGAAGCTAAAGAGAATCTAAAAAGAAATCCAAATATCGATAGTATTATAGCACCTTCTGATATTCATGCGATAGCTTATATTCATGAAATTTTAGCAATTGGTAAAAAAATTCCAGATGATATTCAAATCATTGGTTATGATGATATTGTACTTAGTCAATTCATTTACCCTTCTTTATCAACTATTCACCAATCATCATATAAAATGGGAGAACAGGCTGCAAAACTAATCTATAATATGGCAAATAAGTTCTCTATAGATGAAGCTAAAATTAAACTACCTGTTAGATACGTAGAAAGAAATACATTAAGGAGAAAGTAATGAGTAAAATTGTTGTTGTTGGAAGTATTTCAATGGACTTAGTTATGAGAACAAAAAGGATTCCAGAAGGAGGTGAAACGATTTTTGGGGATTCATTTAATATAGTTCCAGGTGGAAAAGGTGCAAATCAGGCTGTAGCTATTGGTAGATTATCCAGTGTAGAAGATAATATTTACATATTTGGGGACGTTGGGGAAGATATTTTTTCAGCAGATTTACTAAGCAATCTGCAAAATAATAATATTTCTATAGAACATGTGGGAACGGTACCACAATCTACAGGAGTTGCACAAATTACTTTATATGGAGGTGATAATAGGATTATTTATTATCCCGGAGCGAATAATTTAGTTAAAACAAATGATTGGAAAAATGAGTGGGAATTGATTAGTGATGCAAGTATTGTTGTATTACAAAATGAAATACCACATGAAGCCAACTTATCTATAGCTAAATTTTGTCAAGAAAATAAAGTTAAGGTGCTTTATAATCCTGCACCAGCTAGAGAAACAGACATAGAGATGATTCCTTTTTGTGATTTTATTACTCCTAATGAGCATGAATGTTCAGAGCTTTTTCCAGATAAGAAATTAGAAGAAATTATTAAAATTTATCCTAATAAAATGATTGTGACATTAGGAGTTGAAGGTTCTATTTATTATGATGGGACAGCAGTTCAGAAGATTCCTGCTATAAAAGCAGAAGTAGTTGATACTACAGGAGCAGGAGATACGTTTAATGGTGCTTTTGCTTATGCTATCTCAAAAGGAAAAGAGATGAATGTTGCATTGTCCTTTGCAACAATTGCTTCACATCTTTCTGTTCAAAGATTTGGAGCGCAAGGAGGCATGCCGAGTTTGAAAGAAGTAAAGGAGCATTCAGGATATGAAGAAATATGGGATTTTAAATAGTAATATAGCGAAACTAGCTGATGATTTAGGTCATATGGATTTGGTTTGTATCGGAGATTTAGGATTGCCAGTTCCAAAAGGTGTTGATAAAATTGATTTAGCATTAAGAAAAGGCAGTCCAAGTTTTTTAGAAGTTTTAAAAGAATATTCAGATCATGTACTTATTGAAAAAATTTTCTTAGCAGAAGAAATTAAGGAAAAAAACAAAGAACAGTGGCAAGCAGTTCTAGATCTTTTAGGATCGAATATAATTATTGAGTATATTAGTCATGAAGAATTGAAAGCTATGAATACTAAAGTTAAGGCAGTTATTCGCACTGGGGAAGATACACCATATTCGAATATAATCTTGCAATCAGGAGTTATTATTTAGAAGGGGGTTGCCTATGAAAATTGAAATGAAGAACATTTCAAAATCTTTTGGGAATAATCGTGTTTTAGAAAGTATTGATTTGGTTCTTAATTCAGGAGAAGTTCATGCTTTAATGGGAGAGAATGGTGCAGGCAAATCAACCTTAATGAATATTTTAACTGGACTTTTTCCAGCTACTTCAGGAACTATTTTTATTGATGGAAAAGAAAAAACATTTTCTAATCCTCAAGAGG
>NZ_JUQO01000190.1 GCF_001074635.1 Streptococcus mitis
TGAGGTTGCAGATAAAGCTGACGTGGTTTGAAGAGATTTTCGAAGAGTATAAAAAGCGAGCAAGCCCGCTTTTAGTCTATTTTACTAAAGTTTAGTAAGAGTGAACTAGTCAGAACGGATACAGAACTAAAGGCCATAGCTAGACCTGCCAGTTCTGGGTTGAGAGCCAGTCCAACACCTGAAAAGACTCCTGCTGCAATCGGAATTCCGGCGACATTGTAGATAAAGGCCCAGAAAAGATTGAGCAGAATTCGATGAAAGGTTTTCTTACTCATGTCAAAGGCACGAACCACTCCTAGGAGGTTATTAGTTGTCAACACCAAATCTGCTGACTCGATGGCAATATCTGTTCCAGCTCCCATAGCAATCCCCACATCTGCTACACTGAGGGCAGGAGCGTCATTGATACCATCACCAACAAAGGCTACTTTTCCAGTCGCTTGTAGTTTATGGATTTCATGGGCTTTTTCTTCTGGTAAGACACCTGCAATGACCTCTTCGATTCCGATCTGATCGGCAATGGCACGCGCCACACCTGCATTGTCTCCTGTCAGCATGACTGTTTTAAGACCTCGTTTTTTCAACTGACTGATGGCAAGCTTAGCATTTTCCTTAGGAATATCTTGCAGAGCAAGCAAGCCTTTGATTTCATTGTCAACTGCTAAGAACACAACTGTCTTAGCTTCTTTTTCCAGTTCTTCTAGTTTTTCTTGATAAGTGCTAGAAATGTTCATGCCATCCAGCATTTTAGCATTTCCAAGCAAAACTTGTTTTCCATTGATTTGCCCTGAGACACCTTTTCCGTGCAAGGCTTGGAAATTTTCAACAGTTTGAAGCTCAAGTCCAGCTTCACTCGCTCGTTTCACAACGGCTTCAGCCAGTGGGTGTTGAGAAGCTTCTTCCAAGGAAGCTGCCAATCCAAGCACTTCTACTTCGTCGCCGATGATATCTGTGACCACAGGTTTCCCTTCCGTCAAAGTTCCGGTCTTATCAAAGACGATAGTTTGGACTTTCTGGATTTCCTGTAGAACCGTTCCATTTTTGAGGAGAACTCCCATCTTGGCACTGCGACCTGTCCCCACCATGAGGGCTGTCGGTGTTGCAAGTCCCAATGCACAAGGGCAGGCAATAATCAAAACAGCCACTCCGTAGAGAAGAGAGGACACAAAGCTAGCTCCAAGCACGACTACACTATCCCTGAGCAAGACGAACCAAACCCAAAAGGTCACAATCCCTAAAATGACAACTGCTGGGACAAAAATGCCTGAAATTTTATCCGTCAAGTCCTGAATCGGCGCACGACTTGTCTGAGCTTTCTTCACAAAATCCACAATCTGAGCCAAAACAGTTTCTGAACCAACTTTTTCTGCTCTAAAAACAAGTGTTCCACTATTATTGATGGTTGAACCAATGACGGTATCTCCAACTGTCTTGTCCACAGGCAGACTCTCACCTGTCACCATAGACTCATCAATACTAGAGATACCTTCTACTACGACACCATCAACCGCAATCTTTTCACCGGGACGCACTCGAATCAGGTCACCTACCTTGACTTGTTCCAAAGGAACTTGGACATAGCTATCCTCACGCAAAACCTCTGCTGTTTTAGCTTGCAAGTCCAGTAGCTTCTCCACAGCTTGGGAAGTATTTTTCCGCATTTTCTCCTCAAAAACGGCTCCCATAAGAACGAAGAAGAAGATAAAGGCAGCACTTTCAAAGTAAACGGGGAGACCAGCGAAGAGGGCAACTAAGCTATAGAAATAGGCCACTAGGGTTCCCAGAGCAACCAAGGTATCCATGTTGGCATTGTGCTTTTTAAAACTAGCCCAAGCACTTTGGATATAAGGACCACCTGCTACTAGCATAATCGGTGTTGTGGCTAAAAAGGTGCCCCAACGCATGACTTGGTGACTGATTCCTCCTGTCGACATCCCAATCATGAGAATCACAAGAGGCACAGTAAAGATACTAGTAATCCAAAAACGCTGTAAAAGTGATAGAGATTTTCGAGTCTTCTCAACTACGGTATAACTCCCCTTTTGCATCTTCATGCCACAAGAAAATTCATGTTGGCCTAATTCTTGAGGGGTAAAACGAATTGTTTTCTCTTCGTCTACGCCGATTGGTTCCAAGATGCCTTCTTCTTCAAACAGAATTTCCTTGTAACAGTTTGAAGGAGTTGCTCGATGAAAGGTAATCTCAGCTGGAATCCCTTTTTGAAGCTGTATATGAGCTGGATGGTAGCCTTTGTCTGCCGTGATACGGATTTTTTGAACACCATTTTCAAGATTTGCTTTTATAATTTCAGTCATATCATTCTCCTATTCTACAATCATCTTGCCGTGCATCATATTCATGCCACAAGAGAAACCATACTCTCCAGCCTGCTCAGGCGTGATTTCCACTACATACTCTTCCCCCATAGGCAGGTCCGCATGTACACCAAAATCTGGAAAAACAATTTGGTCCAGACAGGGTGAAGGGTCCTTACGGTCAAAGACAATGCGGGCTGGCACTGATTTCTTGAGGATAATCAACTCAGGCGTATAGCCTCCCATGACTTCCACTCGAATCTCTTGGTAGCCCTTTTTTTGCTGGGCCTTTTGTCCAGATTTTTCAGGCTTTTTGAAAAACCAAAACAAGATAAACACGATAAGGGCAATACAAATAATGGTTACAATACTATTTAACATGATGTCTCCTTTACATACAATTACATCTTACTTCTGTTACAGCGCTTGATTTCTTCTCAGAAATCACAGCTTCCAAGTCTTCCAAGTCAGTCTGAGTAAAATCACATTCAGCAATCAAATCAGCCAACAAGTTCTTAATCCTACGGGAACAAACCTTGTCCTTAATATCTTGGACAAGTAAATCCCTACTTTGGTCCAAAGTTAAAAGGGCTGAATAGACAAAGGACTTGCCTTCTTTTTTCCGAGTCAAACACTCTTTCTCAACCAAACGAGCCAAAAGAGTTTGAATGGTCGACTTGGACCAGTCGAACCGCTCTGCCAAAACCCTGATCAAATCCGTACTGGTCTGTTCACCCTGCATCCAAATAATCTTCATGACCTGCCATTCTGCATCTGAAATCTGCATTAGCACACCTCCAAAATCTACATTTGTCAATTACAATTATCAGTATACCCTTAAAATCTACATTTGTCAACTATAAAAATCGAATCTTTTTCTTTTTTTAATCTTCATTACAAAATTGATTAATACTCAATAAAAATCAAAGAGCAAACTAGAAAGCTAGGCACAGGCTGTTCAAAGCACTGCTTTGAGGTTTCAGTCACAGATATAATCCAAGGGGGTTGAAGAGATTTTTGAAGAGTATAAAACACAAGCAAAAACCTCCACATCAAGTGGAGGCAAGCTGTTTTATCAATACAATTTTAAGTCACGAGGGTCAACTGGGAAGGTTGGGTTGTATGGGTTGTGACGGAGTTTGAAGTGTTTGACATCTTCAATGGTCTGAGTTCCAGACAACTGCATGACTGTCTTCAATTCCGCATTCAAATGTTCAAAGACTTGGCGTACACCGACACTACCACCGAGAGCCAAGCCATAGATAACAGGGCGACCAATAGCTACCAAGTCTGCTCCTGAAGCCAAGGCTTTAAAGACGTGTTGACCACGACGAATACCTGAGTCAAAGACGATTGGTACGCGTTTGTCAACTGCTTCAGCTACTTCTTGAAGTGAGTCGAAGGCAGCTGGTCCACCGTCGATTTGGCGACCACCGTGGTTGGTTACCCAGATACCAGAGGCACCTGCAGCAAGCGAACGTTCAACGTCCTCACGGCATTGTGGTCCCTTGACATAAACAGGAAGTCCTGAGTATTCAGCGATAAATTCTACATCACGTGGAGACAAGCGTTGTTTAGCTGATTTGTAAACAAAGTCCATTGATTTTCCAGCACCTTCTGGCAGGTATTCTTCAACAATCGGCATGCCAACTGGAAAGACAAAACCATTACGCTTATCTACTTCACGATTGCCCCCTACAGTAGCATCTGCCGTCAAGACAATCGCTTTATAACCTTCAGCTTTCACACGGTCCATGATGTGGCGGTTGATTCCGTCATCTTTACTAAAGTAAAATTGGAACCAATGAGGTGTCCCTTGAAGGGCTTCCGTAATTTCTGGAAGATCGACAGTAGAGTAAGAGCTGGTTGTATAGAGGGAACCAAACTCATGCACACCACGCGCAGTCGCCACTTCCCCCTGTTCATTTGCTAATTTATGAGCCGCAACAGGCGCCATAATGATTGGTGAAGACAATTTTTCACCAGCAAATTCAATCTCTGTACTTGGATTTTCTACATTGCAAAGCGTATGCGGAACAATGAGCTTGTGGTTAAAGGCACGAATATTCTCACGTAAAGTGAAAGTATCTTCCGCCCCACTAGCGATATAGCCAAAGGCTGCTTTAGGAATAACTTGTTGCGCCATTGGCTCCAAATCATAGGTATTGATGAAATCTACATGGCCTTCTGCATTGCTTGTTTTGTATGACATAAAATGCCCTCCTTAATAAGTAAGCGTTTACTTTGTATATTACAAAAATATCTTAACTCTTTTTTCAAAACTTTTCAAATATTTTGTTTGGAAATTTCAGAAATTTTATGTCTATGATAAAAAATCCTTATAACGGCAATAAAAAATAGATATTATCCAAAGAAGATTTTAAGTGCTACAATAACTGTATTATTTCTAGATGGGAGGTTCTATTTTTGGATTGGTCCATTGTTGAACAATATCTACCACTATATCAAAAGGCATTCTTTCTGACCTTGCATATTGCAGTTTGGGGAATTCTGGGATCCTTTCTGCTCGGTTTAATCGTTAGTATCATCCGACATTATCGAATCCCTGTTTTGGCGCAAGTAGCGACAGCCTATATTGAATTGTCACGTAATACGCCCCTTTTGATTCAACTCTTCTTTCTCTACTTCGGACTTCCTAGAGTAGGGATTGTTCTATCTTCAGAAGTCTGTGCCACTTTAGGACTGGTCTTTTTAGGAGGCTCCTATATGGCAGAATCTTTCCGAAGTGGCCTGGAAGCCGTTAGTCAAACCCAGCAGGAGATTGGATTCGCTATCGGTCTGACACCTGTACAGGTCTTTCGCTATGTGGTTCTGCCACAAGCAACAGCTGTGGCACTCCCCTCCTTTAGTGCCAATGTCATTTTCCTCATCAAGGAAACCTCTGTTTTCTCAGCAGTAGCTTTGGCCGACCTCATGTACGTCGCCAAAGACTTGATTGGGCTCTACTATGAAACAGACATTGCGCTAGCTATGTTGGTAGTTGCTTATCTGATCATGCTTCTACCCATCTCACTGGTCTTTAGCTGGATAGAAAGGAGGCTCCGCCATGCAGGATTCGGGAATCCAAGTACTCTTTCAGGGAAATAATCTCCTGAGAATCTTACAGGGATTGGGCGTTACGATTGGGATATCCATCCTGACTGTCCTCTTATCCATGATATTCGGGACAGTCATGGGAATCATCATGACCTCCCATTCTAGAATCATACGATTTTTAACACGATTGTATCTGGAATTTATCCGTATCATGCCCCAGCTGGTGCTACTCTTCATCGTTTACTTTGGCTTGGCTCGAAATTTTAATATCAATATCTCAGGTGAGACTTCTGCTATTATCGTTTTCACCCTCTGGGGAACAGCTGAAATGGGGGACTTGGTCCGTGGAGCTATCACTTCTCTCCCTAAACATCAGTTTGAAAGTGGACAGGCACTAGGTTTGACCAATGTTCAACTTTACTACCACATTATCATCCCACAAGTCTTGAGAAGATTACTTCCACAAGCCATCAATCTTGTCACTCGGATGATTAAAACCACTTCCTTGGTTGTTTTGATTGGGGTTGTTGAGGTTACAAAGGTTGGGCAACAAATCATCGATAGCAATCGCCTGACCATCCCAACCGCTTCCTTTTGGATTTATGCAACCATTCTGGTCTTATATTTCGCAGTCTGCTTTCCTATTTCCAAACTATCCACTCACTTAGAAAAACATTGGAGGAACTAAATGTCTGAAACTATCTTAGAAATCAAGGAACTAAAAAAATCCTTCGGAGACAATCCCATCCTCCAAGGACTTTCTCTAGAAATCAAAAAAGGGGAAGTTGTGGTTATTCTGGGCCCATCTGGTTGTGGGAAAAGTACTCTCCTTCGTTGCCTCAATGGCTTAGAAAGGATTCAAGGTGGAGATATTCTTCTGGACGGTCAGTCTATCGTTGAAAATAAAAAAGATTTTCACCTAGTTCGCCAAAAGATTGGCATGGTTTTTCAAAGCTATGAACTTTTTCCCCATCTGGATGTCCTTCAAAACCTCATCCTAGGTCCTATCAAGGCTCAGGGAAGAGACAAGAAGGAAGTAACGGAAGAAGCTTTGCAACTACTGGAACGTGTCGGTTTGCTGGATAAACAACATAGCTTTGCTCGCCAATTATCTGGTGGACAGAAGCAACGGGTTGCGATTGTCCGTGCCCTTCTCATGCATCCAGAAATCATCCTTTTTGACGAAGTGACTGCTTCGCTGGATCCAGAAATGGTGCGTGAGGTTCTGGAACTGATCAATGACTTGGCTCAAGAAGGTCGCACCATGATTTTAGTAACCCACGAAATGCAGTTTGCTCAAGCTATTGCCGATCGGATTATCTTCCTCGACCAAGGGAAAATTGCTGAAGAAGGAACAGCTCAAGCCTTCTTTACCAATCCTCAAACCAAACGAGCCCAGGAATTTTTAAACGTCTTTGACTTTAGCCAATTTGGCTCATATCTATAAAGGAGATTCTTATGAAACTATTCAAACCACTCTTAACTGTTTTGGCACTTGCCTTTGCCCTTATCTTTGTCACAGCTTGTAACTCAGGTGGAAATGGTGGTGCATCGTCAGGTAAAACCACTGCCAAGGCTCGCACAATCGATGAAATCAAAAAAAGCGGTGAGCTACGAATCGCCGTGTTTGGAGATAAAAAACCGTTTGGTTACGTTGACAATGACGGTTCTTACCAAGGTTACGATATTGAACTTGGGAACCAATTAGCACAAGACCTTGGTGTCAAGGTCAAATACGTTTCAGTCGATGCTGCCAACCGTGCTGAATACTTGATTTCAAACAAGGTGGATATTACTCTTGCCAATTTTACAGTAACTGATGAACGTAAGAAACAAGTTGATTTTGCCCTTCCATATATGAAAGTTTCTCTGGGTGTCGTATCACCTAAGACCGGTCTTATTACAGATGTCAAACAATTAGAAGGCAAAACCTTGATTGTTACAAAAGGAACGACCGCTGAAACTTATTTTGAAAAGAATCATCCAGAAATCAAACTCCAAAAATACGACCAATACAGTGACTCTTACCAAGCCCTTCTTGACGGACGTGGAGATGCCTTCTCTACTGACAATACGGAAGTCCTAGCTTGGGCGCTTGAAAACAAAGGATTTGAAGTAGGCATTACTTCCCTCGGTAATCCAGATACCATTGCGGCAGCAGTTCAAAAAGGCAACCAAGAATTGCTAGACTTCATCAATAAGGATATTGAAAAATTAGGCAAGGAAAACTTCTTCCACAAGGCCTATGAAAAAACACTTCACCCAACCTACGGTGACGCTGCTAAAGCAGATGACCTTGTTGTTGAAGGCGGAAAAGTTGACTAATACTCTTCGAAAATCTCTTCAAACCACGTCAACTTTATCTACAACCTCAAAGCAGTGCTTTGAGCAATCTGCGGCTAGTTTCCTAGTTTGCTCTTTGATTTCATTGAGTATAATACTCAATGAAATCTCAAAAAGAAATCAGGTAATCCTAGTGACTACCTGATTTTCTATGTTTTAGGCATTTTGCCAATTTTCTTGGTCTTCTTTAAAGCGTTTTAGGAGATCCAAGCCTTCTGGCGTGATATAGCCTTCTTCTTGGGCTAGGTGGATGAGTTCACTGTAGTTAGAAAGCGTCACAAGTTTGACACCTGCATCTGAGAAGTTCTTATCTGCTTTTGGCAATTGGTAGCTGAAAATCGCTACAACTCCAAGCACATCTGCTCCTTCTCGTTTAGCAGCTGCTACAGCTTCAAGAACAGAACCACCTGTTGAAATCAGGTCTTCAACCACTACCATTTTTTGCCCCTGAGCTACGCGGCCTTCGATTTGGTTACCAGCTCCGTGGTCTTTTGGTTTGCTACGGATGTAGGCAAATGGCAGATTCATCTTGTCAGCAATGATAGCTCCGTGTGGAATCCCTGCTGTCGCAGTTCCTGCAATGACTTCTACCTCAGGAAAGGCTTCTTTGATAGCTTCCACAAAGCCATTTTCAATTAGGGTACGAGTTTCTGGATAGGCTAGTGTCACACGATTATCAGTATAAATCGGTGACTTGATACCAGATGCCCAAGTGAAAGGCTCCTCTGGTTTGAGGTAAACGGCTTGAATTTTCAAGAGGTGGCTAGCGATATCTTTAGCAAGTGTCATGGTATTCTCCTTTTATTTTTCTAATCTAGTTCTTTAATTCCAGTCCTGTGTCCATTCATCCTTGATGACATGGTAAGCTGCAACAGGATCCTCAGCTTGGGTAATGGGACGTCCCACCACGATATAGTCACTACCGATTTGATAGGCATCCGCTGGCGTCATCACGCGTTTTTGGTCTCCAACTGCAGCACCTGCTGGACGAATGCCTGGTGTCAGACAGATAAAATCTGGATTGGTGGCCTGCTTGATGACTTGTACTTCCTGAGCCGAGCAAACAACACCATCCAAGCCAGCTTCAGCTGTCTTCTTAGCATAATGAATGACAGACTCTTGCAGGCTAGTTTGGATATTTTGAAAATCCTGCATCTGAGCTTCTGATGTTGATGTAAGCTGAGTAACAGCAATCAATTTTGCTTGACTTCCAAGACCTTCACGCGCAGCCTTCATCATCTCTACACCACCAGCCGCATGAACATTGGTCATATCCACACCAAGCTGAGACAGGACCTTCATGGCTGACTTGACTGTATTGGGAATATCATGAAGTTTGAGATCCAAAAAGACACTATGACCCAGACCTTTCAAGTAAGATACAATCTCAGGACCCGTTGCGTAATAAAGCTCCATCCCTACCTTGAGATAAAGGCTTTCTTCTGCTGGGAAAAGAGCTAAAAATTCCTTGACCGCCTCAAAACTAGGAAAATCAAGAGCAATGACTGGACGATGTTCTCGCATAGGTTTCTCCTTTTACCTTTGCTAGTGAGAGAGTCTGGGCAACAGAAACCACGAAAAAAGGAACCTGCCAACAGCAAGGTTCCACGAAAAATGGGTAGTCTCCACCCTTTCACCGCCTAACCTTAGCTGCCTCTCTGGACTGCTTTAAAGGTTTTCTATTATTCTATTATTTCTACTAGCACTTGTCAAGTAAAAACATGGTTACTAAAGAACTATAAGAGAAAAGGTAAACCTAACGACGCGATGAGCGCTGGGTCGTTTGGTTTCGATTGCTCTCTTCCTCTTGTTTTTTCTGTTCTTCTTCTAAACGTTTACGTTCTTCTTCCTGCTTCTTCTCAGCTTCCTTAGCCTCTTGTTTGGCTTTTTCCTCAGCCTCCATAATTAATTTATCCGCTACAGTGTAGCTGTAGATTCCAGCTTCCATATCGACCACACTTGGTTCTGACAATTGAGGTTTAATCTTGCTGTAATAAGGCAGTTTCTTACTCATTTCAGAAAGGGGAACCAAGACTTCGTCCGAATCATTCATGGTCAATCGAATTAAATCGGAAGTCACCTTGCTTGGGGCTAATTCCACCTTTTGGATAGCAGCCTTGAGTTCTGGGCTAATTTGAGCAAGTTCTGAGACAAAAGCCTTGATTTGTTCACTATCATTAAAGAGAACTGATATATAAGTTTCTGGCAAATTGACCAAGCTCACAGAACTAGTCTCAAGCTGACCGCTGGAAAGAATAGGATAATGATTTTCACCAGAAACATAGTAGGCAACAATATCGTATTCCTTGACCTTGATAGTGAACTTGGTTGGAAATTGATAAACAAGCTGAGCTGATTCAACCCAATAGTTAGACTTAATCTGCTCTTCATATTTTGCCTTATCTAGCAGCAGGTTAATCGTATAATCCGAATCCTGAATGCCTGAAGCCTGTCGAATATCATCAGCTGTAGTTTGCACCGTTCCCTCAACACGAATATCCTTCATGGTCGCATAAGGACTGAGTAAGTAAGCAGAGACAATCAATAAAAGCAGACTTGGAAATAAAATCGTGAAGGCTCGTAAGATATGGAGGCCAGGAATCTTTGCTTTGGCTGGTTTTTCCTTTGTAGCCTTTTTAGCAAGCTTTTTATCCTGTTCCTCCTTCTCTTTAGACCCTGATTCTTCTATCTCTTCTTCCTCTTTGTCACCCTCTGAGGATGCTACTTTTTCCTCAGACTTTTCCTTAGCTGATTCTTCATCTTCTGGGGCCGTTTCACTCTCCTGGTCCTCTGACTTCTCAGATTCTTCTCCCATTCGAGCTTGTCTTTCCTTTTCCTTCTCCTCAGCTAGGGCCGCCTCTTCCTCAGCCTTCTTTTTTAGATATTCTTGGTTTCGTTTCTGCCATTCTGATAACTCTTTCAATTCTTCGAGGATTTCTTTGCCCTCATTTTTCTTATCTTTTGACATTTACTTTCCTTATGATAAATCTTTTCTCAATAATTGATAAAAATCTGCTAGAGATTTCAATTCCTTAGAAGCCTTCATCTTAGCTTGATAGTCTTCCTTGTGGCTTAGTAAGTGAGAGAGCTTCTCTTCCAAACTATCCAAGGTCAAATCGCTTTCTTGAAGCTCTTCTGCATAGCCTTTTTTTACAAAGTAGGCTGCATTTTCAATCTGGTCTCCACGACTAGCTTCACGACCAAGTGGCACAATAACATGTAATTTTGCCATGGCCAAGAGCTCAAAAATCGTATTGGCGCCACCTCGTGTCACAACAATATCAGCCAATTCCATCAAGGGTTGATAGAGATTTGTCACATAGTCAACACGAAAAAGATTTTGGCTCAACTCATTCAGGCTAGAATCTCCAGTTAGATTGATAATATTGTAGCGTTCTGTCAGTTCTTTCTTATGGTCTGTCACCAATTGGTTAAAGACTCGAGCGCCCGCAGAACCACCGACAAACAATACAGTTGGCAATTTAGGATTAAAGTGGGTTTGAATATCCACCAATTCATCTGGTTCTGGATTTTTTTGGTCTGAAACCTTGGTCACTGCTCCCACATGCTCGACCTTAGACAAACTCGAAGCTTGTTCAAAGGTTGAATACATCTTCGTCGCAAATTTATAGGCGATTTTATTGGCCAAGCCCATAGACAGGTCCGATTCGTGAATAAAGACAGGCACTCCTGACACACGCGCAGCGATAACTGGCGGCACAGAGACAAATCCTCCCTTTGAAAAAAGAGCCTGTGGACGAAGTCGCAACATGATAAAGAGAGATTGGACAATTCCCCAACCGACTTTGAAGACATCCAGCATATTTTGCCAAGAGAAATAACGACGCAATTTTCCAGTCGTAATGGAATGGAAGGTGATATCCAAACCTGACTTGAGGATTTCTTGGTATTCGATACCACGCTTGTCCCCGATATAGTGGACTTCCCAACCATCTTCGATGAACTTGGGCATTAACAAAAGATTGAGGGTGACGTGTCCAACCGTCCCCCCACCTGTAAAGACAATTTTTTTCATATTATTCCTTTAACTCCGCTACTGTGTCGATAAAGAGGTCGCCACGTACTTCAAAGTTAGCATACATATCCCAGCTGGCATTGGCAGGACTGAGAAGAACCACATCTCCTTGAGTCGCAAGTTCATAGGCCTTGCGGGTCGCATCAGCAATATCAGTCGCATCCACATAAGACACACCAGCCTTGTCTGCTGCCCGTTTGACACGTTCTGCAGACTGACCAAGGATGACCATCTTCTTGAGTCCAGTAATATCTGGAACCAGTTCGTCAAACTCATTGCCACGGTCCAAACCACCTGCAATCAAGATGACCTTGCTGTTGTCAAATCCTGACAAGGCTTTTTGAGTAGCCAAGATATTGGTTGATTTACTGTCGTTATAGAATTTGATACCCTTGATTTCATCTACAAATTGAAGACGGTGCTTAACACCACCAAAGGCTGAAAGAGTTTTCTTGATGGTTTGATTGTCCACACCACGGAGCTTGGCTACAGCAATCGTCGCAAGGGCATTTTCCACATTGTGACTACCTGGAACTCCGATTTCATTCGCTGCCATGACCACTTCCCCACGGAAGTAGAGTTGACCATCTTCCAGATAAGCACCATCAACCTTTTCAAGTGTTGAAAATGGAACAACAGTGGCATGTGTTTTAGTAGCCAATTCTTTTGCCAAGTCTTGGTTAAAGTTCAAGACAAGGAAATCAGCCGCTGTCATCTTGTTCTGGATATTCCACTTGGCTGCTACATATTCCTCAAAAGAACCATGATAATCGATATGAGTTGGCATGAGGTTGGTAATAACCGCAATCTCAGGATGGAATTCTTGTACTCCCATGAGTTGGAAAGAAGAAAGTTCCATAACAAGCGTATCCTTGTCTGTCGCTGTTTGGGCCACTTGACTGGCTGGATAGCCAATATTCCCTGATAAGAGACCATGTTGGCCAGCAGCAGTCAAAACTTCTCCAATCATAGTCGTTGTGGTTGTCTTACCGTTAGAACCAGTGATACCAACAATCGGTGCTTCTGAAATCAAGTAAGCCAATTCCACTTCAGTCAAGACTGGAATACCCTTTGCCAAAGCCTTTTCAATCATGGGATTACTGTATGGAATACCTGGATTTTTCACCATAAGGGCAAACTCTTCATCCAAGAGTTCCAAAGGATGACCGCCTGTGATGACCTTAATCCCTTCTTCCAGCAAACTTTGCGCAGCTGGATTGTCCTCGAATGGTTTCCCGTCATTTACTGTCACAATGGCACCAAGCTTGTCCAACAAACGAGCTGCAGATTCACCAGACTTGGCCAAACCTAAAACAAGGACTTTCTTATTTTTAAATTGATCTATTACTTTCATGTCTCGAACTCCATTTCTACTCCTACTATTTTACCATTTTTATGGAAATAAAAAAGCCACAAAGTGTGTTTGTGACTCTTTCTTCTAACTGATACTCTTCGAAAATCTCTTCAAACCACGTCAGCTTCGCCTTGCCGTATATATG
>NZ_JUQO01000022.1 GCF_001074635.1 Streptococcus mitis
AAATCGAAGATTACCTTCACTTAAACTATTCGGAGAAAAAAGAAAAAGTGAGAAAATTTCTCACTTTAGTCAAGATAATGAATCAAATTCTTTTCTGTAAGAATATCTGAATAAGTAAAGGATTCAACGTAAACATTAGCTTGTTTATCTCCTTCAACGTTCCCAAATTCAACGATAAATAGGGACGGATAAACCTCAATTAGCTTACCCAATCTATTTTTTTGGCGCTTACGACCATTCTCCAAAGTCATTTCTACGACTTGTCCCTCATGTGCCTTGATTTCTTCTTTGATTTTTTTCATCTTGGCTACATCTGTAAATGCATCTGACATCTTATGCCTCCCTCTTTGAGATACTTGAAAATTTATTGTATTCTTTTTGGAAAATTAATTCCACCGTTCCACGAGCTCCACTACGGTTTTTCTCGATAATAACTTCTACCTTATTATTCGGTATGCCTTCCTCTTCTTCACCACCACGCTCATAGTAATCGTCGCGATAAAGAAAGGCTACGATATCAGCGTCCTGCTCAATAGACCCAGATTCACGAATATCAGACAAGACCGGTCTCTTATCCTGACGTTGTTCTACCCCACGAGAAAGCTGACTAAGAGCGATTACTGGTACCTTCAGTTCTTTTGCTAGGATTTTCAACTGACGTGAAATTTCTGAAACTTCTTGTTGGCGGTTTTCTCGCCCAGTTCCCGTGATAAGCTGCAAATAGTCTATCAAAATCAAACCAAGATTTCCAGTTTCTTGAGCCAATTTACGAGAACGAGAACGAATCTCTGTAATCCGAATCCCTGGTGTATCATCGATATAGATACTTGCATTCGCTAGATTCCCTTGAGCAATAGTGTACTTTTGCCATTCCTCATCGGTCAATTGACCCGTACGGATAGAATGCGATTCTACCAAACCTTCTGCCGCTAACATACGATCCACTAGACTTTCCGCACCCATTTCGAGTGAAAAAATAGCAACTGTTTTGTCCAACTTAGTCCCAATATTCTGAGCAATATTCAAGGCAAAGGCTGTCTTACCAACCGCCGGACGGGCTGCTAGGATAATCAACTCCTCCTCATGAAGTCCAGTCGTCATATGATCCAAGTCACGATAGCCCGTCGCAATACCTGTAATATCGGTCGTTTGTTGCGAACGAGCTTCCAGATTCCCAAAGTTGACATTCAACACATCTCGAATGTTCTTAAATCCACTTCGATTAGCATTTTCGCTGACATCAATCAGGCCTTTTTCTGCCTGAGCAATGATTTCATCAGCTGGTTGCGAAGCCTCGTAAGCTTGATTGACAGACTCTGTCAACTTGGAGATTAATCGACGTAGAATGGCCTTCTCTGCAACAATCTTAGCATAATACTCCGCATTAGCAGAAGTTGGCACAGAATTGACAATCTCAACCAGGTAAGACAAGCCACCAATATTCTGCAAATCGCCTTGATTATCAAGAATAGTACGAACCGTTGTTGCATCTATGGCATCGCCACGATCGGATAAATCGACCATAGCTTGGAAAATCAAACGATGGGCATACTTAAAAAAGTCCCGAGACTCAATATATTCTCGCACAAAAACAAGCTTACTCTCGTCAATAAAGATAGCCCCTAAAACGGATTGCTCAGCTAAGATATCTTGAGGTTGTACTCGTAACTCTTCTACTTCTGCCATCAGACTTCCCTTCCTTTTACAATCTTGTCAAGAAAGTGTAAATTTACCCTTCTTTCACACGAAGATTGATCACACTTGTGATATCTTGATAGATTTTCACTGGTACATCAATCAAACCAACTGCTCTAATCGGAGCTTGTACTTGGATATGACGTTTATCAATCTTAATTCCAAATTGCTTTTGCAATTCTTCTGCAATCTTCTTATTCGTAATTGAACCAAAAGTACGGCCATCTGGACCAACTTTTTCAACAAATTCTACAACAGTCTCTTCTGCTTCAAGTTGGGCTTTAATTGCTTTTGCTTCTGCAATCATCTCAGCGTGAGCTTTTTCTTCAGATTTTTGTTTACCACGAAGCTCACCTACCGCTTGAGCAGTCGCTTCTTTGGCTAGATTCTTTTTGATAAGAAAGTTTTGTGCATACCCTGTTGGTACTTCCTTAATTTCGCCTTTTTTACCTTTTCCTTTGACATCTGCTAAAAAGATTACTTTCATTCTTCTTTCTCCTTTTCCTTTATTTCATTTAATACAATTTCTGTCAGTTTTTCACCTGCTTCTGACAAGGTTAAATCTTTAATTTGAGCTGCTGCCAAATTAAAGTGGCCTCCACCTCCCAGCTCTTCCATAATCCGTTGTACATTCAGCTTACTACGACTCCGAGCTGAGATAGATATAAAGCCTTGTGTATTTTTCGCAAGAACAAAACTCGCTTCAATACCTGACATAGCTAACATGGCATCTGCTGCCTTACTAATAACAACTGTATCGTAGCATTTCGAGTCCTTAGCCTCTGCTATCAGTACATCTAAACCTAATTTACGCCCCTGTAAAATCAGTTCATTGACCTCACGATATTCTTCAAAATCTGTCGCAGCGATTTCTTGGATAGCAATACTATCACTTCCTCTCGTTCTGAGATAGCTAGCAACATCAAATGTCCGACTAGTCACTCGTGAGGTGAAATTTTTAGTATCCAACATCATACCAGCCATCAAAACACTGGCCTGCATACGACTCAAACGATTTTTCTTAGAATTCTGGAACTGAATCAATTCCGTCACCAACTCACTGGCACTGCTTGCACCACTTTCGATATAAGTGATAACTGCATTGTCTGGGAAATCCTGATCTCTTCTGTGGTGGTCAATAACGATGGTCTGTGTAAACAAATCATAAAATTCTTTCGATAAAGTTAGAGCTGTCTTTGAATGGTCAACAAGAATCAACAAAGAACGATTGGTCACCAAACCCATTGCATCCTTAACAGACAACAACTTCGTAACTCCTTCTTTTTCTAAGAATGAAACAGCTCGTTCAATATCCGGAGACATTTGTTCTTCATCGTAAAGAGCATAGCTATTTTGAGTCACATTGCTGGCAAATAACTGCATACCTACAGCAGAACCCAAAGCATCCATATCAAGGTTTTTGTGACCAACTACAAAAACCTGATCTACACTTCTAATTTTATCTGAAATAGCTGTCATCATAGCGCGCGTACGTGTCCTTGTACGCTTGATTGACGCCGCAGATCCACCACCAAAATAAACGGGATTTTTCGTTTCGTCATTCTCCTTGACAACCACCTGGTCGCCACCACGCACTTCAGCCAAGTTCAAGTTGAGCAATGCAACTTTCCCTATCTCATCATGATTTCCATCACCATAAGAAAATCCCATACTTAAGGTCAAGGGCAACTGTCTCTGTTTCGACTCTTCTCTGAAAGAATCAATAACAGAAAATTTATCATTCATCAATCCCTCAAGCACCGTGTAGTCCGTAAATAGATAAAAGCGATCCATACTCACTCGACGGGAGAACATGGCATGTTTCCCAGCAAATTCTGAAACAAAATTGGCTACAAAACTATTGATATGACTGATATCAGACTCCGATGTTTCATCTTCTAAGTCATCATAGTTGTCAACGGAAACGATCCCAATCACAGGTCGACTCGTTACTAACTCAACAGTCGCTTCGTATTCTCCAGACACATCAAAGAAGTAAAGAACTCCAGACACCTTGTCCATATGAACCGAATAGCGGGTCTCACCCAAGGTAGCATAAGAACCTGGATTTCCTACCGATGCCTTGATAATTGTTTGAATTAATGCCACATCAATCTCGCCCACTTCATTAGTCAAAATCAATTCAGCATAAGGATTAAACCATTCAACTTCACCTGACGACAAGTCTAATTTAATAACTCCGACAGGCATCTGTTCTAACAAGGTTGTCAAACTTTCTTCAGCTTGGTGGTTTACATACTGGATTTGTTCTACTTCACTCCTTGAGTAGTAGTCTCTCTGATGGATGAATAGTAAAATATATGAACCCAAAATAAGTAGCAAAAGAAATAGCGTTACCAGTGTATTCGTTACAAAAACAAGTTGCACAGATAGCACTCCGAACGCCACTATTCCTAATATTAAGGGGAAAATAGGACTTACATAAAATTTTTTCATTCCAAACCTCTTGGCACCCATTATACCATAATAACCACCAAAAAGCGACTTTTTAAAAGTGTAATCAGTAATTCTATCAATTATAAGAAAAAGGAAGGTTTACAATTCAGTAAACCTTCCTTTACACATATTGAAATTAAGATTCTTTAACTTCTAACAAACCAATTTCGCCATCCTCACGACGATAAATCACATTGGTTGTCTGATCTTCAACATCCACATAGATAAAGAAATCATGTCCCAACAAATCCATCTGTAGAATAGCTTCTTCCAAATCCATTGGTTTTAAATCAATTTGTTTTGAACGAACAACTCTAGACTGGACAACATTTGGATCTTCCACCAAAGCATCTGTAAATAATTGACTAGTTGCTACCTTGTTTTTATTTTTACGCTCGATTTTTGTTTTATTTTTACGAATCTGACGTTCAATTTTATCGGTTACAAGGTCA
Source organism: Streptococcus mitis (assembly GCF_001074635.1). Classification (GTDB taxonomy): domain Bacteria; phylum Bacillota; class Bacilli; order Lactobacillales; family Streptococcaceae; genus Streptococcus; species Streptococcus mitis_E. The sequence continues at coordinate 4,605 of NZ_JUQO01000022.1, forward strand.
ATTGAACCATACATATCTTGAGACACATCTTCTGCACGAAGAGTAATTGATCCAAGTGGAATCGTTACCTCCACTTTAGCAGTTTTTTCACGATACACCTTCAAGTTAACTCGAGCATCCAACTCTTGTTCAGCTTGAAAATACTTTTCGATCTTTTCGAGTTTAGAAACTACATAATCACGAATTGCTTCTGTTACTTCTAGGTTTTCACCACGGATACTATATTTAATCATATGAGTACCTTCTTTCTAAACATTTTTGTTTTTCTGATTTCATTATAACGCTTTCATTTTATTTTTGCAAATTTTTTCCTCATCTTACAAGGGAAAATGTTTTCACATCCTCAGCACCCGCTTCTTCCAACAGTCTCTTCACACGATTTATAGTTGTTCCAGTAGTATAAATATCATCTATAAGTAGGATTTTTTTAGGAATAGTGACTCCACTTTTGACAAAGAAAGGAAGTTCTGTTGCCAAACGCTCTGAGCGACTTTTAGAAGAACTAGCTCGCTCTTCTCTCTTTTCTAATAAATCCAGATACGCAAAGCCTGCTGCATCAACTAAACCTTCAACCTGATTAAATCCTCTGTTAGCATATCTCTCCTTACTTAATGGAATAACTACAAATTGGTACTCTTTGTATTCTTTTAACTCCTCACTTAAAAATGAAGCGAACACTTTTCTTAAAAGGAAGTCTCCATCAAACTTATACCGACTGAAAAAATCCTTCATAGCTTGATTGTAAGTAAAAATCGCTCTATGACTGACCTCAACTCCTTCTTTACACCAAAATTGACAATCTTGACACTTTGTTGACAATCCTATTTTCATACAGTTTGGACAGTTCTCTTCTCCAATCCTCTCAAAAGTAGAGTCACAGTCTGAACAAAGACAGGAGACATCATTCTTCAGAAGTAAAAGACTACTGAAAGTTAAAACAGCCTCCATAGTCTGCCCACATAATAAACACTTCATAGACCCGCCTCCTTATTCATCTGTTGAATTTCCTTAATTGCCTTTTTGATTGAAGCATTTAACCCGTCATGGAAGAAAAGCAAATCTCCTGTCGGTCTATCCATGCTTCGTCCAACTCGTCCACCAATCTGAATCAAACTAGACTTGGTAAACAGACGATGATTGGCCTCTACTACGAAAACGTCCACACAAGGGAAAGTGACTCCACGCTCCAATATCGTCGTACTGATAAGTATTGTCAGTTCTCCATCTCGAAATGCTTGTACCTGCTCTAATCTATCCTCTGTTACAGAAGATACAAAACCAATTTTCTCATTTGGAAATTGCTCCTGTAAGATTTCTTTTAACTGCTCCCCTTTTTTAATTTCTGATGCAAAAATGAGTAACGGATAAGCTGTCTTTCTCTGCGTCTCGATATAAAACTTTAATTTTGGTGACAAACGATTCCTATCTAAGTAGCGATTAAAATCAGATAACCAAACTGGTTTTGGAATAATCAACGGATTTCCATGAAATCGTCTAGGCAAACTCAATCGTTTCAATTCTCCTAAACGGACTTTCCTATCTAACTCATCTGTCGAAGTCGCTGTTAAAAAGATTCTCAATCCATTCTCCTTTACACTATTCTTGACAGCATGGTAAAGCGTGGGGTTGTCAACATAAGGAAAGGCATCTACTTCATCCACTATCAGTAAATCAAAAGCTTGATAAAATTTTAATAACTGATGGGTTGTCGCAACAACTAGTGGTGTTCTAAAATAAGGTTCCGATTCTCCATGTAGGAGGGCTATCTCACAAGCAAAATCCTTTTGCAGGCGTTTATACAGCTCCAAACAAACATCTATGCGAGGACTGGCCAAACACACTGCACCACCCCTATTAATCACCTTAGCCACAACTTGATAAATCATTTCTGTCTTTCCAGCCCCTGTCACCGCATGTACCAAGGTTGGCTCTTGCTTGTCTACTGCTTGAATCAGTCCCTCTGACACCTTCTCTTGAAAAGGAGTTAATTGACCACGCCATTTAAGAACATCTTGCTTCGGAAAATCCTCCTGCGGAAAATAGTATAAAGCTTGATCACTCCTGACTCGCTTCATCAGTAAACACTCCCTACAATAGTAAGCACCGATGGGCAAATACCATTCCTCTAGAATAATACTATTACAACGTTGACAGAAAAGTTTCCCCTTCTCCTTTCTCATTGCTGGAAGTTTCTCCGCCAACTGACGTTCCTCTTCTGTTAATTCATTCTCCGTAAACAAACGACCGAGATAATTAGGATTTACTTTCATACTTCTTTATTCGTAAAAACCTAGCGCTTTAGATGATTTTTTAGTACAATTAAATCATGGAATTTAGAACAATTAAAGAGGACGGACAAGTCCAAGAAGAAATCAAAAAATCCCACTTTATCTGTCATGCCAAGCGTGTTTATAGCGAAGAAGAGGCTCGTGACTTCATTACCACCATCAAAAAAGAACACTACAAAGCGACGCATAACTGCTCGGCCTTTATCATTGGGGAACGTAGTGAAATCAAACGTACAAGTGATGATGGTGAGCCTAGTGGTACTGCTGGCGTTCCCATGCTTGGAGTACTAGAAAATCACAATCTCACCAATGTCTGTGTAGTCGTGACACGCTACTTTGGTGGCATTAAGCTAGGCGCTGGAGGATTGATTCGTGCTTACGCAGGCAGTGTTGCCTTAGCTGTCAAGGAAATTGGCATCATTGAAATAAAGGAACAAGCTGGCATTGCTATTCAAATGTCTTACGCTCAGTATCAAGAGTACAGTAACTTCCTTAAAGAACATAATCTCATGGAGCTGGATACAAACTTTACAGATCAAGTCGATACGATGATTTATGTTGATAAAGAAGAAAAAGAAAATATTAAAGCTTCACTTGTGGAATTTTTTAATGGAAAAGTTACTTTAACTGATCAAGGTTTACGCGAAGTTGAAGTTCCTGTAAACTTACTGTAAATGATTGATAATAAAGTGTTTCATTAACATTCTCACAGCTACTTTAATTAGCAACATAAAAAGGTGCTTACCAAGACTTACTAGAAAATGAAGCAATTCAAAAAGAAAACGGATAGCGTTCTCCTTTACACCTATTTACTAGAATTAGCTTATCACAATCGCTTGAAAATTAATGGCTTAGACCTGTGATATAAAAAAATCCTATCACTTCGATAGGATTTCTATATTTTACAAATGGTATAGATAGCGTTATACTAGAAATATCTTATACAAAGAGGTATTCATATGTCTATTTATAACAACATTACTGAACTAATCGGTCAAACTCCGATTGTTAAACTCAACAACATCGTGCCAGAAGGTGCTGCAGATGTCTATGTAAAACTTGAAGCATTTAACCCTGGTTCTTCTGTAAAAGACCGTATTGCTCTTAGCATGATTGAAAAAGCTGAACAAGACGGTATTCTGAAACCTGGTTCTACTATTGTTGAAGCAACAAGTGGAAACACTGGTATTGGACTTTCATGGGTAGGGGCTGCTAAAGGGTATAAAGTTGTTATCGTTATGCCTGAAACTATGAGTGTGGAACGACGTAAGATTATCCAAGCCTATGGTGCTGAACTCGTCCTTACTCCTGGTAGCGAAGGAATGAAAGGTGCTATTGCTAAGGCTCAAGAAATCGCTGCTGAACGTGATGGTTTCCTTCCTCTTCAATTTGACAACCCAGCAAATCCAGAAGTACACGAAAGAACAACAGGAGCTGAAATACTAGCTGCTTTCGGTAAAGATGGACTAGATGCCTTTGTTGCTGGAGTGGGTACCGGTGGAACGATTTCTGGTGTTTCTCATGCACTCAAATCAGCAAATTCTAACATTCAAGTTTTTGCAGTGGAAGCTGATGAATCTGCTATTCTATCTGGTGAAAAACCTGGTCCTCACAAAATTCAAGGTATATCAGCTGGATTTATTCCTGATACACTTGATACTAAAGCCTATGATGGTATCGTTCGTGTAACATCAGATGATGCTCTTGCACTCGGACGTGAAATTGGTGGAAAAGAAGGCTTCCTTGTAGGGATTTCCTCAGCTGCAGCTATCTACGGAGCCATCGAGGTTGCCAAAAAATTAGGCACAGGTAAAAAAGTCCTTGCTCTAGCACCAGATAACGGTGAACGTTATCTCTCTACAGCACTCTATGAATTTGAAGTTTAGTCTCCTAAATACAATTGGCCCTTATTATAGGGCCTTTTATTTTTACCTTGAAAATAGGAAGCTCTCCCTATAGGGATCGACTGCATAGAAAAAAGGAAGCAAATTTACTTCCTTTCTATAATTAGTTATTCAAGGCTGCTGCCATTGTAGCTGCAACTTCAGCTTCAAAGTCGTTTGCAGCTTTCTCAATACCTTCACCAACTTCAAAGCGAGCGAACTCAACTACTGAAGCGTTAACTGATTCAAGGTATGCTTCAACTGTCTTGCTGTCATCCATGATGTATACTTGTGCAAGAAGTGTGTAAGCTTGGTCAACTTTAGTGTTGTCAAGCATGAAGCGATCCATTTTACCTGGGATAATTTTGTCCCAGATTTTTTCTGGTTTGCCTTCTGCAGCCAATTCAGCTTTGATATCAGCTTCAGCTTGAGCAATCACTTCATCAGTCAATTGAGATTTTGATCCATACTTCAAGTGTGGAAGAGCTGGTTTGTTAACCATTGCACGGCTTTCGTTATCTTGGTCGATAACGTGGTTCAATTGTGCCAACTCATCTTTAACGAATTGTTCATCCAATTCTTTGTATGAAAGAACTGTTGGTTTCATCGCTGCGATGTGCATTGACAATTGTTTAGCAAGTGCTTCGTCTCCACCTTCAACAACTGAAATAACACCGATACGTCCACCGTTATGTTGGTATGCTCCAAAGTGTTGTGCGTCTGTTTTTTCAATCAATGCAAAGCGACGGAATGAGATTTTTTCTCCGATAGTTGCTGTTGCAGATACGTATGCAGCTTCAAGAGTTTCACCTGAAGGCATTGTCAAAGCAAGAGCTTCTTCATTGTTAGCAGGTTTTCCTTCAGCAATAACTTTAGCTGTGGTATTTACCAATTCAACGAATTGAGCGTTTTTCGCAACGAAGTCAGTTTCAGCGTTTACTTCAATAACTGCTGCAACATTACCATTAACATAAACACCAGTCAAACCTTCTGCAGCAACACGGTCAGCCTTCTTAGCTGCCTTAGCCATACCTTTTTCACGAAGCAATTCAATCGCTTTTTCGATGTCACCGTCTGTTTCTACAAGCGCTTTTTTAGCGTCCATAACTCCGGCACCAGATTTTTCACGCAACTCTTTTACAAGTTTAGCTGTAATTTCTGCCATTTTGATTCTCCTATATTTTTTAAAAATAGGAGAGCCGGGCTAAGCCCCGCCCTCCTAGGTAATTACTAATTATATGAATTAAGCGTTGTCGCCTTCTACAACTTCAACGATTTCTTCGATTGAATCTGCTTGAGCTTCTGAAGCTGCAAATTCTGCTTCAACTGCTGCATCTTCACCTTGACGTCCTTCGATGATAGCATCAGCCAATTTAGCTGTGATCAATTTAACAGCGCGGATAGCATCATCGTTAGCTGGGATGATTACATCAATATCATCTGGATCAGTGTTTGTGTCAACCATCGCTACAACTGGGATTCCCAATTTCTTAGCTTCTTTAACAGCGATTTGCTCTTTATGTGGGTCAACTACGTACATAACATCTGGGATACGAGGCATATCTTCGATACCACCCAAGAATTTTTCAAGACGTGCACGTTGTTTGTTAAGAAGTGCAACTTCTTTCTTAGGAAGAACTTCGAAAGTTCCATCTTCTTCCATACGTTTGATTTCTTTCAAACGAGCGATACGTTTTTGGATTGTTCCCCAGTTTGTAAGAGTTCCACCCAACCAACGGTGGTTGATGAAGTATTGACCTGAACGTACTGCTTCTTCAGCAACTGCATCAGCCGCTTGCTTCTTAGTACCAACAAACAATACAACTGCATCGTTAGCTGCTGCATCACGCATGAAATCGTAAGCTTGGTCAGCGTATTTTACAGTTTGTTGCAAGTCGATAACGTGAATTCCGTTACGCTCAGTAAAGATGTACTTAGCCATCTTAGGGTTCCAGCGACGAGTTTGGTGACCAAAGTGTACACCAGCCTCAAGAAGTTGTTTCATTGAAATTACTGCCATGAGTATTTCTCCTTTTTGTTTTTTTCCTCTTCTTGACTTCAACTCGCAAAACGACCCAAGGGCAACTGCTTCACAATTCATCAAGAATGAGTATTATCGTTCACACGACAATTTTCATTTTACCATACTTTTCCAATATTTTCAAGCTATTTTGATATAATTTTTAATAGAGATTATCACGGTAAAACCTGAAAAGAGGGCTCTATTCGAGTCCCTCTGTAAATTAATCTGCATAAATATATGTAACAAAACCTTCAGAAGTTGTTGTTGGGTTGAACCATCCACGGTGATTTCCAATTGTACGATTACCTGCATAATTTGATTCTGATACTTGAATACTTGTTGATGATGAAACAGCTGTAACTACTGCTACGTGTCCATATCCACCATCATTCCAACATGCAATCGCACCAACTTGAGGTGTTGAACCTGTACGGAATCCTGCAGCAGCTGCGCTTGTAGCCCACTGTGCTCCATTACCCCAATAGTCTCCAGCCCAAGGTGCTAATGTTTTAACTCCCCATGTACATTCTCCAATTGGATAACTTGAAGCATTTGTACTGTATGTTGGACGAACTTTTGCACGGACAGGTGCTGCTGCAGATTCAGATACTGCTTGCACTTGAGCTGTTAAGTTAGTGTTTGCTGAAGCAAGTACTGATTGTTGTTGGCTAGCTTGTTTTTCTTTATAAGCTGTCTCTGCCGCTGCTGCTGCTTTTGCTGCCGCTTCTGCTTCTGCTTTTTTCTCTAGCAAACTTGCTTTTTCATCTTCTGCTGTCGCTTTTTCAGCAGCAAGATTTAATTCTGCAGCCTTCAACTCAGCCTGTTTCGTTGTTAGAGCTTGTGCATCATCAGACAACTTCTGTTGATTTGCAATAACTGTATTAATTGCGTCATTGTTTGCCACTTGCTTCTCAGAAATTGATTTTTTATCTGCTTTTTGTTGTTCCAACATTTTGTTGTTAGCAGATACGATTTCATTCATTGCTGCAACACGTGAAATAGCTTCTGTAATTGATTTTGAGTTTACAATTGTATTGATGTAGCTAGTTGCAGCTCCATTTGTTTGAGCACTACGAGCCTGTTTTTCCAAAGAATCATTGCGAGATACAATGTTTTTAGAAAGTTCTGTAATCTCATTCTCAAGTTTTTTAGATTCTGCTTGTAATCTATCATTTTCAGCCTGCAAGTTAGATTGCTCAGTTTGAATAGCTGATACTTGCTCCTGAATTTGGTCAACTTGTTTTTGGGCTTCTTGTTGTTGTGCTGTTAAGTTACTAATTTTATTATCTTGAGCAGCAATTTTGTCATCAGTCGTTTCTGCATGCGCAGTTGTTAAAACAGCTACTTGAGAAACCATTACTGTACTTAATAAAAGTGACGCTAAGATTTTTTTCTTCATATTACGTAGATACTCCTTCTTTTAAAGACAATACTAGTATACCAAAAAAAGGCCTAATGAATATTACGCCTTTGTTACATTTTTGTTTCTTTCTTATAGATAATATCTTTCAAAAATAAACTGAAAAATAAGCATCCACACAAGATTTAAAATCATGGATGGTACTAGGCTATAAACGATAAAAATCGGCAGACTATCTAGAGTTAAACCTACCGCTAATGCAAAGAGATAAGCTCCCATATCAAATAGAAAACTCATAACAATCATAGCCAAGATTCTTGTCCAACGATTCAATAAAATAACACTATTCAATTTATGAAGAAAGGCTCCCAATAAGATAAATAAGAGAGTTGCAATCCCTATTAGATGGAAAAAGTAAACATCGTAAACCAAACCTATCACAAAACAATAGACTAGGTAGAGATACTCTGATACTTCTATCGTCTCAAATAATAGAAATAGAAAAAGAAAATGACTAGCCAAATGTACATGGGGGAAAAATGAGCCCAGAAGCTGGCTAATATGGGCGTCAATTAGAACAAAGAAAGGAAGCAATAAAAACACTCCAACCCGCTTCAACTGTCTCATTATGAATTCCCCACTAATTCTATCACATCTACATTATGAGTATCTGCACTCAATTTAACAGTTACTTCTCGTGTCAAATAGTCTGTACTATGCGTTGTGGCAACCACTTCACCAACAGGAATATCCGCAACGTTAAAGTTTCCTAATCCACCCGTTGTCACCTTATCGCCTGTACTAATATCGCTATTGCTATTTAATTGGCTAATTTTAAGAACTTCATTTTCCTTGTCGTAGCCAACAATAATTCCATAAATTGTGGTAGTGCCGTGTTGAATTTTAACAGAAATCTTATCAGCATTTTCCGTATTTGTCAGAAGGTTGACTATAGTAGAGTTCTCCTCTACTTTTGAAACACTCCCAATCAAGCCACCATTTGCAATAGCTAACATGTTCTCAGAAGCCCCTTTTGATTTACCTACATCTAAGGTCAATTCCTGCTTCCAAGATACCGGAGAACGCATAATAACATCTGCTGCCAAAGTCTTTGTAGCTTGCAACTTGGACTTCATACCAAGCAATTGACGCAATTGTTCATTTTCTGTCTTTAAACTTTCCGCCTCATTTGATTTAACTTCTAACTGGTAAATCTGTTTCTTCAAACTTTCATTTTCATTATATGTTCGTGTCAAATGAGCCAAATCTGATTTGACAGAATCAAACCACCGAAAAGGTTTTTGCACAACTTTATCAACCAATGAGATTCCATCTCCTAATTTTGTCACAATTGTACTTGAATAAGTCGTCGCTAAGAGAGCTGACACAAGCAGAACAGTGACAAAAACAATAATGACATATTTTGATTTTTTAAAACGGTTCATATCCCTACCTTTATATCAAAAACTGTTACAGTAACTTTTTATCAATTCCTGAAAGCTACTAAGATTTTAAGAAAAATAAGCAACAACCAAGTACGATAATAACAAGAATGGTCAGCGTATCCTTTCGAGTCCATTTCAATTGTCTGTATTGACTTCTGCCTTTTCCACCCTGATAACCACGCGCTTCCATGGCGATAGCCAAGGAATCCGCACGTTTTAAACTTGTCGCAAAAAGAGGAATCAAAATGGGAATCATAGCCTTCACCTTTTGAACAATACTTCCTTCTCCAAAATCCACTCCACGCGCTTTCTGTGCATTCATAATCCGCGTCGTATCATCCATCAAGGTTGGAACAAAACGCAAACTCATAGACAGCATCAAACCGATTTCATGAACTGGAACTTTCACACGCTTTAAAGGCGCTAACAAAGCTTCGACAGCTGATGCCAAACTTAAGGGCATGGTCGTTAAGGTTAACAAAGTGGAAAAGAAAATAATCAATACAAAGCGACAAAAAATAATCCCAGCTTGTTGCAAAGCATAATCTGTGATTCTCACAAACGAAAACTCAAATAAAACATTCCCATTAGAAATGAAAAACAGTTGAAAAATAGTTGTGAAGGCAATCAAGAAAAACATAGACTTCAAGCCCTGAATAAAAAATGAAAGAGATACTCCTGACAAGGCAATAAATATCCCTGTCGCTATAAAAAGAATTAGATTCGTCAAGGGATTATTAGCCAAAAAAACAATCAAAATCAGTAGCATCATAGCCAGTAATTTGCTACGTGGATCCAATCGGTGAACAATCGAATCCCCTGGGATATAACGCCCCAAAATCATACTATCCATTTAGCGACTCCTTGAACTCCTCTATCTTAATCGGTAATCGTTTAAATGACACGCCTCTATCAGCCAATCGTTTACAAAAGGCTGTAATTTTAGGTACTCCCAACTGCACTTCTTCCATAAAGACAACATCTTGAAAGACATCACTTGGTTTACCACCCTTAACTAAACGTCCCTTTTCCATCACATAGACTTGATTTGCATATTCAGCAACATCATCCATCAAATGCGTTACCAAGACAATGGTCATCCCTGACTGGTGGAGTTTTTTGAACAAATTCATCAGCTCTTTTCTTCCCAGGGGATCTAGGCCTGCTGTGGGCTCATCTAATACTAATATGGCTGGTTCCATGGCAAGTATGCCTGCAATGGCGACACGTCTCATTTGTCCACCTGATAGCTCAAACGGACTGCGATCAAAAAGTGATTCATCAATTCCAACCAGAGCCAGTTTTTCACGCGCAGTCTGCTCCGCATCTTCTTCAGAAACTCCAAAATTTTGCGGTCCAAAAGCAACGTCTTTCAAAACCGTTTCTTCAAAAATCTGATTTTCAGCAAACTGAAATACCAAACCAACCTGTTTTCTAATTTGACGAATGTCTTTATTTTTAGAAGTCGAAGTGATTAAGGTATCAAAGACCCGCACACTTCCTTGACTTGGCACCAATAGACCATTTAAGAGTTGTAAAATAGTTGATTTACCACTACCTGTGTGCCCAATTAAAGCCGTATAAGAACCATCTTCAATCGTCAAAGAAATATCCGACAAAGCTGTTGAGGCTAAGGGAGTCCCTTCTTGATACGTAAAACTCACATTTTCTAGAGCAATTCCCATAGTTTATCCTCTAGCTCACTTTCTGTCAAATAATTTTCAGGCAAATCATAGCCATTCTGGCTCAAAGAATGTTTTAATTGATTGGCAAAAGGATCGTCTAATCCAATTTGATCTAAATCATTTCGAGAGAAAAGTTCTCTTGGACTACTAGTTGATTCAATAGACCCTTTTTTCATGACCAATACGCGGTCACTCATGGCAACTTCTTCCAAATCATGTGTAATGGAAATGACGGTCATATCATAGTCTTTTCGAATTCCTTTTACTGTATCAATCAGTTCTCTACGCCCCTCAGGATCCAACATACTCGTTGCTTCATCTAGGATTAAAATAGCTGGTCTAAGGGCTACAACACCTGCAATGGCCACACGTTGCTTTTGACCACCTGATAGACGCGCTGGCTCTCTCTTTTTAAAGTCCAACATGCCAACCAAATCCAGAGCTTCTTCCACTCTCTTTTTCATTTCTTGACGAGAAAGTCCCTGATTTTCCAAACCAAAGGCAACATCATCTTCAACAGTCGCTCCAACAAATTGATTGTCTGGATTTTGAAAAACCATACCGATTTGACGACGTATATTCCAAACATTTTCCTCAGTCAGCCGTTGGCCATCAATTACAATCTCTCCGGATTCTGCTTCCAGTAAGCCATCAATTAAGCGAACCGTCGTTGATTTACCACTACCATTATGCCCTACAATCGAAAGCCATTCCCCACGTTTCACGTGAAACGTAATATCCTTCACATCATAGTATTCTTGACTTTCCTTATAACGAAAAGAAAGATTTTTTACATCAATTATTGATTTCATTTCGAACCAAATGTCCCTTTAAATACATAGGCACTACCCTTGAAATAATCATAGCCAGAGTAGATAGTGAAAAACAAGGCCACATAAAGTAGAACTTGACCAAGCAAAGTCCAATGTAATAGCAAGAAAATAATGGCAAACATCTGACTAAAAGTTTTAATTTTTCCAGGCATTGCTGCTGCTAAAACTGTTCCACCAGTTTCAACCAATAAAAGCCTTAAACCTGTCACAGCCAACTCACGACAGATGATCACTGCAACAATCCAAGCTGGAGCCATGCCTAGCTCAATCAACATAATAAAAGCCGACATAACTAGTAACTTATCCGCCATAGGATCTGCAAATTTACCAAAATTACTGACCACATTCCATTTACGAGCTAAATATCCGTCTAAATAGTCGGTAATACTGGCAACAGCAAAGATAATAGCTGCCACTATATGACTCTCTACCGAATTTCCTATCGTTAAAATAAAGATAAAAATAGGTATAAAGAGAATTCGACCTATTGTTAAGAGATTGGGAATTTGTTCTTTTTTCATTCGTTTTTCCTTAATTTTTAGTAAAGGTTACAGTGATTTGTCCAGTCTGAGCTGTTAATTTCGATAAATCAACAGTCTGATTATCTACTGTCAAAGCAACACCTTTTACAACACCTAACGTAATTGTTACAGGACTTTTAGTTGCAACTGTTGCTTCTGCACTTTTCTTCTCTGGCGATAAGGTTACACCGCCCTCAAGTTCGCTTTCTGAAACGCTGACCCAACTTGTAACATCTGAAACTGCCAATTGCAATTTAACTGTTTCCTTACTTGTCTTATAAGCGATTTCTACATGATTTCCTTCGCCTGATACACTTATAGCTGATTCTATACTAGAAGAACTGCTAGATGAACTACTACTTGAGGAGCGAGGAACAGAGCTAGTTGAACTTATTGAACTTGTTGATTGAACCACACTGTAATTAGAAAGAGAAGGCCCCTCTGGTTGAGTTTGAATATAGTTCCAAACATAATAGGTCACAAAAATTAAAATCGATAAAGCAAAAAGGATAAAATAAAATAAAGGTAAAAAGGATGTTTTTTTCTTCTTTTTCTTACTTGAACGTCTACGACCTGTCAACTCATCTTCATCAACATCTACTTCCTCATAAGTAATCATACTCCCAGAATCATAAGCATCCAAAACAATTTGATCATCTAACTCAACAGCCCATGCATATTTTTTCAAGAAAGAACGCGTATAAAAAGGACTTGGAAGTTGATCGAAATCGTCTGCTTCCATTGCTTCCAACATATCTAACTGGATTTCTGTCTTTTTCTGCAATTCATCTAAACTCAATCCCTGATTGATTCTAGCTAATCGTAAAACCTCACCAATTGTTTTTTTCCTCATACTTGTCATCCCTTCTTTCTAGTGTCTATTACGATAGGTTACTACGATGGGAATATTGTAAAATCAACTATATCCCCTTCATCTATTAAATGATGCCCTGCTTCAAGGACATCCTCTAAAGTAATTTCCTGTAAAATCTTTGGTAAATCAAAAATCGTCTCACCATGTTCAAAAGCATCATATTGCGTTGCAATAAATTCAAGAGAGTTCATGCTACTGAAAAATTCTCCAAACATCTCTCTTTTGATAATATCTAAATGATCCTCTGTAATATCTAAATCCTTTGTAAAATTACGAATAGCCTTCCTAAACTGATGAGATAAAGCAACTGGCTCTTTCGTATCCATTGTCAACATAACAAAATGAAAACGACTTGTTACTTCAATTTCAAGAGATAAGGAAGCATCTATTTTACCTGATTCATATAACTTTTGAAAACGATCCGAAGTCCAACCAAACATCATTGCAAACAATAATTTTAATAAAATATGATGTCGATAGCAATCCGCTTCAGCAACTTTTCGCTTACCTCTAATCCCAATCGCTAGTTTAGGAGAAGATACTTCCATTCTCATACTGTCTGTTTGCTTTACAGCCTGTAAAACAAAGTTTTCTCTTGCTACATCCTGAACATCTAAATCTTTCAGTTCTTTGCTTTCAAAATAGTCCTGTACTTGCTCCACATCAAAATTACCAACTAAAAACAGAGACATGTTTACAGATTTGTAAAACCTTGTAAAATTTTCTTGTAAATTAGTTAGATTGATTTGGGAAATGGACTCCTCACTTCCAACTATATCAGTTGCTAAAGGTGTACCAGGATACAAATTCGCTAAAGTTGAAAAGAATAAACACGAATCTGGGTCATCTTGATACATTTCTCGTTCTTGCTGGATAATATCCTGCTCTCTTAAAATGGAATCTTCAGTAAAATGTGCTGATGTTACCAATTCATCAAGTAAGTCTAAATTTTCTAAAAAATGATCTGTTGCTGAAAGAAGATAGCTTGTTTTTGTAAAGCTTGTAAAGGCATTGCTATCCGCACCTAGACTCGTAAAAGCTGACATCAAATCGCTAGCATCTTCTCTCTCAAATAATTTATGTTCAAGAAAATGAGCAATTCCTCCAGGATATTCTTTTACATCTCCGTCAACTTCTGTGACAAGCGTATCTACCGAACCAAACTGTACAGTTACACTCCCGTAAACCTCTTTAAATTCCTTTTTAGGCAAAAGAGCAACTGTCAATCCATTTGACAAACGAGTTCGATAAACCATTTCTTTTACAGCTGGATAGTATTTTTCTTCAAAAACAACCTTTGTCATTCTATTCCTTCCATAAAGTAAATCGCCTGTAGTTTCACATTATTAGCTGCTCTACAAATAGCATCTTTGTCAACTTGCTCGAGTTTTGAAATCCAACTTTTAAAGTCTGCTGAAGATTTTCCAAGTAAGGCATTTTGATAAGCACGTTCAATCAATGAACTTTGATTATCTTGAGAAAGTAATAAAGACCGACGAATCATTTCCTTGGTCTGCTCTAACTCAATCTCTGTAAAATATCCTTTTTTTAAATCAAGCAGTTGATTATTCATCATTTTTCGAGCCTGATTCCGATTTTCTCGATCAATGCCAGCATACATCCTCAAGAATCCACTAAACAAATCAAGCTGACTTGAAATAGTATAAGCCAATCCAGCATTTTCACGGACATTTGTAAATAATTTAGAATGAGCAAATCCACCAAGTAAACCATTCATTACAATCATGGGTAAATGTTGCTCATCACCATATTCAGAAGGGCAATGATAACCTAATTCCAAAATGGATTGTCCCACATTTTTCCGAACCATACCTTCCTGAAGGATATTGGAATAAGGTTGACAATACTGAACCTTCACATCTCCTTTTCGACCTTTAAAGCCAAATGATTCTAATACATTTTGAATTTCAACCTCATTAAAATCACCTAGGAAAAAGAAATCTATTCGATCATTGGACAAAAATTCTTGGAAACAAGAATAAGAACTTTGTGGAGTTTCAGCTAAAATACGATTTCGTAAATCACTATATTCCAATTGGAGACGTTCATCATGAAAAAATAATTTGTCTAATTCTTTATGTGCAAAATAAAAAGAATCATCCATATCAGCTGCTAAACTTGCTAGCAATTGTTTTTTCTCAATTTCAAATAAGGCCGGATCAAATCCATTATCAACTAGCATGGGTGAAAAAAGAGTTTCTTTTACTAGTTCCAAAACCTGAGAAGTTAGCACATTTTTCCTACTTAAAAACTCATCACGAACATAGGTAAATGTCAATTCTACAATATGACTTTGCCCTCTTCTGAAACAATTAGTTGACATATCTGTGCCGTATAGACTGGCTAAATGTCTCCTCAAATCTTGAGAAGTGGGATACATCTGATTAGCAGTCTCTAGCATACTCGCACTCAACATGCGACCTGCAATCGTATCTAGGGATAATGGAGCGGTAAAACGCACGGCGATTTTGTTCGTTTTAAACTTTTTTGATTGGATAAAATGTATTGAAATTCCATTCACTAACTCCATGATTTCCCTCCTTATATACAGACTTCTATTATATCACGAAAACCTGAAATTTTCTTGTTCTCTGTAACACTTTTGAAATAAAAATCGCTTACATTACTCCTTGTTTCTCTCACTATTTTTAGGAAAATATGGTATAATACCAAAGATTGAGGTGAATTATGGAATACAAATTATTTGAAGAATTTATTACCCTCCAAGCACTACTCAAAGAACTTGGAATTACACATAGCGGAGGAGCTATCAAATCATTTCTCTCTGAACATTCTGTTTACTTTAATGGGGAATTAGAGAATCGTCGTGGTAAAAAGCTTCGTATTGGTGATAAAGTTGACATCCCTGACATGAATATTGACATCTTGTTGACACAACCTACTTCTGAGGAGCAAGATGAATACCAAGCTGATAAAGTTGAAAAAGAACGAATCGCTAAACTCGTCAAAGAGATGAATAAGGGAGTAAAAAAAGACAAATCGAAACTTTCTTCATCACCCAAAAGCAAACAAGCTCCACGATTCCCTGGTAGATAATCATGTGGCTACAACACCTATCTCTCAAGACTTTTCGTAACTACAAAGAGACGAAAATAGACTTTAATCCTAAATTGAATGTCTTTTTGGGACGTAATGCACAAGGAAAAACAAACATATTAGAGGCTATCTATTTTTTAGCCTTAACGCGTAGTCATCGAACTCGAACAGATAAAAATCTCATTCATTTTGATGAGGAACAACTTCATCTTTCAGGTCTTGTTCAGAAAAAAACGGGATCCATTCCCCTAGAAATAGAACTAACACAAAAAGGCCGTGTGACAAAAGTTAATCATTTAAAACAGGCACGCCTTTCAGATTATATAGGACACATGAATGTTGTCTTATTTGCTCCTGAAGATTTACAACTAATTAAAGGAGCACCTTCAGTTCGACGAAAATTCATTGATATGGAGCTTGGACAAATTAAGCCCATCTATCTATCAGACTTAACCAATTATAACCACATCCTAAAACAAAGAAACACTTATCTAAAATCAGCTCAAAAAATAGATGAAACCTTCCTTTCAGTGTTGGATGATCAGCTAGTTGATTATGGATGTCGTGTAATGAATCACCGCTTAGATTTCATAAAAAAACTAGAATCATTTGGGCGTAAGAAACATTTTGAACTCTCTAATCAGATTGAAGAGCTGTCAATATCCTATCAATCTTCTGTCAATATAACTGACAAAGAAGACTTATCCGAATCTTTCAAAATTGCTTTAGAAAAAAGTAGGTCCAGAGATTTATTTAAAAAGAATACTGGTGTTGGGCCTCATCGAGATGATATTTCTTTTTATATAAATGGGATGGATGCTAGTTTTGGAAGTCAAGGTCAACATCGTAGTCTCGTCCTCTCGATAAAATTAGCAGAAATCGAATTAATGGAAAGCATTACTACAGAATCTCCGATATTATTGCTTGACGATGTTATGAGTGAACTTGACAACACTAGACAACTAAAATTATTAGAAACGATTTCTCATTCAATCCAAACCTTTATTACAACAACAAGCTTAGATCATCTTCAAAATCTGCCAGAAAATCTAAGTATCTTCACTATTCAGGATGGTAAAGTTACTGTAAATGAAAGTTGACAACATTGTAAAAGAACTCCTGTTTCCACGGGAGTTCTTTTCATTGTTTTTTTACATAGAATAATTTGGTGCCTCATTAGTAATTTGTACATCGTGAGGGTGGCTTTCTTTCAAACCAGCACCAGACATTTCAATAAATTGAGCATTATCGTGTAGTTCTTTAAGGTTAGCTGCACCACAGTAACCCATACCAGAGCGAATACCTCCAATCATTTGGAAGACAATATCAGCTGCCGCACCTTTATAAGCAACACGACCTTCAATTCCTTCTGGAACGAGTTTGTTTGCTTCATTAACAGAACCTTGGAAGTAACGATCGCTTGAACCTTTCTTCATAGCAGCAATTGATCCCATACCACGGTAAGTCTTAAACTTACGTCCTTGGAAGATTTCAGTTTCGCCTGGAGCTTCATCAGTTCCAGCAAACATTGATCCAAGCATAACTGCATTTCCACCTGCAGCAAGGGCTTTTACAATATCTCCAGAATACTTGATTCCACCGTCAGCAATGATCGTTTTACCATATTCACGCGCAACAGCTGCAGCATCATAGATAGCTGTTACTTGTGGAACACCAACACCAGCAATCACACGAGTAGTACAGATAGAACCTGGTCCAATACCAACCTTGACAACGTCTACACCTGCTTCATACAGGGCACGCGCTCCCTCAGCAGTAGCAATATTTCCAGCAATCAAAGTACGATCTGGGAAGTGAGCACGAATCTCAGCAATTTTACGCAAGACACCTGCAGAATGACCATGTGCAGTATCAATAACAATCGCATCCGCTCCTGCCTCAAAAAGAGCCTCTGCACGTTCAAATGTATCTGAAGTAACACCTACTGCACCTGCAACTAGAAGACGACCAAACTCATCTTTAGCAGCATTTGGAAACTCAATAACTTTTTCAATATCTTTGATAGTAATCAAACCAGAAAGACGACCTTCTTCATCTACCAAAGGAAGCTTTTCAATACGGTGTTCTTGAAGAATGCTCTCAGCTGTTGCAAGATCTGTACCCACAGGAGCAGTAACAAGATTTTCACTAGTCATATGGTTTGAGATTGGTTGGTTATAATCTGAAATAAAACGAAGATCTCGGTTTGTCAAAATACCAACCAATTTACGATTTTCAAGTGTTTCAACAACTGGAACACCACTGATGCGGTAACGACCCATAAGCTCATCTGCTTCAGCAATTGTATGTTCAGGCGTCAAGAAGAACGGATCAATAATAACTCCATTTTCAGAACGTTTTACCTTACGAACCTCTTCTGCTTGTTGAGCAATTGACATGTTTTTATGGATAACTCCGAGACCGCCTGCACGAGCAATAGCAATGGCCATTTGACTCTCTGTAACTGTGTCCATGGCAGCGGTAATAATTGGGATATTTAAAGTCAAATTATCTGCCAATTTAGTTGTTAAATCTGCATCGTTAGGCAACACATGACTTTCAGCTGGAATAAGCAATACATCATCAAAGGTAAAACCTTTTTTCAAAAATTTAGTGTCCCAATTAGACATTCGAAGTTTCCTCTTTTCTTTCTTTTTGAGCTTGACTCTTTTTATATTGTATCTATCATACCATTCTATAAAAATTTGTCAAATGTTACAGGGGTAAATAAAAAACTATCTTTTCTTTGAGATAGAAATGATAGTTTCTTGTAAAATAAACCTAGTTAAAGTAATGAAGTCCCATTGCTCCTTTAACCTCAGATAGGGTCTGACCTGCAACTTCACGTGCTCTTTCACTACCTTTTTGAAGCATATTATAAACTTCTCCCATATCCTTAGCAAATTCGATACGGCGCTCACGAATAGGACCAAGTTCACGTTCTAATATTTCAAGTAGATAACGCTTGGTCTTCACATCACCAAGACCACCTCGTTGATAATGTTCTTTCATGTCAGCAATTTCTTGAGCATCTTCTGGACGACCAAAAACATCTAGATAATGGAAAACCATATTTCCCTCAATCTTACCTGGATCTTCCACTCGAATATGATCTGGATCTGTATACATACTCATTACTTTTTTACGCAAAGTATCCGCATCATCAGCTAAATAAATACCGTTATTGAGTGATTTAGACATTTTAGCATTCCCATCCAAACCAGGCAAACGCCCTGCTCTCTCATTTTCTGGATAAATACCTTCCGGCTCTACCAATACATCACATTTATATGCATTGTTAAAAGAACGAACAATTTCACGAGTTTGCTCAATCATTGGTTTCTGATCTGTCCCAACAGGAACATAATTAGCCTTGAAAGCTGTGATGTCAGCTGCTTGAGCTATTGGATAGACCAAGAATCCTGTCGGAATGCTTTCTCCAAATCCTTTCTGAGCAATTTCTGTCTTGACAGTTGGATTACGCTCCAGACGTGCTAATGAAACTAGATTCATATAATACATAGACAACTCAGCCAACTCTGGAATCTGGCTTTGAATAAAGATAGTTGATTTACTTGGATCCAATCCAACTGCAAGATAATCCAAAGCCACATTTCCGATAGACTCTACAATGGTTTGAGGATCTTTGGCATGATCTGTCAAGGCTTGTTGGTCAGCCAAGAACACAAACATATCATACTTATCCTCTTCCTGTAATAATACTCGATTTTTGAGACTTCCAACATAATGTCCAATATGCAATTTTCCTGTTGGACGGTCTCCTGTTAAAATAATGGGTTTAGTCATTTTTTTCTCCTTCGATATAGTCCCTTCAATTATAGCATTTTTTTAATGAAATAACCGTAATTTATCAAAATAAATCAGCCTTGCTATTTACGGATTTGTGTAAAGCGTGCTGTAAATTTAATTTACACAAAATTGACAGATAAAAATTTGAATATTTCCGTATTTTCTAGTAGAATAAATATATTACATATATAGGAGAAAAACATTGCTTACAGTATCTGATGTTTCACTACGTTTTAGTGATCGTAAACTTTTTGATGATGTCAATATCAAATTTACAGAAGGAAATACTTACGGATTAATCGGTGCTAATGGTGCCGGAAAGTCAACATTCTTAAAAATTTTAGCGGGTGATATCGAACCTACTACTGGTCACATCTCTCTTGGTCCAGATGAACGTCTCTCTGTTCTTCGTCAAAATCACTTTGACTATGAAGATGAACGTGCCATTGATGTTGTTATCATGGGAAATGAAAAACTTTATAGCATCATGAAGGAGAAAGATGCTATCTACATGAAAGAAGATTTCTCAGATGAGGATGGAGTGCGTGCTGCCGAACTCGAAGGAGAATTTGCCGAGCTTGGGGGCTGGGAAGCAGAAAGTGAAGCCTCTCAACTACTTCAAAACCTAAACATTCCAGAAGAATTACACTATCAAAACATGAGCGAATTGGCCAACGGTGAGAAAGTAAAAGTTCTCCTCGCCAAAGCACTTTTTGGTAAACCTGATGTTCTTCTCTTGGACGAGCCTACCAATGGTTTGGATATCCAATCAATTACATGGCTAGAAGACTTCTTGATTGATTTTGATAACACCGTTATCGTAGTATCCCACGACCGTCACTTCTTAAACAAAGTATGTACTCACATGGCCGACCTTGACTTCGGAAAAATCAAACTCTATGTCGGAAACTATGATTTCTGGAAGGAATCTTCTGAACTCGCTGCTAAATTGCTAGCAGACCGTAATGCCAAAGCAGAAGAAAAAATTAAACAATTGCAAGAATTCGTTGCTCGTTTCTCTGCTAATGCTTCCAAATCAAGACAAGCAACATCACGTAAGAAAATGCTTGATAAGATTGAACTTGAAGAAATTGTACCATCTAGTCGTAAATATCCATTTATCAACTTTAAAGCGGAACGTGAGATTGGTAATGATCTCTTGACAGTAGAAAATCTAACTGTAAAGATTGATGGTGAGACTATTTTAGATAATATCAGCTTTATCTTGCGTCCAGGTGATAAGACAGCGCTTATTGGACAAAATGACATCCAAACGACTGCATTAATTCGTGCAATCATGGGAGACATTGACTATGAAGGAACTGTCAAGTGGGGAGTGACCACTAGTCAATCTTACCTGCCAAAAGATAACTCAGCAGATTTTGCAGGAGGAGAGTCAATCCTTGACTGGTTGCGTCAATTCGCAAGTAAAGAAGAAGATGACAATACTTTCCTACGTGGCTTCCTCGGCCGTATGCTCTTCTCTGGAGATGAGGTTAACAAACCTGTAAATGTCTTGTCAGGAGGAGAAAAAGTTCGTGTCATGCTTTCAAAACTTATGCTCTTGAAATCAAATGTCCTTGTACTTGATGATCCAACCAATCACTTGGACTTGGAATCTATCTCAAGCTTGAATGATGGATTAAAAAACTTTAAAGAATCAATCATCTTTGCCAGCCATGACCACGAGTTTATTCAAACTCTAGCTAACCATATCATTGTCTTGTCTAAAAATGGCGTCATTGACCGTATCGATGAAACCTATGATGAATTCCTAGAAAATGCAGAAGTACAAGCAAAAGTTAAAGAACTTTGGAAAGACTAAATAAAACTTCAAAACTCAGTTGGGTTAACCAGCTGAGTTTTCTAACATTTTATGAGGTAACATGAAATTATTTTTTAAAACATATTGGACCTATTTTGTTTCCTTTATCATTCCCGTAATCATTATGACAGGAGTATATCTATCTCAAGGTATCTACTGGGATAGTGACACCTCTCCTCTATTGGGAGATGGCTTTCATCAATACGTTATTTTTGATGTAGCCTTACGAAATATCCTACATGGAAATGGTAGTCTGTTTTACACCTTTACAAGTGGCCTCGGATTGAATTTCTATGCCCTATCTAGTTATTACTTGGGTAGTTTCCTTTCACCACTAGTTTACTTTTTTGATCTAACTAATATGCCAGATGCTGTCTATCTGACAACTCTCTTAAAATTTGGATTGATTGGTCTGTCAACCTTCTTTAGTTTAAATAAATTATTTAAAAATATTCCGAAATCTTTAAAACTAGCTTTATCTACTTCCTATGCTCTGATGAGTTTCACAGTTAGTCAACTAGAGATAAAAACCTGGATAGATGTTTTTATCTTGATTCCTTTAATTATCACTGGTTTACACCTACTTATAACTGAAAAGAAACTCCTTTTGTACTTTACAAGTCTGTCAATTTTGTTTATTCAAAATTATTATTTTGGCTATATGACAGCATTGTTTCTTATTTTCTGGTATCTCTGCCAAATTTCGTGGGACTTTAAAACTCGAAAATCATCTTTTCTTGATTTTGTTGTGATCTCCTTTTTAGCTGGTATGGCTAGTTTGATTCTGACTCTTCCTACTCTATTTGATTTACAGACACATGGAGAAAAATTAACTGAAGTTACAAAGTTTCAAACTGAAAGTAGCTGGTATCTTGATCTCTTTGCTAAACAATTCATCGGTTCCTTTGACACAACAAAGTATGGGGCCATCCCAATGATTTTTGTTGGACTACTTCCCTTTATTTTGACTATTTTATTTTTTACGATGAAATCTATTAAGTTTCACGTGAAACTTATCTATACAATCTTCTTTGCATTTCTAATTGCTAGCTTTTATATAGAAGCTCTTGATTTATTTTGGCAAGGCATGCATACTCCAAACATGTTTTTACATCGCTATGCTTGGATTTTCTCTACCTTGTTAATTTACACAGCAGCAGAAGTCTTAAAGCGTCTGAAAGAACTTAAAGTCTGGAATTTTTTAGTTTCGCTTTTTCTTATAGTAACAGGATTTTTAGCTACCATCTATCTAAAATCACATTATTCTTTTTTAACAGATTTGAATATTCTGCTTACTCTTGAATTTTTGGTTGTCTATTCGCTTTTACTCCTTGCAGTTATCAAAAAGTTTATCTCTGTAAATCTATTTGCCATTCTAATTTCTTTATTTATAATGGTTGAAATAAGTTTAAATGCTTCATCTCAAATAGACGGAATTGCTAAAGAATGGAGGTTTGCTTCTCGAAGTTCATATAATCGAGATATCCCAGCTATGGAATCTTTCTCAACATATATTGGAAATCAATTTACTCGTACTGAAAAACTACAAACTCAGACAGGAAATGACAGTATGAAATTCAACTACAATGGAATCTCTCAATTTTCATCTGTTCGAAATCGTTCAGCAAGCTCTACTTTGGATAAACTTGGGTTTAAATCCTCTGGGACTAATCTTAATCTCCGCTATGCAAATAATAGTATTTTGGCTGATAGTTTATTTGGAATCCAGTACAATATCTCAGAAACCCCTATTGATAAGTATGGTTTTAAAGATATCTATCAAAAAGATAATCTTATCCTATATGAAAATCAATACTCTCTTCCGATTGCATTTGCTAGTCAATCTGTTTACAATGATGTCAAGTTCAATGAACATACCTTAGATAATCAGGCCTCATTTTTAAATCAACTTGCTAACGTCAATTTTGATTATTTTTCTCCAATACCTTATGAAAAAACCGAAAATACTGATGATTTGATTAGTGTTACAAGTTCTTCAAATGAGGATGCAGAAATCCAGTATCAAATTGAAGTGCCAGAAAACAGCCAAGTTTATCTTTCTTTCACAAACCTTCACTTTTCTAATGACAAACAAAAAAAGGTTGACATCCTTGTAAATGGAGAAAAGAAAACTTTTACAACTGATAATGTCTTCTCCTTCTTTAATCTAGGGTATACAAAAGATACAAAAACTTTCAATATTCATGTTAGTTTCCCTGAAAATTCACAAGTATCATTTGAATCTCCTACCTTCTACCGTTTAGATACCAAAACTTTCACCGAGGCAATTCAAAAAATTAAAGAACAACCTGTCACAGTATCAACTTCTAAAAACAAGGTTTTTGCTACATATGATGTCCAACAAGATACATCTATTTTTTTCACTATTCCTTATGACAAAGGCTGGTCTGCCTACCAAGATGGTAAGAAAATAGAAATTAAACAAGCTCAAACTGGCTTTATGAAAGTTGATGTTCCTAAGGGGAAAGGAACTATTACACTTTCCTTCATTCCCAATGGGTTTATTACTGGAGCAATCTGTTCCTTTACTTCTCTCTTACTATTTGGAATCTATAATCACAGACGAAAGTTATCTAAGGCTTAAAAAATCGACCAGTTGATCGATTTTTTAATCTTCTTCCATTTTCTTAGGTTGATAGACTAGCATACCTAAACCAGTAAATAGGGCTAATATCACAACAAGGAAAATGACTTGATGATGAATATTTCCTGTCATAGAGATTGTTTGTCGTAATCCCGAAACTGAATAACTCATTGGTAACCAGGGATTAATAGCTCTAAAGAAATCATTTGTCAAGGCAAGTGGATAAGTACCTGCACTTGATGCTAACTGTAATAAAAGCAAAATAAGAGAAAAGAAAGCTCCTATACGGCTATTCCATGTTGTTAAAGCGGTCACCATGGACATGAATACTAAACTTGTTAGGATAATGAGAATAAATGTTCTCATCTCATGATTTGCAGTTAAACCAATAAGATGAACTCCTCCATATACCAAAATTCCTGCTAAAACAGCTATAATACCATTTATTTCAGCTCGAGATTTCAACCAAGCCCAACGACTCTCTGGATGACGTCCTGAAGGTAACTTTGCAAAGATCATATTCGTTGATATTGCTGCAACAAAGAGAGCAACTGATATCATATAAGGAGCCATTGCGATTCCATTTACAGGAACTTGGTCATTGTCTGTTTTTGAAAGATTGAGTGGATTTGACAAAATCTCTGCATTTTGAGATTCCGTAGATGCTGATTTGAGTTGATCACTAGCATTACCTAATCCTTGTCCTAAAGAAGCAACTCCTGTCTGTAAACCTTCCAATCCAGAAGTTAACTTTGTTCCACCTTCTGCTAGTTTCCCAGCTCCATCTGCCAATTTATTAGCTCCATTCTCTAATTGAGAAGCACCTGAAAGTAACTGACTGGATTTGTCTGCTAATTGACCAGATCCGGATTGTAATTTATCAACTCCTGCCATTAATTCTTGACTCTTTTGATTCAATTGACTGGACCCAGTTGATAATTTTTCAATACCAGACACTAAATCTGGAGTTTTTTCAACTAATTGACCAACTCCTGCTGTCAAGTTAGATGATTTTTGTGTCAAGGTAGTTGAGCCTGAAACTAATTGGTCCAAACTACCTGTCAAGGTAGCATTTTTTTCACTTAGTTGACTTGCGCCCTGAGAAACTTTATCAACACCTGCAGTATATGCGTTTACACCTGATGCAATCGACTGACTAGCAGGAACTAATTTGCTAATAACAGCTCCTTGTATCTCTGTTAATCCACTTGACAATCCTGTCAAAGAAGTAGAAGCAAGCGGTAATACTTGATTAGCTTGATTTTTTAATGTCGAAAGATTTGAAGATTGATTTTGTAAGTTTTCCAAACTTCCCTGTAAACCTTTAACTAAAGCTACAATTGACTGAGCCGATTGAATACTATCAGTTGAATTTTGAGATACAGAAGCTCTTATCTCAGCTTGTTGCTCACTTGTCAATGATTGATAAGCTGCTGTCGATTGAATATTGGCTAATGTAGTTGTTTTTTCAGACTGAGCACTTGCTAACATTTGATTAGAAAGAGATGCTATACTTGATAAAACAGAATCTAATTGTTTTGTATCTCCAACATCAATATTTTGAATAGCTTTATTTAACTGATTTAGACCTGAAGATAATTGATTAATTTGATCTTTTTTCCCAGACGAAGCATCTAACTTGCTAGAAAGTTGTTGAATCCCTTCACTTAATTGCTCCACCCCCATTCGAAGTGTAGCTGATTGATTGGATAACTGATTAGCACCTGTTGCAAGATTTCCCACTCCGTTTGTATAAGCACTAACACCAGATGAAAATTGATTAAGACCAGCATTAAGCTGAGAAACACCGCCAGTATAGGATTCTACACCAGTATATAACTGATTGATTCCCCTCACTAATTCAGGACTTTTAGAAGATAATTGACCTAACCCGCTATCTAATTGACTCACTGCACCAGTATATGTAACTAAACCACTATTAAAATTTCCTAAGCCAAGATGAAGTTGTTCGACACCAGAAACATAAGAGGATAATCCTTTAGTAAACTGCTCCGTTCCATTTGAAAATGTTAAACTTGAAGCTGCTAAAGAGTGTAGGTTGGTAGTTAATGTTTGACTTCCTGCCACTAACTGATTCGCTCCATCAGTTAATTTTTTACTACCAGAAGCTGCTTGACTCATACCATCCTTTAAATCGACCATTTTGTTAAATAAAGCTTTAGTATAGGTCTCGGTTACATTGGTAGAAACATTCTGCTTCAATTGTGTCATCGCAGAATCGCTCATCTTGCTAGCAATAAAACTATGACCACTTGAAGTCTGATAATCGATTTGCATTTGCTCTGGATGATTCGTTAAAATAGAAGCTGCTTTTTCAGATAAATCACTTGGTAAAGTTACTACCATATAGTAATCGCCATTTTCTAGACCCTTCTTACCTTCTTCTTCATCTACAAAATGAAAATCCAAGGTTTTATTTTCTTTTAAATTGGACACCATGTCTTTTCCTATTGTCATAGTATTATCATTATAGGAAGCCTCTTTATCATTATTGACAACTGCCACAGGTAAGTCAGACAATTGCCCATATGGATCCCACATTGAGGATAAAAATATGATATTGTACAGAGCGGGAATAAGAGAAATTCCTATCATGACAATAATAAAGGTTGGTTTTTTAAAAATTGCTTTCCATTCTTTAAACATAGTTACTCCTTTTTTAAACATATTGTCTAAAATTTTGATATAATAGATTATACAATAAAAAATCTAAATTACAAGATAAAAAATCCATTTTTAGACATATAGTCTAATTTGTTTACAAGGAGGAAGTATGCAAGAAAGTAACAAACGCTTAAAAACAAAGCGAACTATTGAAAATGCTATGGTACAATTACTCATGGAACAACCATTTGATCAAATTTCTACTGTCAAGTTAGCAGAAAAAGCCGGAATTAGTCGTTCCAGCTTCTATACGCACTATAAGGATAAGTATGATATGATCGAGCACTATCAAATCAAGCTATTTCATACATTTGAATATATTTTTCAAAACCATGCTCATCACAAAAGAGATGCTATTTTAGAAGTATTTGAATATCTAGAGTCAGAACCACTTCTGGCTGCCCTTCTTTCTGAAAATGGGACCAAAGAAATCCAAAATTTCTTAAGAAATAAACTTCATATCATGCTCAGCACAGATTTACAAAAACGCTTTATGCAACTGAATCTCAATACCACTGAATTAGAATATAGTAGCATCTATCTAACTCATGCACTTTTTGGTGTCTGTCAAACTTGGATTGCACATGGAAAAAAAGAAAGTCCTCAAGAAATAACAGATTTCCTTATGAAGATGCTTGGTGATACAAATTGATACAAAAAGAGGAACACAGTTGTGTTCCCTTTTATCTATACTCCGCCAGTAGGACTCGAACCTACGACATCATGATTAACAGTCATGCGCTA
>NZ_JUQO01000191.1 GCF_001074635.1 Streptococcus mitis
ACATGTTTTTGAGGTTGTAGATGAAACTGACGAAGTCAGTAACCATACATACGGTAAGGCGATGCTGACGTGGTTTGAAGAGATTTTCGAAGAGTATTAGAATAAACACCTACTCTATTTTCTATTATAGCCTCTTACTGGCCTTTTGTCTGTAAGTAACTGACCACTAGATAAAACAAAGAGAGCCTATCGCTCTCTCTGCTTGCATTTCACTCTCTATAGAATGAAAATTATTTAGCTGCTTTTGAAAATGTTACAACGTAGTTATAATCTTTCCCATTAGCTTGATAGATATAGTCCTCTTTGAAAGTGTAGCCGCGTTTGCTTAACTCTTCTTTCTTAGCTTCAACTTGGCTCTTGACAGCTGCTTTAACCTCTTCATTTGATAAACCTTCCGCAATTTCAAGAGAAGTTCCATTGATATCTCCTAGGAAACCTGCAATATCTTTCATTTGATCAAAGTTATAAAAAACATTGACTTTGACCTTTTGAGGAGCTGGCTGTTCTAGACTTCTACGATTTCTGCTAGCGCGCGGTTGAACTGCTGGAGCCATTCTGAAACCTGAAGTTCCTGTAGCTTCCTTAGTGAATGTGACAACGTAGTTATAATCTTTCCCATTAGCTTGATATACATAGTCCTCTTTGAAAGTATAGCCGCGTTTGCGCAACTCTTCTTTCTTAGCATCAACTTGGTTCTTGACAGCTGCTTTAACCTGTTCATTTGTTGAACCTTCCGCGACTTCAAGAGGAGTTCCATTGATATCTCCTAGGAAACCTGCAATATCTTTCATTTGATCAAAATTATAAAAAACATTGACTTTGACCTTTTGAGAAGCTGGCTGTTCTAGACTTCTACGATTTCTGCTAGCGCGTGGTTGAACTGCTGGAGCCATTCTGAAACCTGAAGTTCCTGTAGCCTCCTTAGCGAATGTGACAACGTAGTTATAATTTTTCACAGTAGTATCTTGTTCAAAAATAATGTCATTTTTCACATGATACCCTCTAGTAGCTAAGTCTTTTATCTTGGCTTGAATTTTTTCTTTTACTAGCTCTTTTGCCTGTGCTTCACTCGTTCCAGCAGGAATTGTGACAGTGTTATTTTCTCCCGGATCAGATAGGAAGCCATGAATATCTGGCATTCCAGCGAAGTTATAGCTAATATTTACAGTTCCATCTGGTTCTGATGTTGAACGTACCACTCTTCTTGCTCTTGCTTGAACTGATGGAGCATTTCTAAAACTTGAAGTCCCTTCTGAAGTTGAAGAAGGTTGTGCTGTAGCTGTTGTAGTAGTTGATCTTTCAGTAGTAGGCTGTGTCGGAGTTGTTGCTGTAGCTTCACCTGACCCATGACCTATTACCGTACTTCCATTGTCAATAGTAGTACCTTCATTACGGCCATTTGTTAAATTATCTTTGTTATAATTTGGTGCTGGTAATTCTTCACCTGGAACATTAATCTCATCAATCTTAGTTTGATATTCATCCGTAGCATCTACTGCTGCATCGTGATCTTTAGCATTATTTATCGCTTCTAATCCTGCTTCTTTTAATTCTTTTAATTTAGCTTCTAACTTAGCTTTTTCTGCTTCATCTTTAACTTTTTCAATTTCACTAAGTTTTGAAGCTGCAATTTTTTCAATAGCATCTTTTCCATCTTTTTTGGCTTCCTCAAATTTTTCATCTTTAGATGCTACTTCTTCAGACGGAGCATCTTCTTTTGTGCCTGCTGATGGTTCTTCCGCTTTCGGTGTTGTGCCTGCTGATGGTTCCTCTGCTTTTGGTGTTGTGCCTGCTGATGGTTCTTCTGATTTCGGTGTTGTGCCTGCTGATGGCTCGTCTGCTTTTGGCGTTGTGCCTGCTGATGGTTCGTCTGCTTTCGGCGTTGTGCCTGCTGATGGTTCTTCCGCTTTCGGTGTTGTGCCTGTTGCTGGTTCTTCTGCTTTTGGCGTTGTTCCTGCTGCTGGTTCCTCTGCTTTTGGTGTTGCTCCTGTTGCTGGCTCGTCTGATTTCGGCGTTGTGCCTGCTGCTGGTTCGTCTGCTTTTGGTGTTGTGCCTGCTGATGGTTCCTCTGCTTTTGGTGTTGTTCCTGCTGATGGTTCGTCTGCTTTTGGTGTTGTTCCT